>NZ_JAFIBI010000001.1:3718210-4047763 GCF_017832975.1 Arthrobacter sp. PvP023
GGGCGGCGAAGAAGCGGAGCGCCTGGAGGCCGAGCGCCAGTCCGCCTCCGTCTAGGAGTTCGCTAGGGTTCGTAGTGGACGGCGTCCTCGGGCAGCAGCGCCCGTCGGATGCACTCGCGGTCCCCGGGCCGGAGTTCCGGAAGCCCGTCCAGGGGAAACCAGTCCACGGCCAGGGACTCGTCGTCGTTCACACGTGCTTCGCCGGAGACGTGGCGGCAACGGAACACAATGTCCAGGAAGTCGCATACATCGCCGTTCGGGAAAGTGACCGGCCCCACGACGCCGACTGAAACCATGCGTTCCGTTTCCGCCACGATCGCTGTCTCCTCGAAAATTTCCCGCACGAGTCCCGGGGCCGGATGCTCTCCCGGCTCCAGCATCCCCGAGATCAGCGCCCACCTGCCGTTGTCGGAGCGCTGGCCCAGCAGGACGTGGCCGTCGTCGTTGAAAACCACCCCTCGTACCGCGGGAATCCACAACGGATCATGGCCGATTTTTTCGCGGAGCTTGAGGATGAAGTCGGGTGCTGCCATACCTTCAGCCTAGCGGGATCCGGCGGCCGGATCCGTGCAGGTGCACCACGCCGATCCGTGCCGTCAGCCAGCAGGCAGGAGCAACATGGCCGCGGCCGTGCCTGCCAGCATAAACGGGCCGAAAGGGATGTCCGATTTGAGCGTGCCGCGGCGGGCAGCAAGCAGGCCCAGGCTCCAGAGACCGCCCAGGAGGAATGCGGCGAAGGTCCCGGCGAACACGTGGCCCCAGCCGAGGTAACCGAGGTACAGACCCAGCACACCGGCGAGTTTCACATCGCCGAATCCCATTCCCGGCGGATAAATCATGCGCAGGATGAAGTAGAAAAGCCACAGCACCGCTCCCCCGGCGAGGATGCGTACGCCCGGCAGTCCGAAGAGCCGGGCGGCGCCGTCGGGCACTGCCTCGGCGTCCGCGCCCGCTACCAGGACAGTGGCAACCGCCGCCAGCAGGAGCACTCCGCCCACTGCGTAGGACGGGAACACAATCCTGTTCGGCAGCAGGTGGTGCCTGACGTCGATGACCGTGAGCCGCACGGCCATCACGCCGAAGTAGGCGCAGGCCGCCAGCACCAGCCAGAAGGCCAGCGGGGTGGATTCCCAAAGTTCGCCCAGTCGTTGGATCACCCTCGGATGCTACTGGATTTTCCCGCTCCGCTGTTGAGCCCGCGCGTAAACTGTGGATATGTCGACATGGGACGCGAGGCGCCAGGGGGAAGCCGGTCAGCGGAACAAGCCGGCGGACATGGCCATGACGTTCCGGAACCTGTGCCGGTCCTCGCCTTGGAAGTGGCAGAGCCTTCGTTTCGAGTATGTGGACCGGCCCTCGGCGGATCTTCCAAACCGGGACTCCACAGGCACGGATGCCGAAAACCCGGACCCCGACAACACAGTGCAAGCCTGGCTGCGGCGGCCCGGCGCCCTCCGGCTGGAATCCGCTGCCGGTGTGGTGCTGCATAGCACCACCGGCATCAATGACTCCAAAGACGGCTTCTACGTCAGCTCCACCCGGAAGTCGTGGCTCCTGCCTCCGCAACTGGTCACCCCTGTGTACGACGACGGCGGACTGGTCCGCCGTCGTCCGGAGGCCGCCTACGGCGAGCCCTGTTTCGGAAACGGCCGCTTTGCCGCAGCGCTGGATCCGGTGGAACTGGCCGGCAACTCCCCCGTGCCTATCGAATTCCCGGACACCAATGCCGTGGACCTCGGCCCCATTCTCTCTGTTGACCATCAGGGCCGCCCTGCGCTGGAAGCCGTCGTGATCCCCAACGCCGCCTACCGCCCCTCGGACCCCGGAGCGCCGCTGTGCCGGCCCGGGCGGAACCTGATAAGGATCGACGTCGGAACCGGAGTCTGCGTCTCAAGCCGCTCGCTGGAGAATGAATCGAGGGGTTCCGGCCACTGGCTCCGGATCCTGGCAGTTGACGACTACATGCTCGATGATCTGTTCGTGGCCGAATCCATGAACTTGACCGACGTCCGCCGCCACATCACCTGGGACATCTCCCGAGGCGTGTGACTGGCAGCCCAACGGTGCTCCGGTTAGGCTTCGCTGATGACTGAGCCTGCCTCCTACTGGCCCCCGTTCGCCCTCACGCTGGCCACGCCCCGCCTCACCCTCCGTCCCATCCGCGACGAAGAGATTCCGGCGGCGGTGCAGGCGGCCCTGAGCGGCGTCCACGAACCCGGCCAGAGCCCTTTCAGCCGGCCCTGGGCAGAGTCCCCGGCAGAGGAGCTCGGACCCAATATGGCGCAGTGGTACTGGCGGTGCCGGGGGAACATGTCGCCACAGGAGTGGACTCTTCTTCTCGGCATCTGGCACGACGGCGGGTTCATCGGCTGCCAGGACATCGAGGCCAGGGATTTCGCGACGCTCAGGACGGTCTCCACCGGTTCCTGGCTCACGAAATCGGCACAGGGCAAGGGCTTTGGCAAGGAGATGCGGGCCGCCGTCGTCAGCTATGCCTTCGACCACCTGAAAGCGGAAGTGGCCGAATCCGAGGCTGCGGCGTGGAATGAGAAGTCCCTCGGGGTCTCCCGCGCCCTCGGTTACGAGCTGAACGGCGTCACCCGGGCCTCGTGGGGCGGCAAGATGGAGGACGTCCAGAAGGTCCGAGTCACCCCGGCCACCTTCAAACGCCCCGACTGGACGCTGAAGGTGGAGGGCCACGGACCCACGGCCAAGTTCCTGGGAATCTAGCGGTTCGCGGGTGCGCCGGTCAGGAAGGGTGACCGGCGCACCCAACTGGGAGGCCTAGATTTCCGCCCCCTCCAACAGTTCCGTGACGAGGGCCGCGATCGGCGAGCGCTCGGACCGGGTGAGGGTGATGTGCCCGAAGAGCGGGTGTCCCTTGAGGGTTTCGACGACGGCGGCCACGCCGTCGTGCCGGCCGACCCGCAGGTTATCACGCTGGGCGACGTCGTGGGTCAGGACGATCTTCGAGTTCTGGCCAATCCGGCTCATCACCGTCAGGAGCACGTTCTTCTCCAGGGACTGTGCTTCATCGACGATCACGAACGCGTCATGGAGCGAGCGGCCGCGGATGTGGGTCAGGGGCATGACTTCCAGCATGCCGCGATCCATGACTTCCTCGACGACTTCCTGGCTGACCAGGGCACCGAGGGTGTCAAAGACGGCCTGCGCCCACGGGTTCATCTTCTCCGATTCGGAACCGGGCAGGTAGCCGAGCTCCTGGCCGCCCACCGCGTAGAGCGGCCGGAAAACGATCACCTTGCGGTGTTCGCGGCGTTCCAGCACGGCTTCGAGGCCCGCGCACAGTGCCAGCGCCGACTTTCCGGTGCCGGCACGGCCGCCGATCGACACGATGCCCACGGACGGATCCATCAGCATGTCGATGGCCAGCCGCTGCTCCGCGGAACGTCCGTGCAATCCGAAGACGTCGCGGTCGCCCTTCACCAGCCGGACCTGCTTGTCGGCGCCCACCCGCCCCAGTGCTGAGCCCCGGTTGGAGAGCAGCACCAGTCCGGTGTTGACGGGCATCTCTGCCGCGGCCGGGATAAAGACGGGCTCGTGGCCGTAGAGCGTGGCGACGTCCTCCTCGCTGGCTTCCACCTCCGCCATCCCGGTCCAGCCGGAATCCTTCACCAGTTCGTTGCGGTACTCGTCTGCCAGCAGCCCCATGGCTGAGGCCTTGACGCGCATTGGCAGGTCCTTGGAGACCACAGTGACGTTGCGGCCTTCGTTGGCGAGGTTCTTCGCGACGGCGAGGATGCGGCTGTCGTTGTCCCCTCCGCGGAATCCCATGGGGAGGACCTCGGTGGAGATGTGGTTCATCTCCACCATGAGGGTGCCCCCGTCGTCACCCAGCGGGATCGGGCGGTCGAGTCCGCCGTGCTGGACGCGGAGGTCGTCCAGGAGCCGGAGCGCCTTGCGGGCGAAGTATCCCAGTTCGGGGTCGTGCCTCTTGCCCTCTAGTTCCGTGATGACCACGATCGGCACAATGACTTCATGCTCCGCGAACCGCAGCAGGGCGCGGGGGTCCGAGAGCAAGACCGAGGTGTCGATGACAAAGCTCCACAGGGTGTCATCTGTCGCGGCACTTTCGCCGGATACAGCAAGACCGGCCGCAGCGTCATATGTGGCCGCACCGGTCTGTGAGGTTGCTCGCTTGGCGCGAGAGGTAGCTTTCTCTCCCTGGTCGGAAATGACGTCGGGCAGTTGTTCAGAAATAGCCACATCGACTCCAGCCCCGGGGCGCACGCCCGGATATCTATAGGTGAGGCGGATCGGCCACGAGGCCGGTTCCGGCCTCCCATACATCCGGTGCGAAAATCCGCTCCATGTACTGGCCTCCCCGCTTAGCCGGCAGTGTGCCTGCTAATGAGATCAACGTAATTCCCCGCGGGTTTGTTTCCCAAACCATTTCCCGGCGATTCTTGTTGCGAACACGTGAACTCCGCGTGAACCGGCCGGGAGCCGGGCGCCTGCCGGGCGCGCATGTGCACCGGTTGCCGGGAACGGGCAGCGGCGGCAGTTGTCAGGAGCCGAAGCGACGCTGCCGGCCTGCGTAGTCGCGTAATGCCCGCAGGAAGTCCACTTTACGGAATGCGGGCCAGAGCGCCTCGCAGAAGTAGAACTCGCTGTAGGCGCTCTGCCACATCAGGAAACCGGACAGCCGCTGCTCCCCGGAAGTGCGGATCACCAGGTCCGGGTCCGGCTGACCGCGAGTGTAAAGAAAGCGTGAGATGTCGTCGACGCTGAGTTCATCCGCGAGCTTGCCGATGTCTTTGCCGCGGGCCACTGCGTCATGGAGGAGCTCCCGGACGGCGTCCACGATTTCGCGACGGCCTCCGTAGCCCACGGCGACGTTGACGTGGAGTTTTTCGTGTGCCGGTGTCCGCGCCGTGAGCTTGTTGAGGCGCTCGGCGAGGTAATCGGGAAGCAGCTCCGGCGCCCCCATGGCGTGCACGGAGATGTCTGCGTCCTCGTCCAGCCGGTCAAGCGTGTTGGCAATGATCCCCATCAGCAGGTCCAGCTCCTCACCGGATCGGCTCATGTTGTCGGTGGAGAGCATGTACAGCGTGACTACTTTGATCCCGAGTTCCTGGCACCAGCCGAGGAACTCATGGATTTTGTCGGCACCGGCCTGGTGGCCCTGGCTGGTGGGTGCGTTGAACTGCTTGGCCCAGCGACGGTTGCCGTCCACCATGACACCGATGTGTTTGGGGATGCGGTCCTTGTCCAGCGATCGCAAAAGCTTGCGTTCATAGAAGCCATAGAGGATCCCGGGCAACTCCATCCGGAGACTCACCTGACTTCCTTGATGTATGACGGCAGTGCATTCCTAGGCTACCCGCCCGCAACGGGGGCAGGGTGCAACAGGCCTTCGCAATTCAGCGCTAGCATTGTTACTCACGGGTAACTTACTGGAACGTAGTTTATTCTTGAGCCATGGAAAGCAAATCTCCCCAACCGGGCGCGGGAGCGGGCCGCGGCCGGAAATCAGGCCCGATGGACGATGCTGCAGTCCGCATCGCGGAGCTGCTGACGATCAAACCCAAGTGGCGTGGGTGGATCCATACCGTGACGGCGCCGCTTGCTTTCGCCGCGGGGCTGGTCCTGATCCTGTTGGCACCCACCACCGACCTGAAAATCGCTTCCGCCGTCTACGCAGTGACAGGGGTGCTGCTGTTCGGAATCAGCGCCGTGTACCACCGCGGGAACTGGTCCCCCGGCGTCAAGATCGTCCTGAAGCGCCTCGACCACACCAATATCATGCTGGTGATCGCCGGCAGCTACACACCGTTGGCCTGGGCCCTGCTGGAACGGCCCAAGGCAGTGGTGCTGCTGTGGGTCATCTGGTCCGGCGCCATTCTGGGCGTGCTGTTCCGGCTGCTCTGGACCCACGCGCCACGCTGGCTCTATGTGCCTATCTACATTGCCCTGGGTTGCGGTTCCCTGTTCTACCTGCCGGACTTTTTTGCGGCCAGCATTGCTTCCGCCGTGCTGATCTGCGTTGGCGGCGCCCTGTACATCGCCGGCGCCGTGTTCTACGCGCTCAAGAAGCCGAACTTCAGCTACGAACATTTTGGCTTCCATGAGCTCTTCCACGCATTTACCGTGTTCGCTTTTGCCGCGCACTTCATCGCCATAGCCGTAGCGGTCCTCGGCAGGCCGGCTTAACGCCAGCGGGCAGAACCAGCGGCAGGCCTTTCCTGGCGTATGCGCGGAGCGGCAATAAGGTCCTGAAGCTCCCTCATGTGCTGGAATACCGTGGTTCCCGGGCCCGCCAGCTTCGCAGCCGGCGTCACTCCCCCGCTAAAGGCGAAGACGTGCATTCCTGCCGCGCGGGCCGCCTGGACTCCGTACACGCTGTCCTCTACCACTGCACAGGCAGCCGGATCCACACTGAGCGTTCCGGCGGCATGGAGGAACAGGTCCGGGACAGGCTTGCCCCGGGCCACCTCCGAGGCACTGAAGACCCGTCCTTCAAACAGCGGCAGCAGCCCCGTCTGCCCGAGCGTCCGCCGCATCTTGGCGTGCGTGCCGCTGGATGCCACGCAGTGCGGGAGGTCCAGCCGGGCCAACGCCTCCACGATGCCGTCCACGGCCGCCAAGTCCCGTTCGAAGGCATCGCGGTACCACTGTTCGTACTTCTCTTCCCAGTCCTTATCCATTTTGACGCCCAGGTGCCGCTCCGTCTCGGCCACGAAGTGCGATTCGGACCTGCCCACGAAGCGTTCCACGATCTCGTCGAGGCCCAGCTCCCAGCCGAGGTCCGCGAGCACTCGCTGGTCCACCCTGATGGCAATGGACTCGGAATCGACAAGGACGCCGTCGCAGTCGAATATCACCAGTTCAAAGCGGCCCGGGTACCGCGGAACACCTGACTCCGGATGCGGCAAAGACGTCATCCGGCCATCGCAGCCAGTCGCTCCAGAAGTTCCGCCACGGAGGCCACCGGGCGTTCGCACACCATCCCGCGGCAGAGGTACACCTGCGGCGAACCGTCGGGCGCCGCTGTCCTGCCCTCCAGCAGCGGCACGTCAGGCGGGGCGGCATCGGCCGCCGGGACCCCGGCGTCGGACGCAACCGCTACCACCAGGCCCGGGCTGGCGGACATCATCAGGGCGTGGTGGAGTTCCGCCCGCGCGGAACCGGCGGGTCCGACGATGGCGGCCTCCACGGGGCCTGCCAGCGCAGCCTGCGCCGTGGCCAGGAGCCAGCCTGCCGCCCGTGGCGCCCTGGTTGCCAGCGCCGGCAGCAGCGACAAGATGTTGCCGGCCATGACCCGATGGTCGCTGGAACCGGAAAGCGCGGCATATCCCAGGAGGGCCCCGGCGAACGCGGCCGCGCCGCTCGGCGTGGCATTGTCGAAGGGTTCGAGGCCGGCCCGCTGGCCCTGGGCGTTGAATACCTGGGACGATTCTCCGGCAGTGTCCACCAGTGTTCCGTCCGCGGCGAACCGCTGGCAGGCAGCCTGCAGGATGTCTTCCGCGAGCCGGTACCACCGGTCACTTCCAGTCACTCCGTAAAGAGCCAGGAGCCCGTCCACGCAGAAGGCGTAGTCTTCGAGCAGGCCGCCGATACCCTTGGCCCGGCCGCCGTGCGAGACCCGCACCAGGGTGCCGGGTTCCGTGCCCTGGTCCCCGGCGCGGGGAGGCTGCCAGTGGACGCGTTCAAGGTAGGCGGCGGTTCGCTCTGCGGCAGCGACGAGCCCCGGCCGGTCCAGGACGGCACCTGCTTCAGCGAGCGCGGCGAGTGCCAGCCCGTTCCAGCCGGCCACCACCTTGTCGTCCCTGGCGGGCTGGGGACGCGCCGAACGCGCAGCCAGCAGGCGCGGCCGCGCCCGATCCCACAGGTGCTGCCCGGCGTCGTCGGACCCGCGGCCCGGGTGCAAGGGGGAAGCCGCCGGAGTCACGGTGCCCTCGGCACGGACATTCATCAGCCGCGCTACAGCAGGTCCGTCATCCGGTCCCAGGACGTCCAGCAGCTCCTCTGGTGTCCAGAGGTAGCTGGCCCCCTCGAGATGCCGGCCGTCCACCACGGTGTCCGCGTCCAGCGACGACGCGAAAGCCTCAACTTGACCCGGCTCCGCGCCCATATCCGGCCCCGGGTCCAGCGCCTCGTCAGGCCCCGCCGCGTGTCCGGCCAGGCCCAGCGACGCAATCATCCAGTCCGCCGTGCGGGACGCGACGTCCGCTGCTTCCCCGGCGGTGTACACGGCATCGCCCCCGAGCCGGACCCAGTGGACATAGGCCCGCAGCAGCTGGGCGTTGTCGTAGAGCATCTTTTCAAAGTGCGGCACGGACCAATCGCGCGTCACGGAATACCGTGCAAACCCGCCGTCCAGCTGGTCGAACAGCGCGGACCGGGCCATCGCTGCCAGCGTCCGCCCCGCCATGTCCTTTGCCGCGTCAGCAGTTTCCGACACGGCTGCGGCGTGCCGGATCAGGAATTCCACTATGGGCGACGGCGGGAATTTCGGCGCGGTGCCGAATCCGCCGTCGTTCTGGTCTTCGGAGCGGGCCAGGACGCGGACCGCCTCGGAGAGCAGTCCGGCGTCCACCGGGTCAGGCAAGCCGGTCAGCTGCACCGCGGCGGCAAGCTGTGTTTCCGCCATCCCGCGGGCCAGGGTCTCGGCGTTCTGTTCCACGCCCCCGCGCCGTTCCACCCAGGCTTCGCGGACGGCCTCGAGGACCTGGCGGAAGGAGGGCCGGCCGGGCATGGGCCGGGGCGGGAAGTACGTTCCGGCGTGGAACGCGCGGCCGTCCGGCATCAGGAAGACCGACATCGGCCAGCCGCCCTCACCGCTGATCGCCTGCGTTGCGGCCATGTAGACGGCGTCAACGTCCGGACGCTCTTCCCTGTCTACCTTGATGGCCACGAAGTTGGCATTCAGGAAGTCCGCGGTTGCCTGGTCTTCGAACGATTCGTGTGCCATCACGTGGCACCAGTGGCAGGCGGCGTAGCCGATGGACAAGAACACCGGAACGTCGCGCTGTGCGGCGAAACCGAACGCTTCATCGCCGAACGGCCGCCAGTGCACCGGATTGTCCGCGTGCTGCCTCAGGTAGGCCGACGGTTCGCCGGCCAGCGCGTTGGCCGCACCTGGCCGGGCCGCCCCGGGCCGGGCTGCGCCGGGGCCGCCGCTGCCGGCGTCGCCGTTAGCGCTGTCCGCGGCCTTCATCACCGTTGTGTTCCGTCCGGAGATCGGCGCCGCCCTGGCGGCCGCCGCGCGTGTCAGGCCCATGCGTGCCGGAATCCTCTGCGTCCGGAGCCTGCGCGACCGGCGCGCCGGTTCCAGGCATAGCCCCGTTCCCGGCAGCAAGTGCGGCCAGTCGCTCTTCCTCCACCTGGGCCCGGTAGCGGACCCTGCGGATGCGCCGGACCATGTCCACGATCAGCAGGGTGGTGGCCAGCACGAAGAACGCGGTCATGATGAAGCCCCACATGCCCGGAGTCACCTGGTCTTCGGAGAGGCCCGGGCGCAGGGACGGCGTGGGGCTGGGTGCCGGGGTCGTCGCGAGGGCAATGAGCAAGTGATGCACGGTTAAACCTTCTGTGGAGCGTTTTGAGGGCCCTGACTTCTACAGGACATAGAAATGAGCCTGGCTCTATCTTAGCCCGGCGAAGAGATCCTTTTCCGGCAGCTCCACCGGCACCCGCGTCTGGATCAGGCTGTAGTCTTCCCAGGGCCAGGCGCGGCGCTGCATGTCCGGAGACACCGCAAAGAAGAAGCCCAAAGGATCCACCTGGGTGCGGTGGGCGCGGAGCGCATCGTCCCTGGCTTCGAAATAGTCCCCGCACTCAATCTGGGTGGTGGTGGGGTGGGTCGGGGGCGGCGGTGTGTGGCCTTCGGCGTCAGCCTCGAGCCAGGCTGCCAGCCGTTCGGCGTAGGGCGACTGCAGGCCTGCCTCTTCAAGCGCAAAGTGCAGTGCGCGGAACCGGTCAGGGCTGAAGGCACGGTCGTAGTACAGTTTGCCGGGCGCCCAGGGTTCGCCGGTCCCCTGGTACCGTTCCGGATCGCCGGCGGCTTCGAAGGCCTCCACGGCCACGCGGTGGGCCATGATGTGGTCAGGATGCGGATAGCCGCCGTTCTCGTCGTAGCTCAGGATCACGTGCGGCTTGAAGTCGCGCACCAGCCGGACCAGCGGAGCCGCGGCCACCTCCAGCGGCTGGAGGGCGAAGGAGCCCGGCGGCAGGGGCGGCAGCGGGTCCCCTTCAGGCAGTCCTGAGTCCACGAAGCCCAGCCAGCGCTGGCGGATTCCCAGCACCCGGGCGGCGTTGTCCATTTCGACGCGGCGGGCGCCGGCCATGTCACGCTTGGGGTGTGGGTCGTGCTCCATGGCGGGGTTCTGGATGTCGCCCCGCGACCCGTCGGTGCAAGTGGCCACCATGACGTCAACACCGGCCGCTGCGTACATCGCCATGGTGGCTGCACCCTTGCTCGACTCGTCGTCAGGGTGAGCGTGGACTGCCAGCAGGCGGAGCGGTTTTGACTGGCTTGCAGACGCTGTCATCTGAAACGGCTCACTTTCTTCGAATTTTGGAGTTGCGGGTTCACGGCGGCACGGACGCGGAATTATCCCGTTCGGATCCACACTAAACTGGAACGGTGACTTCCGAGGATCAGCCGGCTACTTCGGCACCGGCAACTACCACCCTAGCCAATCGTTACGGGGGCCAAAAGCGTGCCCTCTCGGGTAAGGCCAAGCGCAACATCGGAATCGCTGCGCTGGTCGCCGGGATCGGCTTCATGGCGTGGATCTCCACCTCCCTGAACACTGAGACGGTGTCATTCAAGGACATCGGCTACAGCACTACGGACGCCACCCAGGCGGAGATCGATTTCCAGGTCACCAAGGAGCCCGGAACCGCCGCCAAATGCGCGGTCAAGGCGCTGGATGCCAAGTTCGCGGTGGTCGGCTGGAAAGTGGTTGATATCGGGCCTAACCCGGCGGACGCCACGGCTGACGGCGGACGCACCACGGTGCACCGCGCAGTGGTGCGCACGGAGTCACTGTCAGTTTCCGGCGTGGTGGACAGCTGCTGGATCCCCGACGGAAACAAGTAGCAGGCCGTAGTTTTGCCGGCGCTTTCGCCTGCGGCCTGTGACCCACGCCGCAGGCCTTCTTTGGTTTGTCCAGCGCATTGACTACAATGGATCAATACCTTCTACCCCGCTGAGCTGGTTGCTGAGTTCCATGAGTGGCCACCATGGCGGGGTTTTACTTGTTTGACCACAAACTTGTTTGACCACGAAAAAGGAGAAGTCCGTGTCTACCACCAACAGCGCAACTGCGGCTTGGCTTACCCAGGAAGCTTTTGACCGCCTGAAGGCAGAGCTGGACCACCTCTCCGGCGCCGGCCGGGCGGAAATCGTCCAGAAAATCGAAGCTGCCCGCCAGGAAGGCGACCTCAAGGAAAACGGCGGTTACCACGCCGCCAAGGAGGAGCAGGGCAAGATCGAGGCCCGCATCCGCCAGCTCACCGTGTTGCTTCGCGACGCCCACGTGGGCGAGTCCCCGGCCGACGACGGAATTGTGGAGCCCGGGATGATCGTTGTCGCCAGGATCGCCGGCGACGAGGAGACCTTCCTGCTCGGATCCCGCGAGATCGCCGGGGATTCGGACCTTGACGTCTTCAGCGAAAAGTCCCCGCTTGGCTCTGCGATTGTGGGCCACAAGGAGGGCGACAAGCTCAGCTACACCGCCCCGAACGGCAAGGACATCACGGTGGAGATCCTTTCCGCCAAGCCGTACGCAGGCTAGGAGCGCAGCTCCGGGACTACTACAAACCCTTAACGCACGACGCCGGCCCTCCCCTTCCGCGGGGACGGCCGGCGTCGTGCGTTAAGGCCTATTTCCTGGTGGCCTGGTCTTCCGCCACCTGACCTTCGTGCGGAAGCCGCCGCGGCCTCAGCAGCATGGCGGCGGCGACGCCGCCCAGTGCCCCGCCCAGGTGCGCCTGCCAGGAAACGAACCCTGCCACGCCGGGAAGGACACCGAACAGGATTCCGCCGTAGCTGAGGAACAGGAGCACCGACAGCGCTATCTGCCACCAGCTGCGGTTGAAGAACCCCCGGACCAGCAGGAAGGCAAACAGGCCAAACACCAGGCCCGACGCGCCCACCGTGATCCCCCAGCCGCCGATCAGCCACACGACTACGCCCGAACCGAACCAGCTGAAGGCCACTGCGGTGACGAAGACCCGGAGCCCGGACATAAAAACGAGGAATCCGAAGATGATCAGCGGCAACGCGTTGGAAACCACGTGGCCAAGATTTGCGTGGAACAGCGGGAACGTGAGGATGTCCAGCAGCCCGTCGGCGCTGCGCGGACGGAGCCCGAACGTCCGGTTCAATGCATGGAAGGTTGCCGCGTTGACGAACTCAATGGCAAACAGGAGGACCACGAACAGCCCTGTGATCAACAGCCCGCCCTGGGCGCGTGCGGCAGCGGTGTGCCTCAGCTGCGGCCGGCCCCCCTGAGCATCCAGCACCATGGCCCCTTAGTGGACCACGATCGGCTGGAAGCCCTCGGCACGCAGCGCACCCAGGACCTGCTCGCAGTGCTCGTGGCCCTTGGTCTCCAGATTGACGGTGATGGAAACATCTCCCATGCTGATGGAACCGCCCACGCGGGTGTGGTCCAGGCCGGTGACGTTGGCGTCGTTCTCCGCGATGATCCGGGCGATCGTGGCCAGCGAGCCGGGCCGGTCATCCAGCATCATGCGGACCGTCATGTAACGGCCGGCAGCCGAGAGACCGCGCTGGATCACCTTGAGCATCAGCATCGGGTCAATGTTGCCGCCGGAGAGGATCACGGCGGTGGTGCCGGGATTTTCGATCTTGCCGTCCATCAGGGCGGCGACGCCCACGGCGCCGGCCGGCTCCACCACCATCTTGGCGCGTTCCAGCAGGAAGATCAGCGCCCGGGCCAGGGAATCCTCGCTGACCGTGACGACGTCGTCGACGAGTTCACGGATGATGCTGAACGGCAGCTGCCCCGGGCGGCCCACGGCAATGCCGTCGGCCATGGTGGAGACCTTCTTCAACGGCACCAGGGCGTCTGCGGCGAGCGACGGCGGGTAGGCCGCGGCGTTTTCGGCCTGGACGCCGATGATCCGGATCTCCCGGCCCAGCTCCCTGGCCCTGGCTTTCACGGCCACCGCCACGCCGGCCAGCAGCCCTCCGCCGCCGACTCCCATCAGGATGGTGTCCACATTGGGAATCTGTTCCAGGATTTCCAGTCCCACCGTGCCCTGCCCGGCAACAACGTCCACGTTGTCGAACGGGTGGACAAAGACGGCGCCGGTCTCATCGGCGTAGCGCTGGGCTTCGGCGAGTGCCTCGTCCACATTGTGCCCGTGGAGGACTACTTCCGCCCCGTGGCTGCGCGTGGCCGCAAGCTTGGGCAGAGCCACGCCGACCGGCATGTAGATGCGCGCCTTGATGCCCAGGCTCTTGGCTGCAACTGCCACCCCCTGGGCGTGGTTTCCGGCCGACGCGGCGACCACGCCGCGCTTCTTTTCTTCAGCGGAAAGCTTCGCCATGCGGACGTATGCGCCGCGGACCTTGAAGGAACCTGCCCGCTGGAGGTTCTCGCACTTGAAGAACACCTCGCCGCCCACCATGCTGCCCAAGGCCCGGGACGATTCCACCGGGGTCCGCGTAATAATGCCCTCAAGCAGCTTCTGCGCCTCAAGGACATTGTCCAGCGTGACGGGCAGGCTATTGAGGGTTTTCACGAACTAGTCTCCTTTGGGGAATTCGGCTGGGGCGTCCGGGCCGGCATGTCCGGCGGGATTTCCCGTTGGCTGTGCGGCGCCCTTGCCGCGGCCCGGGTTTGCACCGGGAAGGTAGACATCCTTGAAGGTGTTGTCCTGGCTGGATCCGGAGTCCCCGGTTACACCCGGGCCATCCGCCACCAGCACTCCTTCATGTTCCCACGTTCTGGCAGCAATATATCGAATCGCCGAGTTTGCTACGGCGAGGATGGGCACAGAGAAGAGTGCGCCGGGGATGCCGGCGAGGTAGGAACCGGCAGCCACGGACAGGATGACGGCCACCGGGTGCAGGGCCACCGCCTTGCCCATCACGAGCGGCTGCAGGATGTGGCTTTCCAGCTGCTGGACCAGCAGCACGATCCCGAGCATGATCAGCGCGTTGACCCAGCCGTTGGCCACGAGGGCCAGGAGCACAGCCACGGCTCCGGTGACCAGGGCGCCCACAATCGGGATGAAGGAACCGATGAAGACCAGCACGCCCAGCGGAAGCGCCAGCGGGACTCCGATGATGGCTGCGCCGACGCCGATACCCACTGCATCCACGAAAGCCACGAACATCTGGATACGGGCGTAGCTGACCATGGACGCCCAGCCTTTGCGGCCCGCCCCGAAGGTGGCGGCGCGGGCTTTGCGGGGCAGCAAGCGGACCAGGAAACCCCAGATCCGGCCGCCCTCCAGGAGGAAGAAGATCAGGACGAACAAGGCAAGTACGAGTCCCGCGGCGAAATGCCCGGCCGTGCTGCCGAAGGACAAGGCGCCACTCAGGATGCTGCTGCTGTTGTTTTGCAGCGCATCCGATGCCTCCTTCAGATACTGGTCGATCTGGGCCGCCGTGAGGTGAAGCGGACCGTCCGCCAGCCAGCCCTGGATCTGTTGGATCCCGGCCAGTGCCTCGCTCCACAGTTCACTGAAGCCCGAAACCAGCTGCCGGCCTACCAGCGCCAGGGAGCCGCCGATGAGGCCGAGGAAACCCAGCACAGTGATGGCTACGGCACCTCCGTTGGGGACGCGGCGTGCCTTGAGCCAGCGTGTTATGGGACTCAGCAGACCGGCCAGCAATGCTGCCACCATCACGGGGATAATCAGGAAGCTGATCTTGCTCAGCATCCAGATCAGGGCGGCAACGACCAGCAGAATGAGCCCGAGCCGCCAGGCCCACGACGCAGCGATCCGCACGCCGTAGGGAATGTCCTGGTCCAGTTCGCGGTCGGTCACCACCCGCAGCGCGGTCGAAGGCGTGGGGCCTGCAGGTGCCGGGCCGTCCTGGGCTACGGGCAGGGCCGCGCCAATGTTGGCATCCGGTCTCTGGTTTGGTGCGGAGTCCTCAGCTGGCGTCATAGCCTAATACTTCCCCAGCGGCGCCCCGATGGGAAACCGCCACGTCGCCCCGGCCGCCATTGGCACTGTTGTGCCGGGGGGCACTGTCGTGCCGGCGGCGAAGCTGACAGCAGGCGGCTACAGGGAGGCGCTGATGCCCCACGTCATGGTGAACGACTCCCCTGCCGGCAGCCAGCGCAGGCCGTCGCCGCTGTTGAACGCATTTGCCGGGCCGGTCATGGGTTCAATGGCAACGGCTTTGGCCCTGCCGGGGTACTGATCGGTGACAAAGACGTGGACGTAGCTGCAGCTTTCGTCCTGCCAGAGGCTTACGCTGCGGCCGTCCGATGCCTTCAGCGTTTGGCGGGCCACGCCGCCGTCGAACGTCAGGTCTGTATAGGCGACGTCGATATCCAGTTCGGACACCGTCCGGCCACCGCGCAGATCCATGTCGCCACCGACCTGTTCCGAACTGCGGGGTATGAGGCGCTCATCCGCCACGAGCCGGCTGCCGGCGCCGACCGTGAGGACCAGGTCCGAGGCGGGCACGTCGCCCAGCCTGAGGTAGGGGTGGGCTCCGAGGACGAAGGGGGCGGGTGCTTGGGAATCGTTGAGCAGCGTTTGGCTGACAACGAGCCCCAGGTCCTCGGCCAGGAGGTACTGGACGCGGTGCCGCACCAGGAAAGGGTATCCGTGCTGCGGGAAGACCGGCGCCTCGAGGGTGACCGAGAACTCCGCTTCGTCCACCAGCTCGTAGGCGGCGTTCCGCAACAGGCCGTGGCTGGCGTTGTTGCGCGAAACTTCGGTGATGTCCAGCTGCTGTTTCTTGCCGTTCAAGTACCAGACGCCGTCTTCCACCCGGTTGGCCCAGGGCGCCAGCGTGATTCCGGTGGCGCCCGGAGGGATGTCGCCGTCTCCGTACGTCTCCGTCAGCTGGACATCACCCCTGGAATAGAGCCGAAGGCCCGCGGCCAGCTCCGTAACCACGGCCAGGGCATCACCGCGGCGGAGCTCATACTGCCTGCCCGAGGCGTAGCGGCGCGGCACCCCCTCGCTGGCACCTGAGGCGTCGGGGTCGCTGTGGCGGGAGTGGCGTGCGCTCGGATTCATGGGCACAACGGTACCTCCTCCATTTGCGCCCACACGTCCGCCGAAACGGCACAACCGGTCATTGTTAACTTTTGTTCGAAACTATTTCTTTTTGATCGTTTTGTGGGAGAATTGAAATGCCTGCTTTTCCGCCCCTCGAGAGCGGGACTCCGATGGCCGCCGCTCGTAAAGGACAAGACGCATGACTCACATCACCAGCACCAACCTTGCCGATGGCCGGGAGCTGCTCTATTTCGATGACGCTACGGCAGGGGCCCAGGCGGGCGGGAATACCCGCCGGCCGGAGGAGACTCCAGACCGCCGCGAACTGCCGGCCCGGAGCGAGCCGGGCGAAGTCAGGTTCGACGCCCTCACCGGCGAGTGGGTGGCCGTGGCCGCCCACCGCCAGGGCCGCACCCACCTTCCCCCGGCGGACCAGTGCCCCATCTGCCCGACGACCCCGGCCAACCCCTCCGAGATCCCGGCACCGGACTACGACGTCGTCGTGTTCGAGAACCGCTTCCCCTCCCTCGGACCTGCCCTGGGACCGGTTCCCGCCGACGCCGGCTGGGGAACCACCGGCACGGCGTTCGGCCGGTGCGAGGTGGTGTCCTTCACGCCGGAGCACACCGGCTCCTTCAGCGGGCTGAGCGAAGTCCGGGCACGCACCGTCGTCGAGGCCTGGGCACACCGCACCGGGGCACTCAACGCGCTGCCGGGCATCCGGCAGGTCTTTCCGTTCGAGAACCGCGGCGCGGACATCGGCGTTACCCTTCACCACCCCCACGGCCAGATCTATGCATACCCCTACGTCACGCCCCGCGCCGCGGTGATGGGCGCCGCGGCAAGGAAGTTCTTCGACGACGCCGACGGCCGCCAGACCCTGACCGGCTCGCTGCTGCGGTCCGAACGCGAAGACGGGAGCCGGATGGTCCTCGAAGGCGAGAACTTCAGCGCCTACGTCCCGTTCGCGGCCCGCTGGCCGCTGGAAGTGCACCTGGTCCCGCACCGCCAGGTACCGGACCTGGCGGCACTCAGCGGCGAAGAAAAAGACGAACTGGCGCACGTGTACCTGGACCTGCTCAAGCGCATCGACGCGCTCTATCCGACGCCGACCCCGTACATTTCGGCCTGGCACCAGGCCCCGCTCGATGACCTGCTCCGGCCGGCCGGCTACCTTCACCTCCAGTTGACCTCACCGCGGAGGGCCGAGGATAAGCTCAAGTACCTGGCCGGTTCCGAAGCGGCCATGGGCGCTTTCATTAACGACACCACCCCGGAACTCGTGGCGGAGCGGCTGCGCACCGTCACGGTTCCGGCATCAGCTCTCAAGCCACTCCCGGAAGGCGCACACGCATGACCGCCCCAGCAGGCAGCAACACTCCTGGAAACAGCAAGCCCGGCGACAGCAAGCTGGGAAACACGGACCTCGAAGCACGGTTCCGGGACGCCTTCGGTTCCGCCCCCGACGGCATCTGGCAGGCGCCGGGCCGCGTGAACCTGATCGGCGAGCACACCGACTACAACGACGGCTTCGTGCTCCCGTTCGCCATCGACCGGACAGCCCGGGTGGCTGTCCGCGTGCGCCCCGACTCCACGCTCCGGCTACTGTCCACCTACGGAGACCAGGGCATGACCACGGCGGACACCTCGTCATTGGACGGCACGCGCGCCAAAGGCTGGACCAAGTATCCGCTCGGCGTCATCTGGGCGCTCCAGGAGCGCGGGGTCGCGGTGCCAGGCCTTGACCTTCTGCTGGACTCCAACGTTCCCCTCGGTGCCGGGCTGTCCTCGTCCCACGCCATTGAGTGCGCCGTCATCTCCGCCCTCAACGAGCTGACCGGCGCAGGGCTGACAGCCGAGGAAATGGTCCTGGCCACCCAGCGTGCCGAGAATGATTTCGTCGGAGCGCCCACGGGCATCATGGACCAGTCCGCTTCGCTGCGCGGGGCGAAGGGCCATGCCGTCTTCCTGGACTGCCGGGACCAGAGTGCCCGCCTGGTGCCGTTCGAGACGGAGCCGGCAGGCCTGGTGCTGCTGGTGATCGACACCAAGGTTTCCCATTCCCACGCCGACGGCGGCTATGCGTCGCGCCGCGCCTCGTGCGAGCTCGGGGCCGAAGTGCTGGGCGTCAAAGCGCTGCGGGACGTCGGGGTGGAGGACCTGGACGAAGCGAGCGGCCTCCTGGATGAGGTCACGTTCCGCCGGGTCCGCCACGTCGTCACCGAGAACGACCGCGTCCTGCAGACCGTGGAACTCCTCGGCTCAGCCGGCCCGGGCGCCATCGGGCCGCTCCTCGATGCCAGCCACCGTTCCATGCGTGACGACTTCGAGATTTCGTGCCCCGAACTGGACCTGGCCGTCGACACCTCCCGGGCCAACGGAGCCATCGGAGCCCGCATGACAGGTGGCGGTTTTGGCGGCGCAGCCATCGCCCTCACACCGGTGGCCGCCGAGAAACAGGTACGCGCCGCCGTCGAGCAGGCCTTCTCCCGCGCGGGGTTCCGGAAGCCGGACATCTTCACGGTTACCCCTGCGGCCGGGGCGATGCGGCTCGCATAGCTCGGGCGTAGGCTGGGCGCATGTCAGAAGCAGTCATTGTTTCCACTGCCAGAAGCCCGATCGGACGCGCCTTCAAGGGATCTTTGAAGGATGAGCGGCCGGATGACCTTGCCGCCGCTATGGTCACCGCGGCCCTGGACAAGATTCCGTTCTTCGACCCCCGCGGAGGGGACGGCACGGGCCTGGACGACCTTTACCTGGGCTGCGCCGAACCGAGCGGTGAAGCGGGTTCCAACATGGCGCGGGTGGTCACCATCCTGGCCGGGCTGGACAATGTTCCCGGCGCCACCATCAACAGGTTCTGCGCCTCCAGCCTGCAGACCATCCGCATGGCGTTCCACGCCATCAAGGCGGGCGAAGGTGACGCCTTCGTGGCTGCCGGCGTGGAGTCTGTGTCCCGTTATCCGAACTGGACCGGGGCAGGAGAAACCGACGCCGGCAACCACAACCCGCTCTTCGACGCTGCCCGCCGCCGGACGGAGGCCCGGTCCGCGTCCAACACGCCATGGACCGATCCCCGGCTGGGCGGGCGGATGCCGGACATCTACATCGCGATGGGACAGACCGCGGAAAACGTGGCCACCACCTACGGTATTTCCCGGGCCGAGCAGGATGAATGGGCTGTCCTGAGCCAGAACCGTGCTGAAGCGGCCCGGGCCTCGGGATTCTTCTCGCGCGACATCACACCGTACACACGCCGCGACGGCACCGTAGTGGACCGGGACGACTCCCCGCGCAGCGGCGTCACCCTCGAAGGCGTGGCCGGACTCCAGCCCGTGTTCCGGAGTGAAGGGACAGTCACCGCCGGCAACGCGTGCCCGCTGAACGACGGCGCTGCCGCCGTTGTGGTGATGAGTGATGGCCGTGCCCGGGAGCTCGGCCTGGAGCCACTCGCACGGATCGTGTCCACGGGCGTCAGCGCACTCTCCCCCGAACTCATGGGCATGGGCCCGGTCGAGGCAACCCGGCAGGCGCTGGCGCGGGCCGGGCTGGGCATCGGGGACATCGACCTCGTGGAGCTGAACGAGGCGTTCGCCGTCCAGGTCGTAGCCAGTGCCCGCGAACTGGGCATCGACCACTCACGGCTCAACGTCCACGGCGGGGCGATCGCCCTCGGGCATCCGTTCGGCATGACCGGCGCGCGCATGACCACCACCCTGCTCAACGGGCTTCAGGAGCGTGACGCCTCGCTCGGGCTGGCAACCTTGTGTGTCGGCGGTGGCCAGGGCATGGCGGTGGTTTACGAGCGGCTGAGCTAGGCAGGACGAGCTATAACGGGAATGAGCCCCGCCGTGTGGCGGGGCTCATTCGGGTTAATGCACGACCTAAAGCACGACGGCGTTTGCCGGCTTGGGTCCTAGTCGTCGCCGCGGAGGATCGCGAGCAGGCGGATGATTTCCACGTACAGCCAGACCAGGGTCACGGTCAGGCCGAACGCAGCGGTCCAGGAGAACCGCTCCGGCGCGCCGTTGCGGACGCCTTCCTCGATGCTGGTGAAGTCCATGATCAGCGAGAAAGCGGCGAGGCCGATGGCCAGAACGCCGATCACGACGCCGATGATTCCGCTGCGCAGGCCGAACGGCTCTGTCGTCAGGCCTGTCAGCATCATGACGAGGTTCACCACGGAGAACAGGGCGTACCCGGCAATGGCGATCATAAAGAACTTCATGGCCTTGGGCGTTGCCCGGACCTTGCCGCTCTTGAACAGCAGTAGCGTGACCGCGAAGACGGAGAGCGTGCCGATGACGGCCTGCAGCCCGACTCCCGGATACATTCCGTCAAGGACACGGGTCAGGCCGCCAAGGAAGAGCCCTTCGAGGCCTGCATAGGCCAGGATGAGGGCCGGTGACGGCTGCTTCTTGAACGTGTTGACGAGTGCGAGGACGAAGCCGCCCAGCGCACCGACGATCATCAGCAGCGAGGCCAGCGGCATGCTCACGAAGAGCGTGACAGCCGCACCGGCAATCAGCACACCGAGGCAGGCCGCCGTCTTGATGATGACATCGTCAAAAGTCATCCGCCCGGTCTCGGCCGGACCGGCCGCCGGCTGGTTGTACATCTGCTGCAGCTGATCATGGGTCATGTTCTGCTGCTGGGCCATCCAGCCGCCCTGTGCGTCCATGACCTGGCCCGGGGCACGGCCCGGAGCCTGGCCGTACGGGCCCTGCCCGTACTGGGTCTGGCCGTAGGGGTTCTGGCCGTACTGAGCCTGCGGAACAGGCGGTGCCTGGGTGGCTCCACGGAAATTCTTTCCGTTGAAGATCGGGTTTCCGCCAAGTGCCATTGCGGGTGTCCTCCAAATAAAGGGGGTAGGTGGTGATCCTGATAACTCAAGGTACCAATTCCCACGCACAGGGGGCAGGGATAGTTCCCCGGCCGGGCCAGCCGAAACCCAACTGTGACATGAGCGGCAGCCGGGCGTGACGCACGCCACCGGCACGCCGCAAGTACAACTGTTTAGGAATACTCTGGCTCAACAAAAGTTTTCTTTAGCAGAACTGCATCAAACCCGAGGCTGAGCTTCACTGTTGTTATCTGATCGCTATCTTAGGGGCACCCCTGCGACGCTCCATTGATCCCGGCTGGCTGTAACATAAGCCCAAGCAGGGTGACTGACATCACAAGGTATCCGGTTTGTCTACCGCATATTCAGCGCCACGACTACGTCCCCCGCTCCGTTCGCAGTGGTTGTAAAGGCGCAACCCAGTCCACCCCCATGTGGAGGTTTTCATTTTGAGAAGCACACCGAGAGGCCTGTCGCACAGACGGCGCGGCGGATTGCTGAAGACGGTGGGGGCTATATTTGCCGCCGTCGTTGCAATTCTCCTCGTTGTTGCCCCGGCATCGCAGGCCACGACCCCCTCGCCGACACCATCCCCGTCGAACCAGCAGTTCCAGAACAGCATCAGCGGCTTCCTCCGGGACGACGCTCGGGCCCCTATCGCTGACGTTACGATCACCGCCAAAAGCGGCGATTTCACCGGGACCGCAAAATCAGGCGCCAACGGCTCGTGGACCATCGGAGTCCCGGTCCAGGGCACCTACGAGGTAGAGCTGGACGAGTCCACCCTCCCCGAAGGCATCAAGCTCGCTGATGGCCAGGAGAATCCCCGCAAAGTCACTTTCAGCCAGACTTCCAACCTCTCCGTGATCTTCGCCTTCGGCAAGGGCATTGTGGTCCAGCAACAGGACTTCGGCCAGAACCTGCTCAACAGGCTCGTGGCCGGCCTTAGCTTCGGCCTCCTGCTGGCGCTGGCCTCGGTAGGTCTCTCGCTGATTTTCGGAACCACGGGCCTCACCAACTTCGCCCACGGCGAGATGGTCACGTTCGGCGCCGTTCTTGTCTTCGCCTTCAATGCCATGAGCCTTCCGTTCTGGCTGGCGGTGGTCCTTGCGCTGCTCGGCGGCGGCCTGTTCGGTTACGTCCAGGATGCGGGCTTGTGGAAACCGCTGCGCCGCCGCGGGACGGGCCTGGTCCCGATGATGATCGTCAGCATCGGCCTCGCACTCGCAGTCCGCTATGTCATTCAGTTCTACTTCGGCGGATCAACCCAGCAGCTGCCTTACGCCCAGAGCGCTGAAATACAGATCGGGCCGGTATCGATCTCGCCCAACAACCTTTGGTCGCTGGTCATCAGTGCCGTTGTGATCGCACTCATCGGTTTCATCCTCCTGAAGACGCGCCTGGGCAAAGCCACCCGTGCAGTCGCCGACAACCCTGCCCTCGCGGCAGCCTCGGGCATCGACGTCGACAACGTGATCCGGATTGTCTGGGTTGCGGGCGGCATGCTGGCCTCGCTCGGCGGCATTCTCTGGGCCTATTACCGGCCCGGCGTCACCTTCGATATGGGTTCGCAGATCCTGCTGCTCATCTTCGCCGGCGTGACCCTGGGCGGCCTCGGCACAGTCTTCGGTGCACTGATCGGATCCATCATCGTCGGCATCTTCGTGGAGCTGACCACCGTGTTCGGCCTGGCCGCCGACCTCAAATATGTGGGAGCACTGTTCATCATGATTGTTGTCCTCTTGTTCCGGCCGCAGGGCATCCTGGGCCGTCGCGAGCGCGTGGGTTAGGAGACACAGCCATGGACTTTGGATTCATTTTTTCCAGCGCTGCCGGTGAACTGTTCAGCCCGACGACGGCGGCGTACGCGCTTGCCGCGCTCGGCCTCGCCGTTCACTTCGGCTACTCCGGCCTGCTCAACTTCGGCCAGGCAGGCTTTATGGCGGTAGGGGCCTACGGCTTCGCCATTTCGACGCTTAGCTTCGGCGTGCCGTTCTTTGTGGGCCTGCTCATCGCCGTCGTCTGCTCGGCTATTTTCGCGTTGCTGCTGGGCATTCCAACCCTTCGCCTGCGCGCCGATTATCTGGCCATCGTGACGATCGCGGCGGCGGAAATCGTCCGCTACATCGTCACCACCAACCAGCTCACGTCCGTGACGGGTTCCGCCAACGGCCTTGCCGCCTTCGAAGGCGGGTTCTACTCCATGAACCCGTTCCCCGAAGGTTCCTACTTCGGAATGAACAACAGGGACTTCTTTATCCGCGTGGTTGGCTGGGGTCTCGTGATCGTCTGTTGCACCCTGGTGTGGCTGCTGATGCGCAGCCCGTGGGGACGCGTCCTCAAGGGCATCCGCGAGGACGAGAACGCGGTCCGCTCACTGGGCAAGAACGTCTACGCGTACAAGATGCAGGCGTTGGTCATCGGCGGCGTCCTCGGCGCCCTGGCCGGCATGATCTTCACCCTCCCCCGCGGAGCGGTCCAGCCGGCCAACTACGGTACCGAGCTGACGTTCTTCCTGTACACCTGCCTGCTTTTGGGCGGGCTTGGAACAGTTCTTGGCCCGGTAGTGGGCGCAATGATCTTCTGGGTGGTGCTCTCGCTCACCCAGGGCATCCTCTACGGCCTGATCGAATCCGGGGCGGTGACCTGGCTCAACACGGTCCAGGCCGGGCAGCTGCGTTACATCCTCGTGGGTGTCGCCCTGATGCTGCTGATGATCTTCCGGCCCCAGGGCGTCTTCGGCAACAAGAAGGAGTTGGCGTTCGCATGAGTGAACAACGCAATGTGCCAACAGCGAATGGCACCGGGAACAGCGGTAACACCGCAGGAATTGACTACATGACGGACACGCGGCCGATCGCCGCCGGCGAAACGGCCCCGGGCTGCAAGAAGCGGGATCCGATCGTCGTCGCGGAAAACGTCACCCGCAGCTTCGGCGGCATCAACGCCGTCGACGTCGAATACCTTGAGATCCCCCGCCACAAAATCACCGCGCTCATTGGACCCAATGGTGCCGGCAAGACCACCCTGTTCAACCTGCTGACCGGCTTTGACACACCGAACTCCGGAAAATGGCAGTTCGAAGGCAACAGCCTCGCCGGCGTCTCCCCCTACAAGGTGGCCCGGATGGGCATGGTCCGCACGTTCCAGCTGACCAAGGTGATGGGCAAACTGACCGTCATGGAAAACATGCGGCTGGGCGGCTCGGAGCAGCCCGGTGAGCGGCTTTCCAAGGCCCTGTTCAAGGGCATGTGGGGCGGCCGCGAAAAGGAAATCACGGCCCAGGCCAACGTCCTCCTGGAGAAGTTCAAGCTGGATGCGAAGAAGGATGACTACGCGGCATCGTTGTCCGGCGGCCAACGCAAGCTGCTTGAGATGGCGCGGTCGCTGATGGTCAGGCCCAAGCTGGTGATGCTGGATGAGCCTATGGCCGGCGTCAACCCGGCGCTGACCCAGTCCCTCCTTGACCACATCAAGAACCTCAAGGCAGAAGGCATGACCGTGCTTTTCGTCGAGCACGACATGAACATGGTGCGCCACATTGCCGACTGGGTGGTGGTGATGGCCGAAGGCAAGATCGTCGCTGAAGGGCCGCCACAGGAAGTAATGAAGAACCCCGCCGTGATCGATGCCTACCTGGGCGCCCACCACGACGTGGACCTGGGCGACGCCGAAGGCATCAAGGAACTGGCCGCCGAACTCGTGGCCGACGAAGAGTCAATCGTGGGCACCGAGAACGCCGGCATCATCGCCGTCGACGTCGTTGCCGCCGACAAGGAGCCGGCGCCCGAAACCCGGAAGAAGGACACCGAATGAGCGCCACCAGTGCGGCATCAGCCGCCACACCAGCCGCCGCGGACCAAGCAGTGGTCACGGTCACCAACCTGGTGGCTGGCTACATCCCCGGCGTCAACATCCTCAACGGCTGCAGCATTGAAGCCCGCAAAGGTGAACTGATCGGCATCATCGGCCCCAACGGCGCCGGAAAGTCCACGCTGCTGAAGGCGATGTTCGGGCTGGTGAAGGTGCACTCGGGCTCCGTTGTGGTCAGAGGCCAGGACATCACCGGGCTCAAGGCCAACAAACTCGTGGCCAAGGGCGTGGGCTTCGTCCCGCAGAACAACAATGTGTTCGCTACCCTGACCATTGAGGAGAACATGCAGATGGGCATGTTCCAGCGGCCCAAGGACTTTGCCAAACGGTTCGACTTCGTCACGAGCCTCTTCCCTGAGCTCGGCAAGCGCCGCGCCCAGCGGGCCGGATCGCTCTCCGGCGGTGAACGCCAGATGGTGGCGATGGGACGTGCCCTGATGATGGAGCCTGCCGTCCTGCTGCTCGATGAGCCGTCCGCAGGCCTCTCCCCCGTCAAACAGGATGAGACCTTCCTGCGGGTCCACGAGATCAACCGGGCCGGCGTTTCGGTGATCATGGTGGAGCAGAACGCCCGCCGGTGCCTGCAGATCTGCGACCGTGCCTATGTGCTGGACCAGGGCAAGGACGCGTACACCGGCACCGGCCGGGAGCTCATGAAGGATCCCAAGGTGATCCAGCTGTACCTCGGCACGCTGGCGGACGAAGTCTAAGCCGCCCCTACGAGCCGCAGAAGGGCCGTCACCGCTTGGTGGCGGCCCTTCTGCATGCCTGAGCCGTGTGCTGCCTTAGATGCCTGCGGAGGCGCCTGAAGCCGCTCCACCAGGCAACAGAAAGCCCCCGTCCGAAAAGGACGGGGGCTTTCGAGCTATCCAGGTTGAGTCGGCTTTACAGCTTGCCGAATTCTTCCTTGGACGGCTTGTAGGTGTTGTCATCCTGGTACTCGTAGATGCCGATGTAGGCTTCCGTCGGGTCACCGGCGTCGGAGAAGGTCACCGGACCGGACTGGCCGTCGTAGTCGATATCCTTGCCGTTGCGGAGCAGCGTCACGCAGGTCGGGAAGTCCGTGCACTTCTCGCCGCTTTCAGATACCGCCTTCAGCTGCTTGGCGATGTCAGTGCCCTTGGTGCTCTTGGCGGCCTCCGCTGCCAGCGCAATCAGGTTGACGGCGTCGTAGGACTCGCCTGCGTAGCTGTAGTCCTTCAGAGCCGGGTCGATGGCCAGCAGCTTCTTCTTGAAGTCGTCCTTGGCGAACGTGCCCGGGATGGTTCCCTGGGCGCCCTTCAGCGTGCCCGCCTGGAAGTCCTTGCTGTAGTCAGAGGTATTGCCGTCAACCAGGAACATCTGGGTTGCCTTGATGCCCTTGCCGGTCATCAGGGGAACGATGCTCTTGGCCTGGTCGAAGGTGATCAGGGCAATCGCATCCGGCTTGGCTGCAATGACCTTGTCCACTTGGCTGCTGAACTGCGAGTCGCCTTCGTTGAAGAGCTCCTCGGCAACAACCTTGCCGCCGGCAGCTTCGAACGCAGACTTGACGTTCTTGGCCAGGCCGGTGCCGTACGCATCGTTCAGGACGATCATGCCGACGGTCTGTGCGCCACAAGTAGCCATGTAGTTGCCGAGGACCTTGCCCTGCAGCACATCGGACGGAGCCGTGCGCCAGTAGAGGCCCTTGTCATCCCAGGTGGTGAAATCGGGAGACGTGTTTGCCGGCGAGAACTGGATAACGCCGGCACCGGTGATCTGGTTGATGACGGTCTTGGAAACGCCCGACGAAGCAGCGCCGACGATTGCGCTGACGCCGCTGCCCAGCAGTGCGGTGGTGGACTGGGTTGCGATGTCGGTCTTGGTGTCGCCGGAGTCGCGGTGGATCACCTCGACGGGCTTGCCCAGAACGCCGCCTGCGTCATTGATTTCCTTGATGCCCAGGTTCACACCGGCAATTTCGGGCGGGCCGAGGAACGCCAGCGACCCCGTTGTCGGCAGGAGGGAGCCAATCTTGAGCGGCGTGTCGGTAGTGGTGGTCGAGGCAGGGACCGAGCCGCCTGCGCCTGCCGGGGTGGTGGCGCCACCGCTGGCGCTGGGTGCGGGACAGGCAATCCCGGATGCCGCCGGAGTGGTGGAACCCGTCGAACTCGGGGTGGACGAGCCGCCACAAGCCGTAGCCAGAAGGGCGACGCCGATGCTAAGCGCTGTGAGCTTAGCGACTCGCGGCGCCGCCTGGGGGAGTGAAATCATTAAGAGTCTCCTCGATCGAAAGGTGCGAACGGCCTTTGATGCGAATTACCAGGTGTTCCTGATTTAACTTCAAGCTAGTGCAATTTCGCCCCGAACATAAGTGACTATGGTCACATCCTTATAACAGTCGTTGCATATGGGACACCATGGCGCGGGAGCGCTGAAATGCGGAAGGAGCAGGCCGGAAGCAGGCACAGTGAAGGGCGGCACGGCGAATACAAGGAAGTACCCCAGGTGGGACTCGAACCCACAACACGCGGATTTTAAGTCCGCTGCCTCTGCCAATTGGGCTACTGGGGCGCCCGGTCAATGGTATCCCGTCAGAGCCGCTCAAAAGGCCCGGCATACCGGAACGTGCCGTGGATGCCGCCGGGCCAGACAGCGAGCGGGAGGAACTGGAAGGCCTCTCCCCATTCAGCCTCGGGCGGTTCGATGCCTA
This sequence comes from Arthrobacter sp. PvP023, assembly GCF_017832975.1. Classification (NCBI taxonomy): domain Bacteria; kingdom Bacillati; phylum Actinomycetota; class Actinomycetes; order Micrococcales; family Micrococcaceae; genus Arthrobacter; species Arthrobacter sp. PvP023. Next base: position 3,745,792 of record NZ_JAFIBI010000001.1, read on the forward strand.
GGGAAACCGACGGCACAAAGCCAAATCGGGAGTAGTACTCCGGGCTGCCCAGGAGGGCGATGCCCCTCTCCCCCGCGGCATTGGCGCGCGTGACGGTTTCCTGCATAAGTGCCGAGCCGATGCCGTGTCGTTGCAGCCGCGGCACCACACCAATGGGGCCAAGCCCCAGCAGCTCAAAGTCCCCCACCCAGCCCCGCGTGCTGATGACATGGCCCACCACTTCACCGTTCTGTTCAGCGACGATGCTGAACTCAGGCAGGTACTCGTCGCAGTCGAACAACTGCTTCAACAGCCCCACTTCCACGGGTTCGCCGTCCACGGGGAGCCCGGTAGCCGGCGAGACCGAGAAGGCCGCCGCCGTGAGCTCCAGGATGGCGGGCCTGTCCGCCGGCTGTTCAGTGCGCAGGACAAGCTGCGGTGCAGGCTGCTCGGTACTTGCTGCAGCCAGTTCATGAAGTATCTCCAGGGCGCGGTCCGCATCAGCCACCGGAACCAGGAGGTGGTCGTGATGGAACCCTGCGAGGACGTTGCAGCTGATCCGGGAGTTGGTGAGCGCCGCACTGACCGCGGCAGTCAACCCGATGGCTTCGAGCGACGAATGCACCTGGAGGGTGATCCAGGAGGCAACGAAGTCGTAGCGAAGCTCCAGCCTGTCCGCCTCGGCCCGCGGCAGCACTACAGTGAGCCCTTCCGCTTCCCGGACTGCGGCTTCGATGCCTGGAACCAGCGGCCTGCCGTACGGCCACAGGACGTAGACGTATTCCCCCTCGCGAAGGACGGGATGGATGGATGCCAAGAGAGCCCGGATGTCCTTTTCACCAGTCATTGAGCCATTAAACAACAATGGCGGCCGCTCCCCGGGGGGAACGGCCGCCATCGGCGTTGGGTGGCTACTTGGTGTCAGCCGATACAGTCTGTTTCTGCTGGCTGTTGCTGCCGGATTCAGCCGGCTTGTCAGCCGCCGGGGCGACGGGAGCCGCGGCCGGCTTGGGAGCAGGAGTGGCCGCAGCGACGAAAGCTCCGCGCGGGTTGTCCAGGTCCAGCAGCTGGGTGGTGTCGCGGCCTGCGAAGAAGCTGATGATCCAGTTGATGATCACCCGGAACTTGCGCTCGAACGTGGGCATGGCCATGCCGTGGTAGCCGCGGTGTGCCAGCCAGGCGAGCGGGCCCTTGAGTCCGATGCGGCCCAGGAGGTTGATGTTGGCAACGCCCTTCCATTCGCCGAAGCCGGCAACGGCGCCCAGGTTCTTGTGCTTGTAGTCCTTGAGTTCCTTGTCCCAGCGGGAGGCCCACAGGTTCTTCGCGAGGCGCTTGGCCTGGCGAAGGGCGTGCTGCGCGTTCGGCACGCAGGTGCCGTCCGGCAGGCCGCTGCCCGTGAGGTCCGGCACGGCGGCAATGTCGCCGGCAGCCCAGGCGTTCTCGATAATGCCTTCGTCACCGGCAATACGCAGGTCCGGAAGTACACGGACGCGGCCGCGCGGCTCCAGCGGGAAGTCTGTGGAGCGGACCATCGGGTTGGCCTGCACACCAGCAGTCCAGACGAGGGTATCCGCTTCGAATTCCTGGGCGGGGGTCTTGTCCGGCAGGTTGATGAGCTTCAGGGAGCCCTCGGCGTTGTCCAGCGAGGTGTTCAGCAGGACTTCAATGCCGCGGCTGCGCAGGTGCTCCACGACCCACTCGGCCTGCTTGGCGGTGACCTCGGGCATGATGCGGCCCATGGCTTCCACCAGGACGAAGCGGACTTCCTCCTGCTTGACGCGCGGGTTGTTCTTGACCGCCGCGCGGGCGAGGTCTTCCATCTCGGTGATGCACTCGATGCCGGCGAAGCCGCCGCCAACCACCACGAAGGTGAGGGCGCGGGCGCGCTCGGCAGGATCAGTGATGGTTGAGCCGGCTTCGATCCGCTCGAGGACCTTGTTGCGCAGCGCAACGGCTTCCTCGATGGTCTTCAGGCCGATGCCCTTGTCCGCAAGGCCCTTGATGGGGAAGGTGCGGGTAATGGCACCAGCAGCCAGTACGACGTCGAAGTACGGCACCTCAAAGTTCGGGCCGCCATCGGACGGTGCAACCACCGCGGTCTTGTTGGCGTGGTCGATCGAGGTGACGCGGCCCTGGATGAGTTCCGTCTGCTTCAGGTGCTGACGGTGCGAGACGACAGCGTGGCGCGCCTCGATGTTTCCGCCGGCAACTTCCGGCAGGAAGGGCTGGTAGGTCATGTAGGGCAGCGGATCAACGACAGTGACGATGCCACCGGCATTCGCGATCTTGTTCTGCAGTTTGAGGGCTACGTACAGGCCGACGTACCCGCCGCCGACGACGAGTACCCTGGGACGGTCCTGGAGCTGTGGGGTTGTTGCCATGTTTCAAGAATACAGTAGTTTGTGAAAATCTTCACTAACTAATCCGGCGCCGTTACGTTCCGTTGGAGTCCACCTTGTCCAGCACCCCGGTCTCGGGCTCATCGCTTAGATTCCCGGGGTTCCTGGACGCCCGTCGCAGTTGATAGACGGCGCCCCCGATGATGGCCAGGAACAGCATTCCGAAGCCGATGACAACCATGGCCGGAACCGCACTGTCCATCTGGGACGGAGCTTCGGCCACCGGGATGGTGGCGGCGGGCAGCGTGGCCGGCGCACTCGTCGGGCTGTTGCCAGGTTCAGCCGCAGGGGTGGTCGCGGCGGACTCGCCACGGCGGTGGATCCTGATCCAATCAGCGACCGTGCCCAGCGGATTGACCTTCGTTTCCGGCACGTCGTCCTTCAGGGCGGCTTCCGCGTTAAGTACGCCAAAGCCGTAGATGGGGTCCTTCCCCGGCGCCCCGGCGTCCTTCGCCGTCGTGACTATCCTGTTGATGACCTGGCTCGCTGTCATCTCAGGCCACTTCGAGCGGATTAGCGCCGCCACCCCGGACACGATCGGGGTGGCGCCGGATGTTCCGGCCCATTCCGCATAGCCGTCCCCGGGCATGCCGCCGATGAGGTCTTCGGCCGGTGCGGCCACGCCGATACTGATGCCCTGGGACGAGGAATCAACGCTGGCGGCGCCCTTGCGGTCCAGGCCTGCCACCGTCAGGACGCCGGGGATGGTTGCGGGGGCGCCCACCTGCACGTTGCCACCCACACGGTTCCCCGCCGCGGCGACGATAACCACGTCCTTTTGTTCGGCGTAGAGGAACGCTGCGTCCCAGCTTTGCGGCCATTCCGGCGAGGTGCTGCCCAGCGAAATGTTGATCACGCGCGCGCCGTTGTCCACGGCCCAGCGGACGGCGGCCGGGATCTGTTCCTGGTCGGTCTTGCCGCCGGGGTTCGGGGAGCCCAGCCACGTGGACACCGACAGGATCTGTGCTTCGGGGGCCACGCCCACTATTCCGTCCGGGCCCGGCGCCGGAGGGGCGCCGGGTGTGGGCGTAGCCGTCGACTTCGGCGGCTGGTGGCCGCGGCCGGCCAGCATGGTTGCCACCAGGGTCCCGTGCTCAGGTTTCGAGCCGATGCTCTTTTGTCCGTCGGCGCTGCCGGCCCCGGAGGCATCGCTTCCGCCAACGACGGCGCCCTTCAGATCGGGGTGCTTGGCATCCACGCCGCTGTCGATGACGGCAACCTTGACATTGGCGCCCTTCGAAACTTCCCACGCTTTGGTGATGCCGGATTCGGCCAGCCAGTACTGTTTGTCCCGCCATGAATCGGCCCGGGCTTCCGGTGCCGCGATCAGCGACGTTGCCACGCTAGCTGCGGCCAGGGCAAGTGCAGTCACGGCGGAGGCCATCCGGCCCCAGCGGGTTGTTGCTCTGGTCATTCGGGTCCAATCGGCTTTACATGTGATGGCGCGGTGCGGAGGCAGGCTCCGGTCGCGTGGCATCGGCGGGACAAGGATCCGGCTGTAGCGGAACCCGGCTGATGCGAAGTCATTGGCTGATACCAACGCACTAGCTGATACTCAGGGCGATTCCGTCGAGAATATCGTGTTCACTGGCGACAGCCGAAGTGATCCTTCCCTCCGTTACCTCCGCGAGGTGCTCCAGTACACGGCGCCAGACCAGACCGCCGGCGCCGATGACGTCCACCCGGCCGGGATGCATGTACGGAAGTCCGGCCCGCTCGGCCTTGGACATGCCGAGGAGGTCCGTGCACGCCTCGCCGAATGTGCCGAGGGGAAGTTCCGCGCCGTGGATCGCCGCGGGCGAGTATTCCGGCAGCCGGAGCGCATGGGCCGTAATGGTGGTGACGGACCCTGCCACACCGACGACGGCGGTGGTGCGTTCCAGCGGAACGACCAGTCCCGCCTCGGTGATGGCGGCGTCGACGTCGGCCTCCGCCGCGGCGATCTGCTCCGGTGACGGCGGATCGTTGCGAAGGTGGCGTTCCGTCATCCGGACACAGCCGACGTCCACGGATTTGGCGGCAATGACGCCGCTGGCGTCGCCGAGCACGAATTCGGTGCTTCCGCCGCCGAGGTCCACTACCAACACGGGGTCGGCGCCGCGGGACGGGAGGACGCTGCTTGCGCCCGCGAAGGACAGGGCCGCCTCTTCATCGCCGGTGATCACCTCCGGCTCGACGCCCAGGATCTCGCGGATACCGTCCACGAACACGATCCGGTTGCTGGCATCCCGGGTGGCGGAGGTGGCAACGAAGCGCACCTTCCCGGCCCCGTGTTCGCGGATCAGCGCGGCGTAGTCCGACGTGGCGGCGAAAGTGCGCTCCAGCGCCTCCTGTGCCAGTTCGCCGGTTGCGTCCACACCCTGGCCCAGCCGGACCACACGCATTTCGCGCACGACGTCGGTCAGCTTGGAACTGCTCCCGTTTCCCTCCACATCGGCGATCAGGAGACGGATGGAATTGGTTCCGCAGTCAATGGCGGCAACGCGGTTCACTGGGCAGCCTCCGTGGTGTTCCCGGTATTCTCATCAGCGTGGTTGCTATCAGCGTGCCGCTGGGTCTTGCGGACGGGCGCCGGACGGCCCACGATGTCGGGGAGCCCCTGCGGCCCGTGACGGCTGAGGTCCTTGGACGGCGCTTCTCCGCCGGTATCCCAGGCGCCGTCGCAGTAGCAGCGGTCCGCGGTCCACCATTCACTGATGGCGGCAATGGCCTCATCACCGAGCGGATTGACGCCGGGACCGGCGGCCAGGGAATGGCCCACCAGGACGTGGAGGCATTTCACCCGGGTGGGCATCCCGCCGGCGGAGATGCCGTCGATCTCGGGCACGGCGCCAATGCCGGACCGTTCGCCAATCTCCGCCCGGGACACGAGGTACGCCTCGTGGGCGGCCCGGTAGCTTGCGGCGAGAGCGGAGTCCTCAGCGAGCTGTTCGTTCATCCGGTTCATCAGGCCGGCGGCCTCGAGCCGTGATACCGCCGACGTGATGACCGGGTGGGTCAGATAAAACGTGGTGGGGAACGGCGTTCCGTTACTGAGCCGCGGTGACGTCGCCGCGACCAAGGGGTTGCCGCACACGCAGCGGGCGGGGATTTCGACGACGTCGCGCACGGGGCGCCCCAGCTGGCGGCTTAGCACGTCCAGGTCCCGGGCGGACGGGTGGCTGTACGCGGGTACGGTCGAGGCGTCTTCTGTCACGGGTTGCCCGCCCAGGGCGTTGTCGCCTACTGCATGCTGGTCCACTGGCGCGGCCGCCTTCCTGCCCTTGAAGGCTGACCCGTGGGAAAGCCGGCGGAGGGCACCGCCTCTAGTCTGTTGCCGAGCGCCTGATGGACTCCCAAAGCGAGTCCACCCATGGCAGGTTGGCCGGGTCCTCTGCTGTTCCTGTTCCGGCCTGGCCACTGGCGGTCCCGGCCGGCAGATCGCTGCCAAACACCCAGTAGCCGGTTTCTCCCGGCATAACCATGTTAATGCGGTCGCGGGCCTGCTGTTTCACGTAGTTCGGGTCCTGCCAGCGGGACACCTGGAGTTTCAGGCCGTCCTGCTCGGTCTTCCGTGCGGCGATATCGGCCTCCAGCGCGGCGATCTCGGCCTTTTTGTCGATGAAGATCTTGACCGTAGGGGCCAGCATGATGGTGATGGCAATCATGACAACGGCCAGGGCCAGCATCCGGCCGGAGAAGGCCTTTGCGGGCACGGGATCCTGGCTGTCCGTCCCGTCCTTGGCAGCAGCACCCGAGGCGTTCGCGCCGGCTTGACTGCCTGCCGGCCGGCCGGCTGCCTGCTTGCCGGCTGCGACCCCGGCTTTGACCGAAGCGCCCAGCCGTCCGGCCGTGGTGGTTTTCGCGGGCGCGGCGGGCGTTTTGGCTTCGCCGTCAGCGGGCAGGTGGCGCGTTGCGCCGAAATCCGCGCGGATGACGTCAGCGCCGTCGTCGGCGTCCTTGGACTGACGCACCGCGGGCGTGGCCCGGGGAACCTTGGGACGTCGGGTTGCCATGACACTCCTTCAAAAGCGGACCACAAACAAAACCGGTGGCCATGGTCTTTCAACCATAGCCACCGGTCAGCTGTTTTTTTGGATGCTAGCCCTTGAAACGCGGGAAGGCGCTGCGTCCGGCGTAGCGTGCGGCGTCGTCGAGTTCTTCTTCGATGCGCAGCAGCTGGTTGTACTTGGCAACGCGCTCGGAGCGCGCCGGTGCACCGGTCTTGATCTGGCCCGCGTTGGTGGCAACGGCGATGTCAGCAATGGTGGTGTCCTCGGTTTCGCCGGAGCGGTGCGAGGTGATGGTGGTGTAACCGGCCCGCTGTGCCAGCGACACGGCGTCCAGGGTTTCGGTCAGCGAACCGATCTGGTTCACCTTCACCAGCAGGGAGTTGGCAGTAGCCGTGTCGATGCCGCGCTGCAGGATGGACGGGTTGGTGACGAAGAGGTCGTCGCCGACCAGCTGTACCTTGTCACCGATTGCGTCGGTGAGGGTCTTCCAGCCGTCCCAGTCGTTTTCATCCAGCGGGTCCTCGATGGAAACCAGCGGGTAGTCGGCCACGAGCTCGGCGTAGTAGGCGCTCATCTCGGTGGCGGAGAGGGCCTTGCCTTCGAACTGGTAGGCGCCGTCCTTGAAGAACTCGGAGGAGGCAACGTCCAGTGCCAGGGCAATGTCCTTGCCCGGGGTGTAGCCGGCGTTCTTGATGGCTTCCTGGATCAGGTCCAGTGCCGCGCGGTTGGACGGCAGGTTCGGCGCGAAGCCGCCTTCGTCGCCCAGGCCGGTGGAGAGGCCCTTGGCCTGCAGGACGGACTTGAGGTTGTGGTAAACCTCAACGCCCCAGCGCAGGCCCTCGGAGAAGGTCTCGGCGCCGATCGGGGCGATCATGAATTCCTGGATGTCCACATCGGAGTCAGCGTGCGAGCCGCCGTTGAGGATGTTCATCAGCGGAACGGGCAGGACGTGCGCGTTGGGGCCGCCCAGGTACTTGTACAGCGGCAGATCAGCGGAGGCTGCGGCGGCGTTGGCCACTGCCAGGGAAACACCCAGGATGGCGTTGGCGCCGAGCTTGGACTTGTTGGGGGTGCCGTCCAGGTCAATCATGGCCTGGTCGATGCTGCGCTGGTCCGTGGCGTCGAAACCGGTCAGTGCCGGTGCGATCTGGTCGATGACGGCGTCGACTGCTTTCTGGACGCCCTTGCCAAGGTAGCGTCCCTTGTCTCCGTCGCGGAGCTCAACAGCCTCGTGTTCGCCGGTGGAGGCGCCGGAGGGAACTGCCGCGCGGCCGATCTGGCCATCGGAAAGCAGAACTTCAACTTCTACGGTCGGGTTGCCACGGGAATCGAGGATCTCGCGGGCGTGAATGGCATCGATAAGCGCCATGAATATGCTCCTTATGGTGAAGCGATTTACTGGGAAACTAGCGGAAAAACTCGACGTCCTCGTCAGGGACTAGCGTAGTCGAGAGTGGTGCACGTTACGGAAACCTATCCAGCACCCGGACGTCATGATCCCGTCCGGGGCAGGTCAGGGTGAGCAGGGCGGTGGCCGTCCTGGTACCGCCGGACTGCCCCACGGAGGGCGCGTTCGGCGTCGAAACCCCTGCTGCGGGCAGCGGCGACGAGCTCGAACAGGAGATCGCCGAGCTGGTTTTCGGAGTCCATGGGTTCGACAAGCCTAACCACCGGACCGACCCGCTCAACCACCGGACCCGCCGGCACAGCCAGCCCCGGGCGGAATCCGGGGGCCACCGCGAGCCCTGCACGGGCGGCCCGGTCCAACGACTTTTGGGCGCGCGCGAGGGCCGGAAGCCCTTGCGGAATTCCTTCGAAGGGATCACCGCGTTCCGGCTTCTCCGCCCGTTTGATGGAGTCCCAGTTCCGGACGATCTCCTCGACACTGGCCGGGAAGGTGTCCTGGAGCGAGCCGTCCGGCCGGAAAACGTGCGGGTTCCGGCGGATCATCTTTGCCGTGAGGCCTTGGACGACGTCGTCGAAACCGAAACTCCCGCGTTCCTCTGCGAGGCGGGCATGCAGCACCACCTGGAGCAGGACATCGCCCAGCTCCCCGCGGAGCTCTGCCTGGTCGGCGCCGGTTTCGATTGTTTCGGCCACCTCAAAGGCCTCCTCAAGGAGGTACTCCACCAGCGACTCGTGCGTCAGCGCCCCCATCCAGGGGCAGTGCTCCCTGAGGGCGGCTATGACGCCCACCAGGGAGGCAACCGGAACTGAACCGTCGTTAGGCAAGGTTGGCGTAGGCGTCGTTGATGTACTCAACGAGGGCTTCCTTTTCCTCCAGCGGCAGGAAGGCGGCTTCGGCGGCATTGAGCGTGAGCTCCAGGATGTCGTCAAGGTCGTAGTCGAAGGTTTCCACGAGCAGTTCGAACTCGTCGGTGAGGGTCACGCCGCTCATCAGCCGGTTGTCCGTATTGATCGTGACATTGAAGCCGAGCTGGTACAGCATGTCCAGCGGGTGGCTTTCGATGCCCTCGCCGAAGCCGGCGATGGCTCCGGTCTGCAGGTTGGAGGAGGGGCAAATTTCCAAGGCGATGCCGCGGTCGCGGACCCAGCTGGAGAGTTCGCCGAGGGTCACCATGCCGATGTTCTCGTCGGCTTCCTCTGCGGAGTCCTCGTCGTCGAACTCGACCGTGATGTCCTCGGCGATGCGCACGCCGTGGCCGAGCCGCAGGGCACGGCCGTCGACCAGGGCGGACTGGATGCTTTCGAGTCCTGCCGCTTCGCCGGCGTGGACCGTGGCGGGGAAGTTGTGCTGGGCGAGGTAGGTAAACGCATCGCGGAAGCGGGACGGCAGGAACCCGTCCTCGGCTCCGGCGATGTCGAAGCCCACTGCTCCGTTGTTACGGTGGCGGACTGCCAGTTCGGCGATTTCCTGGCCCCGGTCGGCGTGGCGCATGGCGGTGATGAGCTGGCCCACCTGGATCTCCCGGCCGGTTTCGGCAACGGCGTCCACGCCGGCGTCAAGCCCTTCCTGGATGGCCTCGACCACTTCGTCGAGCGTCAGGCCCTTCTGCAGGTGCTGTTCCGGTGCCCAGCGGACTTCGCCGTACACCACGCCGTCGTCGGCCAGGTCTTCCACGAATTCCTTGGCCACCCGGAACAGACCCTCCTTGGTCTGCATCACGGCGATGGTGTGGTCGAAGGTCTCGAGGTAGCGGACCAGGGAGCCGGAGTCGGCGGATTCGCGGAACCACTCCCCCAGCGCCACCGGATCGGTGGACGGCAGTGTGTGCCCAACGGCTTCCGCCAGTTCGATGATGGTGGCCGGGCGCAGGCCGCCGTCCAGGTGGTCGTGCAGGGATACCTTGGGGAGGCTCTTGAGGTCGAAGTCGATGGCAGGGGCAGCGTCAAGAATAGGCTCAGTCACGGTTCCAACCTTAGGGTCGGACGGCGTCCGGCGCCACCCGGTAGGGACGGCTGGGGCCGAAGCCCCTTTCAGCGGCCCGTTTCCGCTTCGGCGACGGCGGGCATGGCCAGCGGGGCGACCTCGACGGCGGCGTCCCGCTCGGCGCGCATTCCAGGTTCCGGGGAGGCTTCCCTGCCGGCCCCCGTCGTGGACGCCACATCGGGACGTGCATCATCGTGGCGTCCCAGCCGTTTGTGCCACCAGCGCAGCAGGTGGTCGATGATGATGCCGAGGATGATGGCAAACACCACCGCAATGCCGGCGCCGAGCAGCGGATTGTCATGCAGCAAGGGGAAGGAACTCGCCAGCAGGCCTATCCCGATCGAGTAACCCACCCAGGTGACGCAGGCAAGTGCGTCCAGGATGAAGAACCTGCGGTGCGGGAAAGCGGTGGTGCCGGCAACGTAGTTGACTGCCACACGGCCCCACGGGATGTACCTGGCCGTGAAGATCAGGACGGCGCCGCGCTTCTCCAGCTCATAGTGGGCCCATGCGAAGACCTTCTGCACCTTGGGTTTGCGCATCCAGCGCCAGCGTTCAAGCCCGATCTTCCGCCCGAGCATGTAGGCCATGTTGTCTCCGGCGATGGCACCGACCAGCGCCGTCACGCCAAGGATCCAGAGGTTGGGTTCACCGCTTTGGCGCGAAAATGCCGCAAGCGCCACGATGAGTGTTTCGCTGGGGACAACCATCGCAAAGCCGTCAACAAAAAAGAACACCAGCAGGATCGGATATATCCACCATTGACCTGCGGCATGGAGCACTGCCTCATTGATAAATTCCACGCGGGGCCCTGCTCCTATAAAGTGACGGAAATCGCTATTTAGTGTCCCATGTCAGCGGCATAATCCGCTACGCTACGGCCGGGAAAAAGTGACCCGCGGTCCGGTGCTTCCCCACACCGTTCAGCGGACGCCGGACAGCCGGTCAGGGTCCCGGCGCGGCTTCCCCCGTGGGCTCCTCGGGCAGCCGGCCGCGGAGGCGGCTGATCAGGATGTCCACGATGATGCCGAGGAGGATCGCGCAGGCGATGGCAATGGCGGCACCCAGCAGGTGGTTGTCTTCGAACCATTGCCCGAAAAACAGCCCGATTGCCACTGAGTAAGAGGACCAAAGCGCTGCGGACAAGACGGTCAGGCCCACGAAACGCAGGTGCGGGAAATGGGTGGCGCCCGCCGTGAGGTTGACAGCCACCCGGCCGATCGGCACAAACCGGGCCACGAGGACCAGCGACGCCGGCCGTTTCCGGAGTTCCCTCCCGGCCCAGTGAAAGGCGGCCTGCATCCGCGGCCCGCGCATCCACCGCCAACGGCGGGTGCCCACCCTCCGTCCGATCACGTAGGCGATGTTGTCGCCGCCGAAGGCCCCGAGTGCGGCCATGAGCATCAGAAGCCACGGGTTGGGGACATCGGCCGTCGCAGCGACCGCCGCCAAGCCAACAACCACCGACTCGCTGGGGATCGGCGGGAAGAACCCGTCGATCACGCAGCAGGCCAGCACCAGGAGGAGAACCCAGGGCTGCCCCGCCGCCGCGAGAATGAAGTCGTTGATAGCCTGCACAGTTTCCTAACGGCCGGGACCACCCGTTTTCTCCCCGGCCGGTCCACGGGCGGCCAGTGGAGCCGCTGCCGCAGGAACCCGGACGGGGAGAACCACGGGATCAGGCGATGCGGTCGATGATGAGTTTCTGCGCCGGCCGGGAGCCTTCCGGCGCGACGACGACGGACCCTTCGAGGGCTTCCCTGGCGCGCCCGAACTTCTCCGGGGTGTCCGTCAGCAGCGTCATCAGGGGCTCACCGGCACGGACCACGGCACCGGGCTTGGCGTGCAGCCGGACGCCGGCGCCTGCCTGGACCTGGTCCTCCTTGCGCGCCCGGCCGGCACCCAGCCGCCACGCGGCCACGCCAACGGCCAGGGCATCCAGCTCCACGAGGACACCGTCAGCCGGAGCGTAGACAATTTCGGATTCCCTGGCAACGGGGAGCTTGGCCCGGGGATCCCCGCCCTGGGCCTCGATCATGCGGTTCCACACGTCCATGGCCCGGCCGTCCTTGAGTGCGGCGCGCGGGTCGGCGTCATGCACGCCGGCGCAGGCGAGCATCTCCTCCGCCAGCCGGACCGTCAGTTCCACGACGTCTTCCGGACCGCCGCCGGCCAGCACCTCCACCGATTCCTCCACCTCGATCGCGTTCCCGGCGGTCAGGCCCAGTGGCGTGTTCATGTTCGTCAGGAGGGCCACGGTGTTGACACCGGCGTCCTTGCCCAGGGCCACCATCGTCTCGGCCAGTTCCCTGGCGCGGGCCTCGTCCTTCATAAAGGCGCCGCTGCCCACCTTGACGTCGAGGACCAGCGAGCCGGTACCCTCGGCGATTTTCTTGCTCATGATGGAGGAGGCAATGAGCGGGATGGCCTCCACCGTTCCCGTGACGTCGCGCAGGGCATAGAGCTTTTTGTCCGCAGGGGCCAGTCCGGCGCCCGCGGCGCAGATCACTGCCCCGACGTCCTGGAGTTGAGCCATCATTTCGTCGTTGCTCAGCGCTGCGCGCCAGCCCGGGATGGATTCCAGCTTGTCCAGGGTGCCGCCGGTGTGGCCGAGGCCCCGGCCGGAGAGTTGCGGCACAGCCACGCCGAAAACAGCAACCAGCGGTGCCAGCGGCAGCGTGATCTTGTCTCCCACTCCCCCGGTGGAGTGCTTGTCCGACGTCGGCTTCACGCTGCCGTCGGCTCGCCTCAGTCCGGAGAAGTCCATCCGTTCGCCGGATGCGATCATCGCGGCGGTCCAGTGCGATATTTCCGCGCGGTCCATGCCGTTGAGCAGGATGGCCATGTTCAGGGCGGCCATCTGCTCGTCGGCGATCGCACCGCGGGTGTAGGCGTCGATGGTCCAGTCGATCTGGGCCGGGCTCAGCACGCCCCTGTCCCGCTTGATGCGGATGATGTCGACGGCGTCGAACGCTTCAGTATTGCTCGGGGTTGGTGTCACCGGGGTTCCTCCAGGTGTTGGGGACCAAAGGCATCGGGTAGCACCTGGTCCATTGTTTTGATTCCCTGCGTGGTCATGAGTTCCATGTCGGGTGCCCGGAATTCGTATAGCAGTTGCCGGCAGCGTCCGCACGGCATCAGGATGTTGCCTCCGGCGTCCACGCAGTAGAAGGCGCGCAGCAGGCCCCCTCCGGTCATGTGCAGGTTGCCCACCAATGCGCATTCGGCGCACAGCGTCAGGCCGTAACTGGCATTTTCGACGTTGCAGCCGCTCACAATCCGGCCGTCCGCGGTGAGGGCCGCTGCCCCCACCGCGAACTTCGAATATGGCGCGTACGCGTTCTTCATGGCTGAAACGGCGGCGGCTTCGAGAGCCGTCCAGTCGATATCGCGGCTTTCCAGGCCGGTGCCTGTGCGCGACGGATCCTTGTCCACCGCCGTCATCCCTTGACGTACGGTATGCCGCTGGCGGCCGGGGGCCTGGAGCGGCCCACCAGCCCGGCCACGGCGAGAACCGTCACCAGGTACGGCAGCATGGCCATGAACTGGCTCGGAACCGGCGTGCCGATGATGGTCACAATACTCTGCAGGTTGTCCGCAAAGCCGAACAGCAGCGCCGCGAAGAAGGCCCCGATCGGGTTCCACCGGCCGAAGATCAGCGCTGCCAGGGCAATGAAGCCGCGTCCGCCCGAGATCTCCTTGGTGAAGCTGTCGATGGCCACCAGGGTGAAGAAGGAGCCGCCGATGCCTGCAACAGCACCGCCGAGGGTGACGTTCCAGAAGCGTGTGGCGTTGACCTTGATGCCCATGGTGTCCGCGGCCTGCGGGTGCTCCCCGACGGCCCGGACGCGAAGGCCCCACTTGGTCTTGAAGAGGCCGACCCACACCACGATGACCGCAATGTACATCAGGTAGCCCACCACGGACTGCTTGAAGAGGATAGGCCCGATCACCGGGATGCTGGACAGCACGGGGATGTCGATGATGGGCAGCCGTCCCGGTGAGTTGAACTGCGCCTTGTTTGCCTGCATCACAGTGCTGAACAGGAAGCCGGTCAGGCCCGAGACCAGGACGTTGAGGACCACGCCCACGATGATCTGGTTGACTAGGTATTTGATGCTGAAGACCGCCAGGACCATGGAGACGAGGGCACCGGCAACGGCCGCTGCCAGCAGCCCGATGAAGGGGCTCCTGGTCAGCGTGGCCACCATCGCGGCGGTGAAGGCACCGCCAAGCAGCTGGCCTTCAATCGCGATGTTGACGACGCCGACGCGTTCGCAGAGCACACCGGAAAGGGATCCGAACACGAGCGGAACGGCGAGCGTTACGGAACCGGCGATGAGTCCGGCCAGCGAGATGCTCGGTGTGCGGGCGCCGCCCACCACCCAGATCAGGAACGCTGCCACGAAGAGCACGATGAAGACGATGGGCAGCCAGCCGGGAGAAGCTTCGTTCCGCGTCTTGAGGTACACCGCGTAGGCGGCGAGGCCCAGCATCAGGACCGACAGGACGATTCCGCCCAGGAAAGCCGGAACTTCGATGGCCGGAAGCTGGAAGAAATCGCCGCTGGAGGAAATCCCGAACTTGGCCGTCTGGTTGGGTCCCATGACGCCGAAGAAAATGAACGCGACGACGCCGAGGACGGCCAGCAGGACCGGCACCTTCCACGTCACGGGTTTCGCGGATACCGCGGGGGCATTGTCTGCGGCAGTCCGCTGTGTTCCCGGCTGGGGCTTTCCCTGCTGCGGCTTTCCCGGAACGGGTGATGTTGCTGTTGTGCTCATGCTGCACCTCCGGTGGTTGCTGCAGTCGTGGACTTGCCGGCCGCTGCGGCCTTCTTCTTGCGGGGATTGAGCCCGAAGAGGGCACGCACCAGCGGCGGCGCCGCGATGAACAGCACGATCAGTGACTGGACCACGAGCACGATGTCGATCGGGGTCCCGGTCTGGATCTGCATCTGTACCGCGCCGGCGCGGAAGGCGCCGAACAGCAGGCCGGCGGCGAAGGTGCCCCACGGCGTCGAGCGTCCCAGGAGTGCAACGGTGATGGCGTCGAAACCGTAGGTGGCGGCGACGCCGTCGGTCAGGACTTTTTCTGTCCCCGCCACCTGCGCCACGCCGGACAGGCCCGCCAGGGCGCCGGCGATCGCCATGACCAGGACAGTGGCGCGCGGGACGTTGATGCCGGCGGTCAGTGCTGCTTTGGGGTTTGCCCCGACCGCACGGAATTCGAAGCCCACGGTGGAGCGGTTCAGCAGCCACCAGACAAAGACCGTGGCCGCGATGGCCAGGACAAAGCCGAGGTGGAGCCGGTACTGGGTCCCGAAAATCTGCGGGTACACCGCTGTGGGATCCAGAATCGGCGAAATGGGGTTGGACTCCCCCGGCCGCTGGAACGCCGGGGTATTCAACAGGTATCGCAGGAAGTACAACGCAATGTAGTTGAACATGATGGTCAGGATGACCTCATGGGCCCCGGTGCGGGCCTTCAGCAGGCCAACGAGTCCGCCCCAGATGGCGCCGCCCACGATGCCGGCCACAAGGACCAGCAGCAGGTGCAGGCCCAGCGGCAGGTGCAGTGCGAAACCGACCCAGGCGGCGAGGATGCCGGCCATGATGATCTGGCCCTGGGCACCGATGTTAAACAGGCCTGCCCGGAATGCCAGCGCAACGCCCAGGCCCGCGGTGATCAGCGGGGTGGCGATGGTGAGGGTCTCCATCAGCGGAGCGAACTGCACCGCAACGCTGGAACCGCGGGGGTTGAAGACGGACCCCTGGAACAGCGCGACGTACGAGCGCGTCGCCGCGGTCCAGACAGCCGAGAGGAAGTCCGACGGCCGGGCAAAGAGGTAGCTTGCCGTGGCACCCACCTGCTTGTCCGTGCTGGCAATCAGCAGTCCGCCGAGGATCAGGGCCAGCAGGACGGCCAGCACCGACACCATGCCGCTGCCCGTGAAGATCCGCCGGACCAGGGTGTCCGCCCCGCCCGGAACGGTGCCGCTCTGGGCCGAAACGGGGACAGCCGAAGGCTGCATCGCCCCGCCGGCCGTGTCCAGCGCGGCGGCGGCTGCGGCCTCTTCGGCCGGCGCCTGGGGTTCGGCACGTTGCGGCTCGGGGGCCTGGGCGTCACGGTGGTCCGCCGCGTTTACATCAGCCACGTGTTTGGGATTGTCCTGTTCAGTCACTGGTCGCCTCCTTCGGCACCGGAGGTGGAAGTCTGGACGGGCTGGTGCCCGCTGGTCTTGCTGCCGCCGCTGTGGGCGACATCAGCGTGGGCGGTTTCCGGGGAAAGCCCTGCCATCATCAGGCCCAGGACGTCGCGTCCGGTGCCGGCCGGGACGATACCCACCAGCTTGCCCTTGTAGAGCACGGCGATCCGGTCCGCCAGTTCGATCACTTCATCCAGTTCGGTGGACACAATCATCACCGGCGTGCCCTGGTCCCGTTCAGCCACAATGCGTTTGTGCAGGAACTCGATGGAACCTACATCCACGCCACGGGTGGGCTGGGAAGCGATGAACAGCCTCAGCGGGCGGGACAGCTCCCGTGCCATCACCACTTTCTGCTGGTTGCCGCCGGAGAGGGTCCCTGCGGCCAGCGCCCCGGACGGGGTCCGGACGTCGAACTCGTCGATCCTGGACTTCGCGTTCTCGAGGATCCGGGCAGGGCTCATGCTGATGCCTTTGGCGAATGGCGGCTGGTCATAGCGGTCCAGGACCAGGTTCTCCGCGATGGAGAACGTGCCGATCAGCCCGTCAACGGTCCGGTCCTCCGGGACAAAGCCGACGCCGGCGCCGAGTACTTCCTTGACACTGCGGCCCAGGAGCTCCTCGCCGTCCAGCATGATGGAGCCGTGGACGCGGTCCTGCAGGCCAAGGATGGCTTCCGTCAGTTCGGTCTGGCCATTGCCCTGCACTCCCGCGATGGCCAGGATTTCGCCGCGGGCAATGTCGAAGCTGATTCCGTCCACCACGTGCTGGCCTGTCGGGGCGATCACGGTGAGGTCCTTGACCTTGAACGTGGTTTCCTGCGGCTTGGCCGGGGCCTTGTCCAGGGTCAGGTTGACTGCGCGGCCCACCATCATGGAGGCAAGCTCAGTGGTCGAAGCACCCGGGTCCGCGGTGCCCACCACTTTGCCGCGCCGGATGACCGTGATCGTGTCGGAGACGGCCTTCACTTCGCGGAGTTTGTGGGAGATGAAGACGATGGAGGTGCCGTGGCTTTTCAGCTGGCGCATGATGTCCAGGAGTTCGTCGGTGTCCTGCGGTGTCAGCACGGCGGTGGGCTCGTCAAGGATGAGCACCTTGGCGTCGCGGACCAGGGCCTTGATGATTTCCACGCGCTGCTGGACACCGACGGGAAGATCCTCGATCAGGGCGTCGGGGTCGACGTCGAAACCGTATTTGTCGGAGATCTCCTTGATCTTCCGCCGGGTGTCGTCCAGGTTGAGGAAGCCGCCGGCTTTGGTGGTTTCGGCGCCGAGCGCCACGTTTTCCGCAACAGTGAAGACCGGAACCAGCATGAAGTGCTGGTGCACCATGCCGATGCCCGCAGCCATCGCGTCACCCGGGCCGCGGAAGGTGACGGCCTTGCCGTCCACCAGGATTTCGCCCTCACTTGGCTCGTACAGGCCGTACAGGACATTCATCAGCGTGGACTTGCCAGCGCCGTTTTCACCAAGCAAACAATGAATTTGCCCGGGTTCAACAACCACATCGATGTGATCGTTGGCAACAAGGGAGCCGAAGCGTTTGGTGATCCCTCTGAGTTCAAGTTTCAAAACTCTGACCAATCTCGAAGCGTCCGGAAAATGTGCCCGGACGGGATATGTGGCTGCAGCACCAGCCTAGTGCCTGCAGCCTCTGGCGGAGCGGGCGGCGCAGCCCGGAAAAGCCGACGCTCAACGCAAAGCGCCACCGCCCGGAAGTCAATGACCAACCGGGTGGTGGCGCTTTGCGGAGGGAATTAGGCCTTCGGGCTCGCTGCCGACTCGACCTTCAGCTTGCCGTCGATGATGTCCTTTTTGATCTGTTCCAGTTCGGTCTTCAGTTCCGCGGGAACCTGGGACTCCAGATCGTGGAACGGAGCCAGCTGCACGCCGTCGTTCGCGAGGGTGCCGACATACGGCGTGTTGCTGAACTTGCCGTCCTTGTCTTCCTTCACGACGGTCTCCACTGCTTCGCCCATCTGCTTCATGACGGAGGACAGCATGATGTCCTTGTAGTCAGGGGCGGTGAGGAAGCCGTCGGAGTCAACCCAGATGAGCTTGACGTCCTTGCCTGCCGCCTTGGCTTCCTTGAGTGCTGCGCCTGCTCCCTTGCCGACGGGGCCGGCAACGGGCATCACGATGTCTGCGCCCTGGTCCAGGAAGTTCTGGGTCAGCTGCTTGCCCTTGTCCTGCTTTTCGAAGTCGCCGGTGAAGCTGCCGTCCTGCTTCGCCTTGTCCCAGCCAAGGATCTTGACGTCCTTGCCCTTCTGTTCGTTGTAGTACTTCACACCGTCGGCGTAGCCGTCCATGAAGATGGTGACCGTGGGGATCTTGATGCCGCCGAAGGTTGCCACCGTTCCGGTCTTGGTGGAGCCTGCCGCCAGGTAGCCGGCCATGAAGGCAGCCTGGGCGGTGTCGTAGATGATCGGCTTGACGTTGCTGATGGGGGTCTCGTAGCCGAAGTCGATGATGGCGAAGTGGCTGTCCGGGTTGGCCGTGGCCTGTGCCTTGGTGGCATCGCCGAGGAGGAAGCCGACCGTGACGGTCAGGTCGCAGCCTGCGGTGACCATGGCGCGGAGGTTCGGCTCGAAGTCGTTGTTGGTCTTGGACTCGACCTGGTTGACCTTGATCCCGAGATCCTTTTCGGCCTTCTTCAGGCCTTCGTAGGAGGACTGGTTGAACGACTGGTCGTCGAATCCACCCGAGTCGGACACGATGCAGCCCGTGTAGTCGCTGGCGGTGGCGCTGGCGGTGCTGCCCGCTTCCGGGGCAGCACCGCAGCCGGTCAGCAGCAGAGCGGCCGCCCCGGCGGTGGCAACTCCGGTCATTGAACCGCGCTTGAGGGTTGCACGCAGTGAGTTCTTCAATTTTCCTCCAGGAACAAAGAGATAGGCGCTACGACGGGAGTTCAATGAGTGTCCGTTTCGAATGCTCCACACTGAAATTCTGTTTTCACTGATGGTTTCGCAGCACTGCGCCGAGGCGCACTGATGACAGCTACTGTAGTGGCCTGGAACACGTCCGGGCACCACGCCGCCACCCAAGCGAGGAGATTGTTGAGAACTTGTTACCTACCGGTAGCCGCCACCGCAAGTCACGTCCATTTCCCTAGATTCGGACCAGCATTTTCCCGGTGTTGGCGCCGTCGAGGAGGTCCATAAAAGCCTGCGGGGCATTTTCCAGGCCGTCCACGACTGTCTCGTCGTAGCGCACGGTGCCGTCAGCAACCCAGGCGGACACAGTCTGTACGAACTCATCCATGTGCTGCCAATAGCCGCCGACCAGGAATCCCTTGAGGGTCAGCTGCTTGCCAATGGCCTGCATGAGGTTACGGGGGGCGGCAGACGGTTCGGTCGAGTTGTACTGCGCAATGGCGCCGCACATGGCCACGCGGCCGCCCACCGTGAGTGCAGACAGTGCTGCTTCAAGGTGTTCACCGCCGACGTTGTCGAAGTACACGTCGATCCCGCGCTCCCCCGCTGCCGCTGCGAGCTGCCCGGCAACCGGGCCGTCGTTGTAGTTGAACGCGGCGTCGAAGCCAAGCTCCAGCAGCCGCGCCACCTTTTCCGGCGACCCCGCACTGCCGATAACCCGGGACGCGCCCATCGCCTTGGCAATCTGTCCCACGAGCGAACCGACCGCACCCGCGGCGCCGGAAACAAAGACCACTTCTCCGGGCTTGAAATCAGCAACCTTCAGGAGGCCCGCGTAAGCCGTCAGGCCGGTCATGCCCAGGGCTCCGAGGAATGCCGACGCGGGCGCCAGGTCGGTATGCGCCAGGGATGTGGCCGCGGCATCAAGCACCGCGAATTCGCGCCAGCCGAGTGAATGCACGACGACGTCCCCCACCTTGCGTTCCTCGGACCGGGACGCGATCACCTCACCGACGGCGCCGCCGTCGAGCGCTGCATCCAGCGCAAACGGCGCTGAATAGGACTTGACGTCGTTCATGCGGCCGCGCATGTAGGGATCGACGGAGATGAACTGGTTGCGGACCAGGACCTGGCCGTCCTGCAGTTCCGGGAGCTCCGACTCGGCCAGACGGAAGTTCTCCGGGACGGGCCGGCCGTGCGGGCGGGATGCCAGCTGGATCTCTCGGGTTGTCCGGGGAAGGGTTGTGGTGTTGGCGTTCATGCGGCCACCTCCAGAATCTTGATGTCTACGTTGATGTTGCCGCGGGTGGCGTTGGAATAGGGGCAGATCTGGTGCGCCTTGGCCACCAGCGCCTCCGCCGTCGCCAGGTCCAGGGCGGGCAAGGCAATTTCGAGTTCAGCGGCCAGGCCGTAGCCCACACCGTCCCCAAGTGCACCGAAGTGGATCTTCGCTGCCACTGCGGAGTCCGTCAGGTCGGCCTTTTCTTGACGGCCCACCAGGCGCAGGGCTGAGTGGAAGCACGCGGCGTACCCGGCAGCGAACAGCTGTTCGGGGTTGGTGCCCTGGCCGTTGCCGCCCAGTTCAACCGGGCTGGCCAGGGTGACGTCAAGCCTGCCGTCCTTAGTGCGGGCGTTCCCGTCCCGTCCTTCGCCCGAGGCGAGTGCTTCAGCTGTATAGAGAGTCTTCACGTGGTTCCGTTCTGTTGGATGGAAATTCTGTTCGACCGAAACCCTGCTAGCGGGAGGAGTGGAGGGCCGCCGTGAGCCTGCCCAGGGTTTCCCGGAGCTGGTCGAGCTCTGCCGCGGACAGGCCGGCGGCATCTGCGAGCTGCTGGGGAATGGCTGTGGCCCGGGCGCTCAGTGCGGTGCCGGAGTCCGTGAGGAAGACCTCCACCCGGCGCTCATCCTCGGCCGAACGCCGCCGCTCCACCAGCCCCAGCGATTCGAGTCTTTTCAGCAACGGGGAGAGGGTGCCCGAGTCCAGGCCCAGCTCCTCCCCCAGTTCGCGGACGCTGCGGGGCTGCTCTTCCCAGAGCACCAGCATGACGAGGTACTGGGGATAGGTCAGGCCAAGCTCATCCAGCATGGGCCGGTACACAGCCGTGGCCGCCTTCGATGCGGAGTAGAGCGCAAAGCACACCTGGCGGTTGAGTCTGGGAGCGTCGGTCATATCAAAAACGATATCGCACAATTAAATTGTGCACAACTTATCCGCCGGCTAAAACACGAACGGACAGTTAGGGCCCCGGTTCGGGGCCTCAACTGTCCGTTCGCGCCCGGGGTGGGGCTAGAGGTCGCGGATGGTGCGGAGCGCTGCCGCGGTGAGGACCTGGATGCCGTACCCCAGGGCACGCTCGTCCAGGATGTAATCGCCCCGGTGAAGGTCGTACTCCTCGCCGCCGGGAGTCTTGGTGCCAAGCCGCATCATCGCGCCCGGCAGCTCGGCCAGGAACCAGGCGAAATCCTCCCCGCCCATGGACTGGGGCGTGAGGACCACGGCACTTTCAGCGATTTCAGCGCGCGCGGCTGCCTCGATGATGGCCGTCTCATGTTCGGAGTTGACCACCGGCGGAACGCCCCGGGTGTGCTCCAGCCGGACGTCCACGTTGTAGGGCCCGGCAACCTGATGGACCACTTCGTCCAGGAGTTCGCCTGCGCTGTGCCAGGCGTCGCGGTCCAGGCAGCGCATGGTGCCTGCCATATAGCCCGTGCCCGGAATGGCATTCGGCGCGGAGCCGGCCGAGATGTGTCCCCACACCACGGAGACGCCGCTGCGAACGTCCACGCGGCGGGACAGCACGGCCGGCACGTTGACGGCGATCTGCGCCAGCGCGAAAACGAGGTCCTCGGTGAGATGGGGTCGAGAGGTGTGGCCGCCGCGTCCGGACAGCTCAATCCTGATGGTGTCCGACGCCGAGGTGATGGCACCGATCCGGGTTCCGATCTTGCCCACCTCGATACGCGGATCGCAGTGCAGGGCAAGGATGCGCGGCACGCCGTCGAGCACGCCCTGCTCGATGCAGGAGTGCGCTCCGCCGGGCATGGTCTCCTCGGCAGGCTGGAAAATGATCCGGACCGTGCCCCCCAGCGGGGATTCCTGGTGCATGCGGTGCAGCACGAGGGCGATCCCCAGCATGGTGGTGGTGTGCACATCGTGCCCGCAGGCATGGGTGACACCGTGGTTCTTGGACGCGAACGGAAGCCCGGTTTCCTCAATGATAGGGAGGGCGTCGATGTCCCCGCGGAGGGCGGTGGCAATGGGGCCCTCACCGACGTCGACGGTGAGGCCCGTGCCTTCAAGCCGGCGCGGCCTAAGCCCGGCGGCCTCAAGCCGTTCCGCCAGCTTGTTCGTGGTCCGGAACTCCTTGAAGGACAGTTCAGGATGCGCATGGAGGTCACGGCGGAAATCGATCAGTTCCGGCAGCAGCGGCTCCAGCCACGGCCCCACGAGGGCGGTGGGCTCGGCTTCAGTAGTGTAATTGCGCACAAAACAACTCTAGCGAGGCTGCCCCGAATACCCGCATCAGCGTCGGAGGTTACGTATCCGGGAGCCGGCTCCCGGCGTCTGGAACGGCTCAGCCCAGTCTTCCCGGCGGGTGCCGGTGAGACTGGGCTGAATAGGGTTTGCCGGGTCCGTTCTAGAGGACGTCGGTGTCGCCGCTGGCCTTGAGCGCGTCCACGGCTGCTTTGACCCGCTGGGAGTGCGCCATGGTGGTGACCAGCAAGGCGTCCGGAGTGTCAACGATGACAACGTCCTTGATGCCGATCAACGCGATGACGCGCTTGGTGTCCGTGACAACCACACCGCTGGCGTTTTCGGTGAACACGCGGGCGCCTTCACCGAGGACGGTCACATCGTCCACTTCCTTCGCACTGTTGAGCCGGCCCACGGAGGCAAAGTCGCCGACGTCGTCCCAACGGAAAGTTCCCGGCACGACGGCGACGTCCCCGGCAGCTGCGGCAGGCTCTGCCACCGCATAGTCGATGGCGATCTTCGGCAAGGTGGGCCAGACACGGGCGGTAACCTCGTCGCGCTCCGGAGTGTCCCAGGCCTGCGCGATTTCCGTGAGCCCCTTGAAGAGCTCAGGCTGGTTCGCTTCGAGGTGCTTCAGCATCAGCGACACCGGAGCAACGAACATACCCGCGTTCCAGACGTACTCTCCGCTGTCCACGTACTGCTGGGCAACGTCCTCGCTGGGCTTTTCCACGAATTCCACTACGGCCTGCGCGCTCGGGGCGTTCGCAATCGACAGCTTCTGGCCCGCACGGATGTAGCCGAATCCGGTGGACGGGTGCGTGGGCTTGATGCCGATAGTGACGATCTTGCCGGCCGCAGCCGTATGGATGGCCTCGCGCACCGCGTCCTGGAAGAGGTCGTCGGGGCTGATCACCTGGTCCGCGGCGAAGGAGCCCATGATGATCTCCGGATCCCGCTGGTACAGGATGGCGGCCGCGAGTCCGATGGCCGCGCCGGAGTCCTTGGGCTCGCTTTCCAGCACCAGGTCGGACTCCTGGATCTCCGGGAGCTGGCTGCACACGGCATTCCGGTGGGCAACGCCGGTAACAACCAGCACGCCTTTACCGGCAAGCGGTTCCAGTCGGTCGTAGGTCGCCCGCAGCAGCGTGCTGCCTGAACCGGTGAGATCGTGAAGAAATTTAGGGGCTGCTGCACGTGACAGGGGCCAGAGGCGGGTCCCCACTCCGCCTGCAGGAATTACCGCAATAAAACGGTCCAGCGGTGAATTCCGGCTTGTCACTATGTCTGTACTCATCACGGCCTACTTTAGCCGACCACCGCCCCGACACCGGCAGATGCGCTTTGGCCGACGCCCCCGGGACAGCCACAATGTGGCGTTCGTCTCAAAAATGCGCAAAAACCGCGCGGGGAGGCGTCACCAAGGAGTTCCTGAATTGAATAAGCTGTGAGCGAAGCCTAGATTTAGGCTTGAGCTTACGAGTGCTCTCGCAGCAGGCGTTCCCCCCGCGTGGATCCCATGCCAGCGCCGCTGTGTTGCAGGGAGGTTTATTCAGTGCCGACAAAACCAGCTGGCACCTTGTACCGCGGCCGTGAAGGCATGTGGTCCTGGGTTGGACACCGCATTACCGGTGTAGTGATTTTCTTCTTCTTGTTGGTCCATGTGCTGGACACCTCATTGGTGCGCGTGTCCCCCGAGGCATACACCGCCGTGATCGGCGCCTACAAGAACCCCCTGATGGCCCTGGGTGAAACGGGCCTTGTCGCAGCGATCGTGTTCCACGCCTTCAACGGCCTGCGGATCATCGCCGTCGACTTCTGGAAGAAGGGCGCGAAGTACCAGCGCCAAATGCTGTGGACGGTCCTGATTCTCTGGGTCATCGTCATGGTGGGCTTCTCCATCCGCCACCTTTCCCTCGCCTTTGGAGGTCACTAAGCCATGACTGCAACCATTCAGAGTCCCCGCAGCGGAAAAGACGGCGGGAAACCGGGCGCAGGGCTGATTGCCCCCAAGTACCGCCGCAGCGGCGCGTCGAAGGGCAACTTCGAAATGGCTGCCTGGCTGTTCATGCGGCTTTCGGGCGTTGTCCTGGTAGTCCTGATCTTCGGGCACCTCTTCGTCAACCTCCTGGTGGGCGAGGGCATCCATGCCATTGACTTCGGTTTCGTGGCCGGCAAGTGGGCCGATCCGTTCTGGCAGTTCTGGGACCTGGCCATGCTCTGGCTTGCCATGCTGCACGGCACCAACGGCGTCCGCACCATCATCAACGACTACGCCGAGAAGGATTCCACGCGTTTCTGGCTGAAGATCGTCCTCTACGCCGCAACGGCTGTCATCATCATCCTGGGCACCCTGGTGATCTTCACCTTCAACCCGTGCCCGCTGGACGTCAACGGCGTACCGCTGCCCGGCGGCTTCTGCCCCGCAGCCTAGCGGCACCGTCCTCCCGGGGGGATCAGCCGTGCCCGCACTGAGCGGGCCGACGGTTTTACGGTGCAGGCTCCGCCCGCCCGTGGTTTTATAGCGAATTTTGAGAGAAAGAGCGTCTGGTATGCAGGTCCATAAGTACGACGTCGTCATCGTCGGTGCCGGTGGCGCTGGCATGCGCGCCGCGATCGAATCCGGTCAGCGCGCGCGCACAGCAGTACTGACCAAGCTCTACCCCACCCGCTCGCACACAGGTGCGGCGCAGGGTGGCATGTGTGCGGCACTGGCCAATGTCGAGGAAGACAACTGGGAGTGGCACACATTCGACACCATTAAGGGCGGCGACTACCTGGTGGACCAGGACGCGGCCGAGGTCATGGCGAAGGAAGCCATCGACGCCGTGCTGGACCTGGAAAAAATGGGTCTGCCGTTCAACCGCACGCCGGAGGGCCGGATTGACCAGCGCCGCTTCGGCGGCCACACCCGTGACCACGGCAAGGCCCCCGTCCGCCGGGCCTGCTACGCCGCTGACCGCACGGGCCACATGATCCTGCAGACGCTCTACCAAAACTGCGTCAAGCACAACGTTGAGTTCTACAACGAGTACTACGTCCTGGATCTCCTGACGGTCGAGGAAGACGCAGTCCGCGAAGACGGCACGCCCTACAAGCAGAAGCGTGTTGCCGGCGTCGTGTCCTACGACCTCGCTTCCGGCGAGCTGCACGTGTTCCAGGCCAAGTCGGTGGTTTTCGCCTCCGGCGGCGCTGGCAAGGTCTTCAAGACCACGTCCAACGCCCACACCCTGACCGGCGACGGCATGGGCATCGCGTTCCGCCGCGGCATTCCCCTGGAGGACATGGAGTTCTTCCAGTTCCACCCGACCGGCCTTGCCGGCCTGGGCATCCTGCTGTCGGAAGCCGCGCGCGGCGAAGGCGCCATCCTCCGCAACTCGGAGGGTGAGCGCTTCATGGAGCGCTACGCCCCCACCATCAAGGACCTTGCACCGCGTGACATCGTGGCCCGCTCCATGGCCAACGAGGTCCGCGAAGGCCGCGGGTGTGGACCGAACAAGGACTACGTGCTCCTCGACCTGACCCACCTGGAGCCGGCGCACATCGACGCCAAGCTGCCGGACATCACCGAGTTTGCCCGTACCTATCTCGGCGTTGAGCCCTACACGGAGCCGGTTCCGGTGTTCCCGACGGCGCACTACGCCATGGGCGGCATCCCGACGAACATCACCACCGAAGTCCTGCAGGACAACGACACCGTGGTGCCGGGCCTCTACGCGGCCGGCGAAGTGGCCTGCGTTTCGGTTCACGGCTCCAACCGCCTGGGCACGAACTCCCTGCTGGACATCAACGTGTTCGGCAAGCGCGCCGGCATCGCCGCCGCGGAGTACGCCAAGACGGCTGACTTCGTGGACCTCCCGGCCGACCCGGAGGCGTACACCATCGAACTGCTGGACATTGCCCGCAACGGCAACGGCGACGAGAAGGTGGCCGTGATCCGCAAGGAACTCCAGGACACCATGGACGCCAACATGCAGGTGTTCCGCACGGCTGACACGCTGAACCAGGTCCTCAGGGACATCGAGTCCTTCGAGGAGCGGTACAAGCGCATCAGCGTCCAGGACAAGGGCAAGCGCTTCAACCTTGACCTGCTCGAGGCCGTTGAACTGGGCTTCCTGCTCGAACTGGCCAAGGTCATGACCGTTGCAGCCCTGCACCGGGAGGAGTCCCGCGGCGGACACTTCCGCGAGGACTTCCCGGAACGTGACGACGAAAAATTCATGAAGCACTCCATGGCGTACAAGGACGACCACGCCCCGGCTGACGGCTCTGCAGAAGCAATTGCCGGCATCCGCCTGGCCACCAAACCGGTTGTCTTTACCCGCTACGAGCCGATGGTGAGGAAGTACTAAGATGTCCGCCGAACTTGCTGAGCCAGCCTCAAAGATCGAACTGCCCGCGCACATCGGAGGCGGCGGAGAGATCCCGACGTTCGACGTCACCCTGCGCGTGCGCCGTTACAACCCTGAGGTTTCCGAGGAAGCCACCTGGGACGACTTCAAGGTCACCATGTACGGCACCGACCGTGTGCTGGACGCCCTGCACAAGGTCAAGTGGGAAATTGACGGCAGCGTCTCCTTCCGCCGTTCCTGCGCCCACGGCGTCTGCGGTTCCGATGCCATGCGCATCAACGGCCGCAACCGCCTCGCGTGCAAGACCCTGCTGAAGGACCTGGACACGACCAAGCCCATCACCGTGGAACCCATCAAGGGCCTGCCGGTGGAGAAGGACCTGATCGTGGACATGGAGCCGTTCTTCCAGTCCTTCCGCGAAGTCATGCCGTTCCTTATCAACAAGGGCCACGAGCCCACCAAGGAACGCCTGCAGTCCGCCGAGGACCGTGAGCGCTTCGACGACACCACCAAGTGCATCCTGTGCGCCGCGTGCACGTCCTCCTGCCCGGTCTTCTGGACCGACGGCCAGTACTTCGGCCCGGCAGCGATCGTCAACGCCCACCGCTTCATCTTCGATTCCCGTGATGACGCCGGCGACATGCGCCTGGAGATCCTCAACGACAAGGAAGGCGTGTGGCGCTGCCGCACCACCTTCAACTGCACCGAAGCATGCCCCCGCGGCATCCAGGTCACGCAGGCCATTGCAGAGGTCAAGCAGGCAATCCTCTCCCGCAAGATCTAGCACCCGCTAACCACGAAAACCACGACGACGGCGCCTCTCACCTTTCAGGTGGGGGCGCCGTCGTCGTTTCACGGCACGTTACCGCCCCGCCCCCTACGAAAGGGTCCGCATGTCCCGCTCCGAAAAAGTCAGCTTCGAAGGATCCACCGGCGAATTGCTCTCCGGCATCATTGACATGCCGGAAGGCCCGGTGAAGGGCTGGGGTGTGTTCTCGCACGGCTTCACGCTGGGCAAGGACAGCCCGTCGGCGTCCAGGATGTGCAAGGCGCTGGCCGACAACGGGGTGGGGATGCTCCGCTTCGACAACCTGGGGCTGGGCGATTCCGCCGGGTACTGGTCCGAAGGTTCCTTCAGCCACAAGGTAGCGGACACCGTCAAGGCCGCGGAGTTCATGCGCGCCGAAGGAAGGCCGGTCTCGCTGCTGGTGGGGCATTCGTTCGGCGGAGCCGCCGTCCTGGCGGCGGCAAAGGAAATTCCCGGACTTGACGCCGTGGCCACCGTGGGAGCCCCGTTCTCGCCCAAGCACGTGGCCCATGTGTTTGATGCGGCGCTGGACCGGATCCTCAGCGAAGGCAGCGCGGAGGTGGACCTGGGCGGCAAGCGTGTGGAGATCCGCCGGCACTTCGTGGAGGACCTGGAGAATGCGGACCTGACCGACTGCATCAAGCGGCTCGGGAAGCCCCTGATGGTCCTGCACTCCCCCACGGACAACACCGTCGGGATCGAGAATGCCAGCACCATCTTCCAGACGGCGCGGCACCCGCGCAGCTTCGTGTCGCTGGAAGGCAGCGACCACCTGCTGACCGGCAAGGGCCAGGCCGCCCGGGCCGCGAAGATCATTTCCGCGTGGGCCGACCAGTACCTCGACGCCAACCGCTAGCGGCGGGCTACTTGCCGATGGCCGCCTTGCTTTCGCTGATCCACTGCTCCGCAGCCTTTTCCGGCGAGAGCCGCTTGAACAGGACATCGGTGTTGATGCGGGCCGTGATCTCAGCGACGGCTGTTGAACCGGTGGGACCAATGAAGGTAGGCGCAAAGTCCATCTTGCCGATCTGGTCGATGTAGGCGGCCTCGATCTTGCCCTGCGGTGTCAGCATGTCCTGGATGGCAGTGCGCATGCCGGAGTTGCTGGGCACGCCGCGGTCGCTTTGGATAATCCTGGCGGCGGACGCATCGTTTACCAGGAAGTTCACCAGCTTTGCGGCGGCATCGGTGTGCTTGCTGCGAGCCGAGATCGTGTAGAACTGTGAAGACTGCAGCCAGATGCCTGGGGTCGGGCTTTCACCGGGGAGCTTAAGGAGCTTCAATTCCGCGCCCGAGGCCTTGCTGAGTGCGGAGAGGGAGTTGCTCCACGTCAGCATCATGCCGGCCTTGCCCATGCCCATCAATGTCTGTTCGGTGCTGACGTTGAGCTTCTCCACCGTCTCCGAAGCGGTCGGCGCAGCCCCCGACTCACTCAGCTTCACGGAGTAGTCAAAGTAATCCTGCACCGTCTCCTTGCTGAGGCCGAGTTGTCCGTCCTGGGTATAAAGCGACTCGCCGCGCTGGCGGGCAAAGGCGTCCAGCGAATCATGGGTGAGGACCGTTGCCGTCCCGTAGGTGCCCTTGGGGCTTTTGGCTGTCACGTCGGAAGCCAGCGTGGCAAAATCATCCCAGGTCCACGTGCTGTCATCCGGAAGCGCAACGCCGGCGGCCTGGAAGACACCCGGGTTCACGACGATCGCCAGCGCATTGGCGCCGGTTGAGACCCCGTACTGCTTGCCCTGCACCTGGCCGTTTTCCAGGGCCCCCTGGTCCGTCTTGGAGAGGTCCAGGGAGCGGCCGACCTTGGAGAGGTCCAGCAGTGCGCCGCGGTTGGCGTACTCGGCCGGATAGGCGCCGCCCATGGTGATCACGTCCGGTGCATCGTTGGCGGCCATCTGCGTGGCCAGTTTGTCGAAGTAGCCGCTGATGTCCCCGTACTCAGGTTTCACCTTGATGGTGGGGTTGGCGGCTTCGAACTCCTTGATGGCCTTGTTGGTCAGCTCGGCGCGGCCGGCGTTGCCCCACCAGGAGAAGCGTATTTCAACATTGCCGTCCTCGGGCTGGGTGGCCGACGGACTGGAACAAGCAGTGAGGCCGAGCAGGCTCAGCACGGAAGCCACGGCAATTGCCTTACGAAAGGTTCGGATAGATTTACGCGCCATTGGGTAAACGTCCTTAAGATGTCAGAAAGCGGTTCCTGAAACGTATCAAGAGGCCTCTTCAGCGTCAATAGACCCCCCGCCTGCCGCACGGGTTGACACGGGCCGTCGGGGCGACAACTATTGAATCGTTTCGGAAATCGGTTTCTTGGGTGGCTGCGTGCCCATCCGTCTTCTTTCCCATCCACGGATTCTTTCCCATCCACGGACGGCTCCCCGTACCGACGAAGCCGAGACGCACCTGACCGGATCAGAACCAGCCGCAGTCACAGCAGACAGCACCAGGAGGGCGTGCATCGTGCACAGCCAGAGCATCAGCGACCGACCGGAATCCGCCACCACACCCGCCGTGGCCATCGACAGGAAAGCACTCGTCCGCCGGCACAACGTCCGGCAGGACCATCTCGATCCGCAAAGCCCGGTGTCCGTCGGCAACGGGGAGTTCGCCTTCACCGTGGACCTGACCGGACTGCAATCGCTGCCGGATGCATACCCGGTGGGGGCACGCGGTGACTTGCCGCCGGGAACACTGCTCGGCACGCAGGCGCAGTGGGGATGGCATGCCAGTCCTCCTCCCCACCTGTACGGGCTCGCCGGATCGACGGTCCTCTACGACTCGCCCCGTGGACCTGTTCCGTACGTGGACATGGCCGGCGACATCGTCAATGATCGCGAGACGGACACCTCCCGGGCAGAAACCTGGCTCCGGGCCAACCCCCACCGCCTCGACCTGGCACGCATAGGCTTCCGCTGGATGGACGACGGGTCAGAGCGGGCCCTCACCGCAGCCGACATTTCCGGAACCGGGCAAACGCTCGATCTGTGGACGGGAGTAGTGACCAGCCGCTTCACGCTGGCCGGCCACCCGGTGACGGTTACCACCGCGTGCCACCCCGATCGCGACGAACTCGGGGTCCGGGTGGAATCACCCGCTCTCGCGAAGGGCCTGGCGGTTGGCGTCAGCTTTCCCTACGGCTCAGAAGCGTGGCACGACGCCGCCGACTGGAACCGCGAGAACGCCCACAGCAGCTTCCTGGAGGGTCCGGACGCGCCGGCCGCGGATCCCGGAGCGGCCAGTTGGACGGTCCGCCGCCAACTCGACAACGCCCGGTACCACGTGGTGATTTCGGGGCGGGACGTGAGCATGCAACAGACCGGCCCTCACGGCTTCCGGATCGTTCCGGAGGCACCGGGTGGCCGGGACAATCCTGACGTTCTTGATCTCTCCATCGGCTTCATCTCCGCCGGAGACGGCGACTGCATTCCACGGGGCAACAACAGGCTGACGCGGGCAGCCTCCACACCGGGACGGAGGGCTGCAGGCGGGACCGCCGTCGGGCTTTCCACGGGCAGCAATGTCATCACCGCGTCGGAGGCCTATTGGCCCCGGTTCTGGACCTCGGGCGGGGCAATCGAGCTTGCCGCGGCCGACGATCCCAGGGCGAAGGAGCTGGAGCGGCGGATCGTCCTCTCCCAGTACCTCACGGCCATCAACTGCTCGGGGTCACTGCCACCGCAGGAAACGGGGCTGGTCTGCAATTCCTGGCGCGGCCGCTTTCACCTGGAAATGCACTGGTGGCACGCGGCGCATTTTGCCCTCTGGAACCGCTCGGAGCTCCTGCTTCCGTCGCTGCGGTGGTACTCCACCGTCCTGGAGAGCTCGCGCCGGACCGCAAAGGCCCAGGGATTCGACGGCGTTCGCTGGCCGAAGCAGGTAGGCCCCGACGGCAGGGAGAGCCCCAGCCCCATCGGGACATTCCTGATCTGGCAACAACCGCACCCAATCCACCTGTCCGAACTCGCCTACCGGGCAAACCCCTCCCGGGACGTTCTGGAGGAGTTCGCCGAGATAGTCTTCGAATCCGCCGCCTTCATGGCCAGCTTCGCCCACCCGACGGCCCGCGGGTTCGAACTGGGGCCGCCCCTGGTTCCCGCCCAGGAAAGCTACGGATCGATGCGTGCCACGGTCACGAACCCCACCTTCGAGCTTGCCTACTGGCAGTGGGGTCTCAGGGTCGCATCCGAGTGGCGCGAACGGCTGGGGCTCGAACCCGTCGGAGCCTGGACAGAAGTTGCCGACGGCCTGGTGTCCCCGCGCATCGTCAACGGCGTCTACGCTGCGATCGATGTGGAACCCTTCACGATCCGCACCGACCACCCCTCGATGCTCTGCGCATTGGGGGTCCTGCCGCAGACCGACCTGATCGACAAGGACATCATGCGGGCAACGCTCGCCGACGTCCTGGCCGGCTGGGACTGGGGCAGCACGTGGGGCTGGGACTACCCGGTCATGGCCATGACCGCCGCCCGCCTCGAAGACCCGGAGACCGCCGTCGACTCCCTGCTGCTGGCTGCCGGCAAGAACGTTGCGCTCCCCAACGGCCATAACCGCCAAACGGATTCCCTGCCGCTCTATCTGCCCGGCAACGGCGGACTCCTTGCCGCCGCGGCATTGATGGCGGCAGGCTGGGACAACGGCCCCGGGCGGCATGCCCCGGGATTCCCGGCCGACTGGACGGTGGCCTGGGAGGGATTGGTGGCTGCGCCTTAGGCTGCGGCGCCCGTCAGGTCTGGGGAGGCAGGCGGCGCGAACCCAGGACCCTCTTTCGGGGTAGCTCCGAAGTCTTCAGGTCCTCTTCCCTGACGACCGACCAGGCCGCTGACACCAAATAGACCTGACTGACCAGGTTGAACCAGATGAGCAGCCCGATGATGATCGCGAACGGTGCGAGAATCGGGTTGCGTCCGGCGCTGGCAAGCAGCTCAGTGCTGAAGATCTGGAGCACAGTGGTTCCCACAGCCGACAGGATGGTTCCTTCAAGCAATGCCCGCCGGGTAAGTTTCAGGCCCGCCGCCAGCCGGAACATGATCAGGGCGGTCACCCAGCCAAGGGCCAGTGGCACGCCCACTTTGATGGCCGTGGTCAGCGGCCAGGCCATCACCGGGTCCAGGTGCAGCTGCTCAGTGACCCACCCGGCTGCGGTGCCGAAAATCAAGGAGGCGGCCGCACTCAGCACCAGTGCGACGCCAAGCAGCAGCAAGGTACCGACGTCCCGCAGTATCTGCAGGACCGGGTTAATCCCCCGCGGGCCGAGCTGCATCATGCCCCGCACACCGTCGCGGATGCCGCTGATCCAGCCCAGGGCGGTGAAAACCGTCACCACCGCGGCGATCACGGCGGCCCAGCCCAGGCCGGAAGGGTTCAGCAGCTCGTAGGGATCCACCAGTCCCTCGCCGCCGTCGACCTTCATCAGACCCGGCGCAGCCTTGGCCACGCTCCTGATCACCTGGTCCAGCAGGGCCGGCTGTCCGCTGAGGACGAGGCCGGCCAGCGAAAGGCCGGTGGCCAGCAGACCCGTGATGGAGGAGAACATCCTGAAGCCGATACCGGCCGCCATGAGCGGACCGTGCTGCAGGTTGTAGTGCTGGAACGCACGCATGGGACGGAAAGCATTGAGCCGCGCAAGCAGCCACTGGAACATGGCGGACAGGCCGGCCGCGGCGCCGCTGCCGGACCTGCGCGCCTTGCTCCACTCGACCTTCTTCCGGCTCACTTCCAGCTTCAGCCGGGCGCGCTCCGTGGGAAGAGGAGGCTCAGTTGCCGTCTGGGCCGCCTGAACCGTCTTTGCCGGACGCGCCTCGGGTGTGGTCAGTTTCGATGCCAAAGTCGAGTTCTTCCCGTAGCTGCCAAATGCCGTTGATGTCATGCTCGTACAGCCCCATGCTAACCACAGGGAATGTGGCCCGGTAATCCTTGAGCACCGTTTCGGCCTCATCCAGGCTCTCCGGCGGCACATCGTGGGCAATGGTCACATGCGGGTGGTAGGCAAACGGCAGCTCGCGTTCCAGTGGCCCGGTCTGCAGCTGTTCGTGCAGGTTCACGCAGTGGCCGAAGCCGTCTTCAACGTTCAGGAAGACCACCGGGGACACGGGACGGAACGAGCCCGTCCCCGCAATGGTGACCGTAAACGGTTCCTGCCTGCGTGCAATTTCGCGGACATGGCTTCGGGTGGCCTCCCAGTCCTTGGTGGGCGTGGTGGTGACCAGTGTGATGTGCGCGGGAATGACGCCGGCCATCGGGTCCCCGAACGAGGCCCGCCAGCGCTGCAGTTCCTGGGCAATATCCGGCGGGAAGCCCAGGATGACACCAACGCTCATCTCGTCGGTCCGGGTCGGGCGCTTACGCGGCGCTGTGCCCCGGACCATGGCAGCGTCATCATTGGCGTCAACGAATTTTCCCTCTCCGCGGTATGCAGGGGAGTTTTCGTTTGCAGTGACTTTGCTGGCTGATGACATGGGCCTAGCGGACTCCTGCGAGGGTGAGGGACGGCAGGAAGCCCATGCGCTCATAGACCTGTCCGAGCGTCACGGAGGCAATTTCCCGGGCACGTTCGGCACCCTGGGCCAGCAGCCGGTCCAGCTCCGCCGGATCCGCCATCAGTTCATTGGTCCGGTCCCGGAGCGGCGTGATGAAGTCCACCATAACGTCCGCGAGGTCCTTCTTGAGGTGGCCGTACATCTTGCCCTGGTATTCGGCTTCGAGCTCGGGCACGGACTTCCCGGTGAGCGTCGAGTAGATGGTGAGGAGGTTGGAAACCCCCGGCTTGGCTTCGGCGTCGAACCGGATTTCCGTTCCGGTGTCAGTTACTGCGGACTTGATGCGCTTCGCGGCGATCTTGGGGTCCTCCAGGAGCTGGATGGAACCGTGGGGCGACCCGCCTGTCTTGGACATCTTGGCAGTCGGGCTTTGGAGGTCGTAGATCTTGGCGGTGGCCTTGAGGATCGTGGCCTCGGGCACCGTGAACGTGTGGCCAAAGCGGGTATTGAAGCGCTGGGCCAGGTTTCTGGTCAGCTCCAGGTGCTGGCGCTGGTCCTCGCCGACCGGGACGAGGTCGGTCTGGTACAGGAGAATGTCCGCGGCCATCAGGGTCGGGTAGGCGAACAGGCCCAGGGTTGCGGAGTCCGCCCCCGACTTCTGCGTCTTGTCCTTGAACTGCGTCATGCGTGAGGCCTCGCCGAAACCGGTGATGCAGTTCAGCGCCCAGGCCAGCTGCGCGTGCTCGGGGACATGGGACTGGACGAAGAAGATGCTCTTGTCCGGGTCGATCCCCGCCGCAATGTACTGGGCAGCCACCACACGGGTGCGCTTGGCCAGTTCCGCCGGTTCGAAATCAACGGTGATGGCGTGGAGGTCAGGAATGAAGAACACGGCGTCGTATTCAGCCTGCATGTCTACCCAGTTGCGGACGGCGCCGATGTAGTTGCCCAGGTGCAGCGAGTCCGCTGTGGGCTTGGCACCGGAGAGGATGCGTTTCTTGGTCACCGTGGAAGTCGAGCTAGTCATTGTGAGAAAAACCTTCGGGCTTAGAGCTGGTAGTCCACTACCAGCGGTGCGTGGTCGGAGAAGCGGGTGTCCCATGACGGTGCCCGGTCCACTGTCGCCGAAATGGCTGCGGCGGCGAGGGCGGGAGTGGCCATGTGGTAGTCGATGCGCCAGCCTGTGTCGGTATCAAAGGCCTTGCCGCGCTGGGACCACCAGGTGTAGGGGCCGTCGACGTTTCCCGCCAGGCCCCTGTGGACATCCCTCCATCCGATGTCTTCGCCGAAGAAGCGGTCAAAGTACGCACGTTCCTCGGGGAGGAAGCCCGCCCGCTTGACGTTGCCCTTCCAGTTCTTGATGTCCAGCTCCGTGTGGCCCACGTTCAGGTCACCCACCACGAGGGCGTGGTCGCTGTGCTTTGCCAGCTCGGGAAGGCGGCTCTCCATGACGTCCAGGAAGCGGAACTTGTCGTCCTGCTTGGGGGTCCCGGCCTCGCCGGAGTGAACGTACGCACTCACTACCGTCAGCTGGACCGGGGCACCCGCGGCGTCCGTAACGCGGAAGTCAGCCTCGACCCAGCGGCCGGCGGTGGCAAAGTAGTCGTCCCCGATGTGCGGACGGGTGGCCAGCGGCTCGGTGCGGGAGGCAATGGCCACGCCCGCGCGGCCCTTGGCTTCGGCTTCTTCATGAAGGACGAACCAGCCCTCGCCCAGGAGTTCACGGACGATCTTGTCCGGCGCCCTGACCTCCTGCAGGCAAAGGATGTCCACCTCGCGTGGCTCAAGCCACTCCGCCATGCCGTTCCGGTAGGCAGCGCGGAGGCCGTTGACGTTGACTGATGCGATGCGAAGGTGGTCCTTCTTCAATGCCGAGCTCACCCGCTCCACTCTAGTCGATGATGGTTCCGCTGACAGGTTCGTCAGCACCACCGGAGGACTTGATCATGTCCCTGGCATTGGTGGCCGTGATTTCGATGGTTTCCAGGGCGCGGCGGATGGTGTCCTGGTCCGCGGCGGCATCCTTGGCCCGTTCCTGCTCGACGACGCGCACCTGGACCTGGACGATCTTGAAGGAGTGGTCCAGCTTCATGTCACGGACCTCTTCAGATTCACTGCGGGTCCGGACCAGTCGGGTGCCGCCGTGGTCGGCACTGCCTGATGACGGCGCGCGGCCGGTCGCGGCGTTGAAGGCGTTCTGCGCCTCGTTCAGCTTGGCGGTCGCCTTCTTCGCTGCCTTCTGGATGCTGAAGACGACGAACGCTGCCAGCGCGAGCCAGAAGCCGGCAATGACCGCCACAACCCAGCCGACGACGTCGTTCTGGTTGGCGGCAAAGATGACGGCCACCACGAAGGCGACGACAAACACCATCATTCCCGGGCCGCTGATTCGCAGCATGGAGAACCCGCCCTTGGCCGGGTTGGACGCAGAGTGAGGGTTACCCAAAGTTCGCATGGGTCCATTGTCTCAAATGCCGAAGCGGGCAAGTGGACGCTTCCACCCGGGGCGAACGTTACTTGAGGAACAGCTTGCGCAGGCGCCCGGCGGTAAGCATGACACCCAGCACGATCATCACCACGTAGTACCCGACGTGGATGGCGGTTGCAGGGGTGAATATCCCCACGCTGATCTGCCGGAGCAGCTCCACGCCGTGCCACAGCGGCATGGCCTGGATCAGCCACTGGATGTACTGCGGGTAGACGCTCAGCGGGTAGAACGTGGCGCTGAAGAGGAACATCGGCAACATCACGAAGTTGATCCAGTCCATCTGCTGGAAGGTCTTCATGAAACTGGTGATCCCCATCCCGAAGCTGGCGAAACCGAAGGCGATCAGCACTGACGCGGGAATCATCAGGATGGCCCACGGTGTGGTGATCAGGCCCATGACGCCCATGACGGCGGTGAACCCGGTGGCGTACAGCAGGCCCCGCAACAAAGCCAGGAAGATCTCCCCCATCGCCACGTCCAGCGGGCCCAGCGAGGTGTAGAGCATGCCCTGGTACAACTTGGCGAAGTTCATCTTGAAGAAGACATTCCACGTGGAGTCATACACGGCGCCGTTCATTGCGGACACCGCCAGGAGCGCAGGTGCAATGTAGGCGGCGTAACTGATTTCCTGGCCGCCGGGCCCCTGGACGGCCCCCACGATGGCGCCCAGACCCACCCCCATGGAGATCAGGTACAGCACCGGCTCGAAGAAGCCGGAGAGCATCACCATCCAGTTGCTGCTCTTGGTGGCCATCAGGCCCCGGGCTATGACGGCCTTGACGTTGCGCGAGTACAACGGCCCGAAATGGCGGTTCCGCGCCGCCTCGGCGACGCTGTGGCTTCCCGGGTCGCGACTTTCAGCCAGGATGCTCATTGCCCCAGCCTCCTTACGAACTGGCGTTTGGTGAGCATCCATCCCGCGACGGCGAGGCCCACCAGGAAGACGAGGTGCAGGATGGTGAGCAGCGGTGGTTCCTCATAGCCGTAGCTGAAGACGCGGCCCAGTTCGGTGCCGTGCCAGATCGGGGATATCCAGCCGATCCACCGCACCGCGAGGGGCAGGGTGTCGAGCGGGAAAAAGGTTCCGGAAAAGAGGAACAACGGTGTCACGATAAACCTCATCACCATGGCGAACTGGCCTTTGTCCTCCTTGATGGAGGCGGCATAGGCCATCAGCGGCAGGCCGAAGGAGAGCCCTGCCAGGGTAGCGACCAGGATGGATACCCAGCCCCAGCCGCTGGGTGCGGCACCGAAGAGCGCCACCACCACGAAGTAGATGGCGGACTGCAGCAGGAACCGCAGGGTCACGGCCATGATGTGGCCGGACGCGATCTGCTCAGGCGTGAGCGGGGAGGCATGCGGCCCGTAGTAGACGCGCCGCCATTTGAAGCCGTCCATGACCGGGAACGTGAATTCGTTGGCGGCCGTCATGACCGCCGCGGAGATCAACAGCGCAGGGGCGATGAATGCCAGGTAGCTGACCCCGCCGAACGCGGCAGCGCTGCTGGTATCCACGAGCGTGGCCAGGCCCACCCCCATGGCGAACAGATAGGCCACGGGCTGGCCCACGCCGTACATCACGATGGTCCAGCCGTAGCCCTTCATGACGCGGAGGACCTGCTCGGCGTAGTAGAAGGATCCCCAGCGGCGGGCCCGGGCAGCTGACACGGCCGGCGAATGGGCGCGCAGCGCGGCAGGTCCGGCAGCTCCGCGGCCTCCGGCGTCTGCCACGGAAGGCGCGGCGTGCTCAGTCAACGAGGCTCCTACCGGTGAGGCGGAGGAAGACATCCTCCAGTGATGACCGCCGCACCAGCGACGTGAGGGGGCGCAGGCCGCGGGCAGACACCTGCTCCAGCGCCGCCTCGCCGTCGTGCGCGTAGATCAGCACGCGGTCCGGTAGCGTCTCCAGCCGTTCTCCGATTCCCTCAAGTTCAGCACCGATCGTGGCGTTCCGTTCGGAACCGAAGCGCAGCTCCAGGACTTCCCGGGTGGAGTATTCACGGATCAGGCTCGACGGCGAGCCCTCCGCCATGATGCGTCCCTTGTCCACCACGATAAGGCGGTCGCACAGCTGTTCCGCCTCGTCCATGTAGTGCGTGGTGAGGATGAGCGTGACTCCCTGTTCCTTGAGCCGGAAGAGCCTGTCCCAGAGGATGTGCCGGGCCTGCGGGTCCAGACCGGTGGTGGGCTCGTCCAGCAGCAGGATCCGCGGTTCGTTGATCAGCGAGCGCGCAATGGTCAGCCGCCGTTTCATGCCTCCGGAGAGGGCGTCTACCTTGGATTTTGCCTTGTCCGTGAGCTGGGCAAACTCCAGCAGTTCATCTGCTTTGGGCCTCAGGTAGCTCATGGGCAGTCCGAAGTAACGGCCGTAGACCAGCAGGTTGTCGCGGACCTTGAGCTCTTCGTCGAGGTTGTCCTGCTGAGGCACAACGCCAAGGTGTGCGCGGACTTCCGGGCCGTGGCTTTCCGGATCCAGCCCCATGATGGAGAGGTTTCCGGAGGTGCGCTGGGAAACCCCGCCGATCATCTTCATGGTGGTGGACTTGCCTGCCCCGTTGGGGCCAAGCAGTCCGAAGGCCTCGCCGGCTGGAACGCTGAACGAGATGCCGTCGACGGCGGTGACGTCGCCGTACGTCTTGGTGAGGTTTTCGGCGGTGATGACGTACTGCATCTGGTCGCCCCGGTGCTGGCTGCGGGATTGTTTGTTGGAGAGTTCTTCGTTGGACACAAGTTCAGGCACCCTCACAACGTTAGTACGCACGTTCGAACAAAGAAAGAGTTGGATCTCAAAAAATCCATTCGATGTGGATTGCCGGCAAGCGCCCCGGGGTAGTGCCGCAAGGCCTCCGCTTAAAGCCTGCAGGGCGCCTGCTCCCTGGGGAGCAGGCGCCCTGCGGCGTTCCTTCAAGGTGGCAGGGCTAGGCGGTCCCGGCGCTTTCCGCTGCCAGTTTGCGTTCCGCGGCTTCGACCACGTTGGTCATCAGCAGCGCCACGGTCATGGGACCGACGCCGCCGGGGTTCGGCGAAATCCAGCCCGCTACCTCGGCAGCTGCGGGATCGATGTCTCCGTGGACCTTGCTCTTGCCCGTCTCAGGATCCGTTTCACGGGTGACGCCGACGTCGAGCAGTGCCGCACCGGGCTTGACGTCCGCAGCCTTGACGATGTGCTTGGCACCTGCCGCGCCCACAATTACGTCCGCCTGCCGCAGGAGTTCCGAGAGGTTCTCGGTCCCTGTGTGCGTCAGGGTCACAGTGGCGTTCACGGACCGCCGGGTGAGCAGCAGCCCGATCGTGCGGCCGATCGTGACACCGCGGCCGACCACAACGACGTGCTTGCCGGAGAGGCTGTAACCGTTGCGTTCCAGGAGCTCGATGACGCCGCGGGGCGTGCACGGCAGAGGCGAGGTGATCTCGCCGCTGACATTGAGCACCAGCCGGCCAAGGTTGGTCGGGTGCAGTCCGTCGGCATCCTTGGCGGGGTCAATCCGTTCAAGGATGGCGTCGGTGTCCAGGTGCTTGGGCAGCGGCAGCTGCACGATGTAGCCGTGGCAGGTTGGGTCCGCATTGAGTTCGTCAATGAGGGCCTCAACCTGGGCCTGGGTGGCATCCGCCGGAAGCTCACGCTGGATCGAGTTCATCCCGATCTCTACGGACTGCTTGTGCTTCATGGACACGTACAGCTGCGAGGCAGGGTCCGCGCCCACGAGCACGGTGGCAATGCCCGGAGTGACTCCGCGGGCCTTCAGCTTGGCGACACGCTCAGCCAGCTCGGACTTGATGGCGGCAGCGGCGGCCTTTCCGTCAAGGATCTTCGCGGTCTGCGCCATGGCCCGGTTCACCACTGTTCGTGCTGCGGGTAGAGCGGGAAGTCGGCGGCGAGCTTGTCCACGCGGGCCTGCAGGGCCTCGATGTCGGTGGCGGAGCCGGCCTTCAGGGCGGTGGCGATGATCTCGGCCACCTCGGTGAATTCCTCGGCGCCGAAGCCGCGGGTGGCCAGTGCCGGGGTACCGATGCGCAGGCCGGAGGTGACCATCGGCGGGCGGGGGTCGAACGGAACAGCGTTGCGGTTCACGGTGATTCCCACGGAGTGCAGGAGGTCTTCGGCCTGCTGGCCGTCCAGCTGCGAGTTGCGCAGGTCCACCAGGACCAGGTGCACATCGGTGCCGCCGGTGAGCACGGAGACGCCTGCTTCTGCGACGTCAGCCTGGTTCAGGCGGTCGGCGATGATCTTGGCGCCCTCGAGGACGCGCTCCTGGCGCTCCTTGAACTCAGCGGTGCCGGCGATCTTGAAGGCAACGGCCTTTGCGGCGATGACGTGCATGAGCGGTCCGCCCTGCTGGCCGGGGAAGACGTTGGAGTTGAGCTTCTTGGCCCATTCCTGCTTGGCCAGGATCACACCGGAGCGGGGGCCTGCGAGGGTCTTGTGCACAGTGGAGGTGACGACGTCGGAGTGCGGCACCGGGCTCGGGTGCAGGCCCGCGGCCACCAGGCCGGCGAAGTGGGCCATGTCGGTCCAGAGCAGCGCGCCGACTTCATCGGCGATGGAGCGGAAGGCTGCGAAGTCCAGGTGGCGCGGGTAGGCGGACCAGCCGGCGATGATCACCTGGGGCTTCTCGACGATTGCCTGTTCACGGAGTTTATCCATGTCGACGCGGAAGTTGTCCTGCTCCACCTGGTACGCGGCTACCTGGTACAGCTTGCCGGAGAAGTTGAGCTTCATGCCGTGCGTCAGGTGGCCGCCGTGGGCCAGGGAGAGGCCCAGGATCTTGTCGCCGGGAGTGATCATGGCGGAGAGCGCTGCTGCATTGGCCTGTGCACCGGAGTGCGGCTGGACGTTGGCGTACTCGGCGCCAAACAGGTCCTTAACGCGGTCGATCGCCAGCTGCTCGGCGATGTCCACGTATTCGCAGCCACCGTAGTAGCGGCGGCCCGGGTAGCCCTCGGCGTACTTGTTGGTCAGGACGGAGCCCTGGGCTTCCATGACAGCGCGCGGGGCGAAGTTTTCGGAGGCGATCATTTCCAGGGTGCCGCGCTGGCGGCCAAGCTCCTGGTCAAGTACGGCGGCGATCTCGGGGTCGAGCTCAGCCAGCGGCAGGTTACTGACGGTCGAGGAAGTGCTGACGGAAGTCGGTGAAGTGGTCACGAAGAACTCCTGGCTAGGGATGGGCGCTGCTAAGGTCAGGCTACCGGCTGTGACGCGGCTCCGCCCCTTGGTTACGGGCAAGGCAACGCCAGGGTGTGGCAGCGGTTAAACTGCCGTCCGGCAAAACATGACCCTCGGCCCAGGCGTACGATCCGTGGTCTTCGTCAGTGCCGCTCCCTGATGGTTAGCCATCCAACGCCAGTTGCGACCGGTTAAGACTATCAAAACCCTTCCGAATTCCGTCGGAACCCCGTTGAGGGCGCTGCCTCCGGCGCGGGTAGGCTGTTCTTCGTGACTGAAGACCAGCTTTCCTCCGCTTACGTACTGACCCTCTCCTGCCCCGACCGGCCCGGCATCGTGCATGCCGTAGCGGGCGCACTGCTTGTGGCCGGATGCAACATTACGGACTCGCAGCAGTACGGCAGCCAGACCACCGGCACGTTCTTCATGCGGGTGGAGGTCACCACTGCCGCTTCGCATTCAGACGTCCACGCTGCGCTGGAGCCGGTGGCCGTGGCCTTCGGCATGCAGTGGAGCCTGAACCCCGCGGGCCGGAAGGTCCGGACGCTGCTGATGGCAAGCAAGTCTGCCCACTGCCTCAACGACTTGCTGTTCCTCCAGCGCTCCGGCACGCTCCCCATCGAAATCCCCGCCATCGTGTCCAACCATGAGGACCTGGCCGGGCTGGCGGAGTTTTACGGCATTCCCTTCCACTTCATTCCGGTCACCGCTGACACCAAGGTCCGGGCCGAGGACCAGCTGCGGAAAATCATCGCAGAGGAAGACATCGAGCTGACCGTCCTGGCCCGCTACATGCAGATCCTGTCCAACGAGCTGTGCACCGAGCTCACCGGCAAGGCCATCAACATCCACCACTCGTTCCTGCCGTCCTTCAAAGGTGCGAAGCCGTACCACCAGGCCCATGCCCGCGGCGTGAAGCTGATCGGCGCCACTGCGCACTACGTCACGGCTGCGCTGGACGAAGGGCCCATCATCGAGCAGGAAGTCATCCGCGTGGACCACCGCCGCACGGCAGAACAGTTTGTGCAGATGGGCCGGGACGTGGAAGGCCGCACCCTGGCCCAGGCCGTCCAATGGCACGCCGAGCACCGGGTGCTGCTGGACGGAAACCGCACCGTCGTCTTCAACTAGGCCGGGCAGGACGTGACGGCGGCCAGCGGGGACCCCGGAGCACAGCACCACAGCGGGGAGGACCGGCTGGCCGCGTTCTACAACCAGCGCGCCGTCCTTCATCCGGAGCACCCGCTGACGCCACAGCGGGTGCAGCAGCGGGAGCGGTTCA
This sequence comes from Arthrobacter sp. PvP023, assembly GCF_017832975.1. Lineage (NCBI taxonomy): Bacteria > Bacillati > Actinomycetota > Actinomycetes > Micrococcales > Micrococcaceae > Arthrobacter > Arthrobacter sp. PvP023. Next base: position 3,788,678 of record NZ_JAFIBI010000001.1, read on the forward strand.
TTGCGCGGCTGAAGGCCGAAGGCAGGCACGCCGTGCTGGAGATCGGTTCGGGTCCGGGGATCGACGGGCTGAAGTTCGTCCAGGCCGGCATCCACTACACGGGCGTGGACATCTCCGAAGAGCAGGTGCGCATCGCCACGGCCAAGGGACTGAATGTCTCGGTCGCCAGCACGCGGAACCTGCCCTTCGCCGACGGCGTCTTCCCGGCGGTGTGGACCATGAGCACCCTGCTGCACATCCCCAACACGGACATCGACGACGTCGTCCGTGAACTGGTGCGGGTAGCCGCGCCGGGGGCGCCGATCGCCGTCGGGCTCTGGTCCGGGGACGATGAAGAGGTGATCAACCCCGAAGACGAGATCCAGCCGCCGCGGTTCTTCAGCCGGCGCAGTGACGCGGCGCTCCGACGGATCTTCGGCCGGCACGGCGAGATTGAGGAATTCGTCACGTGGCCGGAGGGCACGGGGGCGGAATCCGGCCCGGGTGCCGGCCACTGGACGCAGCACTACCAGTTCCTGGTTCTGCGCACTCCCCCGCCCCAACCCAAGTAGCTGGCAGTTAACGTCGCGAAATCCGCGAATGACGACGTTAAATGCGAGTCAGTTGGGGAAAGCGCGGGCCTAGGTTCCCCTGCGCGCACTACCCATGTATCCGCCCAGGAAGGCGCCCGCGATCACCACGAGCGCCCCGAACCTCGCCAGCCCGACGCCCAGCCTGCGCTTGCCCCGGAGCCGGGCAGCCCAGGATCCGGCAAAGATCAGCACGGCCGCGGCGTTCAAGCCTGCATGGACGATGCCAACCCGCTGCGTTCCCCGGCCGGCCAACGCCCACTCGGCCCATCCTGACAGCGCAGTGGGCACGGCTGAGACGACGCCGAGGCCCATCAGGCGGGTTGCCGCCCGCTGGGTCCCTTCATCCGGGTACAGGTCCAGGAACATGGCCATGAACCATGCGCCGAAAGGCACGTCTGTGAGGATGCCGTGCAGTGGTATTCCGGTTGCATCGCCGTGGAGGAAGCTGCGGACTCGCTCGTTCTGGACCAGGCGGCCGGCCTTCGGCTCGGCAACCCGGACGGCCGGGTCAAGGGCCTCCAGTTGCTCAATCCCCCGCATCAAACGGCGGAACCGGCCGGCCCCGCCCCCTCCGGTCTTCCGCAGGTGAAGTCCTTGCAACTGCAGACCTTGAAGGTCCAAACCCCGTAGTTCCATGGCCCAATGGTAGTGAGACGCGGCAGCGGCGTCACTAGGCACAAAGTCCGTTGGCACACCGGCAACTGGCTGGTCCGGCCCGCGAGTTTTTGTCCAGATAATCGCCTCAAACGACCCTTTTGGTCCCGCTATCTGGACAAAAACTCCTAGGCTGGGCTCATGGCTCCTCTATATCCTTTCGCCGGCACCAGCCCGGACGTCCACCCTTCCGTTTTCGTCGCACCCAGCGCATCAGTGATCGGCAACGCCACCCTCGCCGAGGACGCCAGCGCGTTCTACGGCGTCTCGGTGCGCGCGGACACGGCCGCCATCACCGTGGGCGCGGGCAGCAACCTGCAGGACAACGTGGTGCTGCATGCCGACCCGGGATTCCCCTGCAGTGTCGGCGCCCGCGTCAGCGTAGGGCACAGCGCCGTCGTGCACGGCTGCACCGTTGAGGACGACTGCCTCATCGGCATGAGCGCAACCATTCTGAACGGTGCGGTGATCGGCGCCGGCTCGCTGGTGGCGGCCGGCGCCGTGGTGCTCGAAGGAACCGTCATCCCGCCTCGCTCCCTGGTGGCCGGCGTTCCGGCCAAAGTCCGGCGTGAGCTCACCGACGAGGAGTTCGACGGCGTGAAGCGCAACGCCGCGCACTACCGCGAACTCGCGCAGGCGCACCGGGAGCTCCACGCCGGCTAGTCCAGGCTGATCGGCCCCATCGCGTCCAGCAGCTCCCCCGGCCCCGGGTTCCCGGCCGCTGACCGGCCGCCGAGGTGGTTCACGACGCCCCACACCGCGTTGAGGCCCGTGGTGACGGCGCCTTCGGCCCAGCCGGCAGTGAAGGAAACGTCGTCGCCTGCCAGGAAGATTCCGCGCTGGGACTCCGGGAGCCTGTCCTGCTTGAAGTGGGTGAACAGCCGCTGCTGGTACCGGTAATGCCCGGGCAGGTTTGCCTTGAAAGCGCCCATGAAGTTGGGGTCCGCCTCCCAGGAGACCGTGATGGGCTGGCCGATGATGTGGCCGGCGATGTCCACGCCCGGGTAGATCTGTTCCAGGGAGTGAAGCATGAGCTCCACCCGCTGGTCCGCGTCCAGCGCGAGCCACTTCAGGGCGTCGTCGTTCCAGGTGTAGGAGAGCAGGATCACGGCGGGCTTGTCCGGCCCGTTATCCAGCAGGTAGGTGGCACGGTTCAGCCGGTCCGTCAGGGTCATGGACAGGACGTCGCGGCCGGTGTCCGGGTCGATGTCCTTCCAGAACGGGCGGTCCACCATCACGAACGTCTTGGAGGACTGCATGTAGTGCGAACGTTCGATCGCCGTCCACAGCTCCGCCGGGAACAACGCCTCCTCGGTGTGGATCCGGGTGGACAACAGCCAGGACTGGCACGTGGTGACGACGGCCGCGTAGCTCGCTTCCCTGCCCCAGCGTTCGCGGAGGCGGAGATCGCCGTTGGCGTCCCGGCTGATCCGGTCCACGGCACCGCGCGGTGAGCCTGAATGCAGGGACGCCAGTGACGTCCCGTCCGGCCAGTGGGCCATGCCCGACGGCGTGTGCTGCCACAGTGCCTCGGGGAGCCGCTGCGCTCCCCCGGCAATGAGGCGGTGCTGGTCATCGGCGTCCGTATATACGACGCGCAGGATTTCGAGGATGGAGTTGGGGAAGTCGGTGTCCCAGCCGCCGGTGCCGAATCCCACCTGCCCGAACGCCTCGCGGTGCGCGAAGCCCGCTTCCTTAAAGGACTCACTGGCCGCGATGAAGCCGTAGAACGTCTGTTCGTCCATCAGGGGCAGGAGCTCGTTCCAGATCTCCTTGATCCTGGCTGTGTCCCGTGCCCGGATGGCCTCCTGCATCTCAGTGAACATGGCGCCGTCGTTCACTGCGGCCTTCCAGGCGTCGGCCACTTCACGGAAGAACGGCGGCAGGTCCGCCGGCGTGCTCGCGTAGTGCTTCTGTCCGGCCAGTTCGATGACGGTGCTGGAGGTGGCCGCGGCCAGCGGGTTCGGGAACTCCTGGGTCTGCAGGCCCAGCAGGTCCACGTAGTGGTAGAACGCCTTGCCGGACACCGGGAACCGCATGCCGCCGAGGTCAGCCACCACGCCGGGGGCTGACGGGAAGCTGGCAGTCCGTAGCCGGCCGCCGATCTGGTCCGCTTCGTAGATGACCGGGCGGAGGCCCAGCTTCATCAGTTCGTAAGCCGTGACCAGGCCTGACAGGCCCGCGCCGACCACTGCCACTTCGGTTCCGTACAGCTCGGGCGGGACGGAGCCGAGGCCGTCCGGGTGGGCCAGGTAGTGGTCATAGCTGAAGGGGAAGTCCGGGTTCAGCATCGTGATGGGGGCGTCGGCTGCCCGCGCCGCTGCGGAGGCAGCTTCCGGGCCCGGGGCCGCAGCGGGATCGTTGGCCGGCAGTTCGGTGGCGATGGTCATGAAAGGTCTGCCTTCGTCGGTTCGGGGGTGGACAGGGTTGAAGCTTGGGGCCCGCTCAGTTCACGGTATTCCTCGTGGCCCAGCGCCGCCACCCTGGAGTTCCTCCGGCCGTAGCCGAAGTAGGCGGCCAGGCCCACCAGCATCCAGATGCCGAACACCGCCCAGGTGTCGGCGCCGAGGTTGGCCATCAGGTAGGCGCACATGAGGGCACCGAGGATGGGCGTCAGCGGGAACAGCGGCACGCGGAAGGTGCGCTTGAGTTCGGGCCGGTTGCGGCGCAGGTAGATGACGGCGACGTTGACCAGGGCGAAGGCGAACAGCGTTCCGATGCTGGTGGCGTCCGCGAGGTCGCCAAGCGGCACGAGCCCGGCGGTGAGGGCCACGAGGACGCCCACGATCACGGTCCCGGCCACCGGCGTGCCCGTGCGGGACGAAACTCGTCCAAAGATCCTGGGGATGAGGCCGTCGCGGGCCATGGAGAGCAGGATGCGGGTCTGGCCGTAGAGGACGGTCAGGACGATGCTGGCGATGGCCAGGACGGCGCCGACGGCGAAGACCAGTGCGATCCAGGGCTGCCCGGTGGTTTCCTCGAGGATCTTGACCAGGGCCGCCTCGGTGCCGTCGAACCACCCCCAGGGACGGGCGCCGATGGCGGCGACAGCCACGAGGACGTAGATGGTGGTGACGATGACCATGGAGAGCATAATGGCGCGCGGCAGGTCCCGCTTGGGGTTGCGGGCTTCCTCACCGGCGGTGGAGGCGGCGTCGAAGCCGATGTAGGAAAAGAAGACTGTGGAGGCGGCGGCGGAGACACCGGCGGCGCCCATCGGCAGGAGCGGTTCGAAGTTGCCTGCGTTGAAGGCCGTGAAAGCCACGGCGCAGAAGAAGAGGAGGATTGCCACCTTGACCACCACGATCGCGGTGTTGATCCAGGCGCTTTCCCGGGCGCCGCGGACCAGCAGGATGGTGGCCAGGACCACGATGACCATGGCCGGAATGTTCATGACGCCGCCGTCGCCGGGCGGCTGCGAAACGGCGTCCGGAAGGACCTGGCCGAACACGGCCAGGGTTTCGTTCACGTACTGGCCGGCACCGACGGCCACAGCGGCCACCGACACCGCATACTCCAGCACCAGGCACCAGCCGCAGATCCAGGCCATGCCTTCGCCCATGGTGGCGTAGGTGTAGGAGTAGCTGGATCCTGCCACCGGGACCAGGCCGGCCATCTCGGCGTAGGAGACGGCGGAGAGCAGGGCAGCCAGGCCGGCGATGGCGAACGAAATCCAGATGGCCGGACCGGCCAACGGCACCGATTCACCGAGGATGACCAGGATGCCGGTTCCCAGCGTGGCGCCCACGCTGATCATGGTCAGCTGCAGGACTCCGAAGCTGCGGACCAGCTTGGTCCCGCCGTGGCCGTTTTCAGCCTCGCTGACCATCTGGCCGATCGGCTTGCGGCGCAGCAATTGCGCGGCAAGGCCCGGACGGCGGGCAGCGGCCGGCGGCCGGCCGGTGAGTGTAGGCACAGTCATCATTGACGTCCGTTCGTGAGTAGTTATCGGCTTTCCCCTGGACCAGCTTAGGTTTGTGAGCCACCTCTCACCGTTGTGCAAAATGCCCTATAGTGTTCTGGCATGAGACTTAATGCACACGTGGAGAGCGCTCAGAACGCGGCTCTCACCGGGCAGGTCAGCGTTGACCTCTCGGCCATTTCGGACAATATCCGCACCCTCCGCCAGCGGTCTGCGGCCCCCCATTTCATGGCCGTGGTGAAGGGGAACGCCTACGGCCACGGACTCGTTGACGTCGCCCGGACGGCGCTCTCCGCCGGTGCCGACTGGCTGGGAACGGCCCAGCTGCACGAGGCCATCGCCCTGCGCCGGGCCGGCATTACCGCCCCGGTGTTGTCCTGGTTGTACCTCGCGGCGGCCTCGAGCGAGACGATCCGCGAAGCGCTGGAGTACGACGTCGATGTCTCGCTGGGCAGCGTCGCCCAGCTCGACGTTGTGGCCGGCATCGCGCGCCGCCTGGGCCGTCCCGCCGTCGTCCATCTTGAACTCGACACGGGCCTCAGCCGCGGCGGAGCGCGGACGGAGGACTGGGCAGAGCTGGTGGCCGCTGCGCGGGCGGCGGAGCGTGACGGCACACTCTCGGTGCGGGGTGTCTGGACCCACCTGGCCTGGGCCGATGTTCCCGCGCACCCGGCAAACCTGGCCGCAGTGGACGCTTTCGAAGAAGCCGTCCTCGCGGCCAGGACGGCAGGGCTGAAGCCGGTGCTGCGGCACGTCTCGAGTTCGGCCAACATCCTGGACCGGCCCGAATTCGCGTTCGACATGGTGCGGGCCGGCCTGGCGTTCTACGGGCTCGCTCCGGCGGACCACCTGGCCCCGGCCGACTTCGGCCTGCGCCCCGCCCTGACCGTGACGGCGCCGGTGGTCCTGGTCAAGAAAGTGCCCGCCGGGACTGGCGTGAGCTATGAACACCAGGCCATCACGCACGAGCCGCGGTACCTGGGGCTGATCCCGCTGGGCTACGCGGACGGCATCCCGAAGGGCATTTCAGGCCGCAGCCTCATCCTCCTGGGCGGGCGCCGGGTTCCGGTGATCGGCAAGGTCTGCATGGACCAGTTCATGGTGGACCTGGGCCCGGATGCCAACGGCGTGGCCGTTGGTGACACAGCCGTGCTATTTGGCGATCCGCGCACCGGGGCGGCGAGCGCCGATGACTGGGGCGCAGCGATCGGCAGCCACGGTGACGAGATCATCAACCGGATCGCCCCGCGCCTGCCCCGGGCCTACGAGTGCCCGGACTACCAGGAAGCCGGTGCTCCCGTTGGCGCCTGAGGCCACCGCCGAGCGGCTCGGCTTCGTCACGCTGGAGCAGTTCCTGCACAAGCTGCCGGCGGAGCTGAAGATACTCCACGACGGCGGCAACGGTGCCGGGATGCTCCGCTGGGTGGAGCCCAGCGAACTGGAGGACCCCACGCCCTACCTGCTCGACGGCGAGTTCATCCTCACCGCCGGGCTGCCCTTCCTCGGTGACGGCGGCAGCGAGGCGAAGGTGGATGCCTACGTCCAGCGGCTGGTTGGCGCCGGGGTGGGGGCCCTGGGGTTCGGGCTGGAACCCTACTTCGATGCCGTACCCCAGACCGTTGTAGCGGCCTGCCGGCGCCACAACCTGACCCTCGTGGAGTTTCCCAAAACTGTTCCGTTCGCCGCCATCGGGCTGGAATTCTCGCAGCTGCTGGAGTCGGATAACGCCAGGGTGTTCCGGCAGCTCGCGGACACCAACCGGCAGCTGATGCGGGCGGTCCTCTCGGCCAGGCCGGAACACGAACTGCTGGCGGCGCTGGTGCAGCGGGTGCCGGTCTGGGCGCTGCTCGTCGGAGCCGACGGCCGCATCCGCGCCCGGTCCGCGGGCGGCAACGGCGGGGGCGCCGCCGTCGAACTTTCCACCCTGCAGCCGCTGCTGAAAAGGCTGCTGGCCGGCAGCGGGCCCCGCGTGGAAATGGAGCAGCTCGAGGAACCGGGGTCCGCCGTGGTGTTCGGCCATCCGCTCCGCAGCACCCGGGACGCCAATCTCGGCGCCCTGGTCCTGGGCTCCAACGGTCCGCTCACCCCGGCGCAGAACAGCGTGGTGTCCTCCGTCGTGGGGCTGCTGGAACTGCTCGTGCGGCAGCGGACCAGCGGCTCGCTCGCACCAAGCCAGCTTGCGACGGCGCTGCTGCTGCACCCGGACAGCGTCGCCTCAGGCGGCACAAAGCACGTCAACGGCCTCAAAGACCTCCTGGCGCAGAGCATGTCCTCCACGCGCTCGGCACCGCTCCGGGTGGTCCAGGGCGTGAAGGCGGAAGCCGGCGGCCCGGCGGGCGAAAGCCCTGTGCGGGAACTGCTGCAGTGGCGCCGGATGTTCGACACCAAACTCGTCGAGATCACCGACTATGGTTTCGCTGCCATCACCCGCCTCAAGGTGGACGAGGCCTTGCTCGCCGAAACGGAGGCGCTCGGCTGGCGCCTGGTGATCGGCGATGCCACGGAGTTCCACGGGCTGTCCTCTGCGTACCGTCGGGTCACCTCCCTGCGGGCGCGGGTTCAAGCAACCGGCCGGAGCGCCCGCGTGGACGAGGTGACCTGGTCCGTGGCCGGACTGCTCGGCCGCGAAGCCGGGACCATGCTTGCGGCCCGGCTGCTGGAACCGGTCCTCAGCCAGGAGGATCCCGAGCGGCGGGCCGGACAGCTGGCGGTGCTGCGGACATGGCTGGGCGAAAACGGGAGCTGGGACGCCACGGCCAAAGCCATGGGCCTGCACCGCAACAGCGTCCGCCGCCAGATCAACGCCCTCGCCGAGCTATTGGACACCGACCTCAACCAGGCCCAGGTACGGGCGGAACTCTGGTTCGCCCTTCAGTACGTGGACGAATCTCCGGCCCCGGCCTCCGGAACACCCGATTCCCAGTCGCGGTAGAGATCCGGCCGGCGCTCCCGGAGGTACGGCACTACCTGCCGCGCGTTGCGGGCGCTTGCTGCGGACACCTCCGCGAAAAGCAGCTCCGGTGCCGGACCGGCCGCGGCCAGCAGGGAGCCGTCGGGACCGGCGATGACACTCCCGCCCAGGAACTCGCAGCCATCCTCCTCCCCTGCATGGTTTGCGTAGGCCACGGTCAGCTGGCTCTCCAGCGCCCGGGCCCGCAGCAGGATCTGCGGAACGGAATCAAACCCCTGGGCCAGCGCCGTGGGAACCAGCAGCAATTCGGCGCCACGGGTCGCGGCGGCACGCACCGCTTCGGGGAATTCGACGTCGTAACAGATCACCATGGACGTCTTGATCCCGTGGAAATCCACGACGGCGGGAGGTTCGGACGCGGGGCTGAACGCCTTGCGCTCCTCCGCACCGAACAAGTGCACCTTGGCGTAGTTCAGCAGTTCAGCGCCGTCATGGTCCACCAGGGTGGCAGTGATCTGCCACCGCCCGTCTGCGGTGACGGCGGGCAGGCTGTAGACCAGCGCGATCCCGTTCCGCCGGGCGATGTCTGCCAGCTTCCGGCGAATCGACGGAAGCCGGGCCGGGTCCAGCCCGTCCCGGACCCGGAGGGGCGCATAACCCACCGGGAACAGTTCCGGAGTGAGCAGCACCCGGGCGCCGGCGGCGGCCGCCGTCCGGGCGGCGTTATCCACCGCACCGCAGTTGGCTTCCACATCAAGTACGGCGGCGTTCGCCTGCAGGAGTGCCAGCAGCACCATTACCACCTCTATAGTCTCCGGGGCGGCCGCGAAACGTGCGGACCACCCTGCCTTGCAGCCTCTTCCTACCAGCGTAGCCAGGGTGCAGACTGTGCCCTAGGTGCATTTCCACCTGGCGACCGGGGCCCGCGGTGCGGATCGTCCGCGGCTGCAGCCAGGGCACCACGACTGCGCCTTGCGTTAACTTCTTGACTACAACGGTGCAGATGGTGCACGCTTCATTGCATGCCCTCAACACCGCGCTCAACGAGGAGCCGAACCAAAAACCCCGGGTCACAGTCCGCATTGAGGCACCTGAACCAGCAACGGATCATCGAGTGCCTGCTGAACGGTCCGTCAACCCAGGCTGAACTCGCCCGGCAGACCGGCCTGTCCACGGCCACGGTCTCCAACATCGTCAAAATCATGCAGGACGCCGGGCTGGCGTCCACGGAACCGATCACCAGTTCCGGCCGTCGGGCACTGAATGTCCGCCTCAACAGCAACGGTGCAGTTGCCGTTGGCATCGACTTCGGCCGCCGGCACCTTAGGGTGGTCCTGGCGACGCTGAGCTACCACATCATCGCCGAGGAATCGGTGCTGCTGCCGCTGGGCCACCACGCCGACGAAGGCATCCGGGCCGCCGTGGAACTCCTTGCCAAACTGCTGGACGAGAGCGGCGTGGAACGCAGCGCCGTGGTGGGCGCCGGCGTCGGAATCCCCGGCCCGATCGACCGCCGGACGGGCACCGTGGCGCAAGGCGCCATCCTCCCCGAGTGGGTGGGCATCAACATCCTGCAGCACCTCGAAGACACCCTGAATTTCCCCGTGTTTGTTGACAACGACGCCAATCTCGGCGCCCTGTCCGAGGTCACGTGGGGCCCCCACAGCGGCATCAGCAACCTGATGTTCCTGAAGATCGGCTCGGGCATTGGTGCCGGGCTGATCCTCAACGGCGCCCCGTACTACGGCAACGTGGGCATCACCGGCGAAATCGGCCATGCCACCATCCATGAACACGGCCTCATCTGCCGCTGTGGAAACCGGGGGTGCCTGGAAACCATCGCCTCCACCACCACCATGATCGAGCTCCTGGGCCGCGGCGAGGAGAAGCCCCTCAGCGCCGAGGACATCGTCCGCAAGGCGCTGGAACGGGACTCCGCAACGCTCCGGGTCATAGACGACGCAGGGCTGGCTGTGGGCCGCGCACTGGGCAACGTGGCCAACCTCATCAATCCGGAAGTAATTGTGGTGGGCGGTCCGCTGGCCGGCCTGGGAGACCTGCTCCTGGACCCGATCAGGCGGGGCCTGATCCGGCACGCAGTGCCCGTCATCGGCGAGACCACCACGCTCACCATGTCCTCGCTCGGGGACCGGGCCGAGGCGCTCGGTGCGGCTGCCCTGGTTTTCCAGCACGCGGGAATCCGGCGCTCCTGAATCTATTCGTTATCGGCCCGTTGCGTTAAAGACTTGACGACAAGGGCTGTGATCCAGTTTACTTTTTCATCAGACGGCCCTGCGGTTTGCGGGGCGGACAACGAAGTCATGCATTGGAGGCGTAAGGGCAAATGACGTCCCAGACCACGCAAAGTGATCCGATCCTTCTCGAGATGCGGTCCATCACCAAGGAATTCCCCGGCGTTAAAGCTTTGTCCGAGGTGAGCCTGCGGGTGAAGGCGGGCGAAATCCACGCCATCTGCGGCGAGAACGGCGCCGGCAAGTCCACCCTCATGAAGGTCCTCTCGGGTGTGTACCCGTACGGCAGCTACGACGGCGACATCGTGTACCAGAACGAGGTCCAGCAGTTCAAGGACATCCGTGCCAGCGAGCAGGCCGGCATCGTGATCATCCACCAGGAACTCGCGCTCATCCCGGAGCTCTCCATCATGGAGAACATCTTCCTCGGCAACGAACCCACCAAGCGCGGAATCATCGACTGGGCCGAGGCCCGGACGCGGTCCACCGAACTGCTGGCCCGGGTGGGCCTGCGCGAAGATCCCGATACCGCCATCAAGGAGATCGGCGTCGGCAAGCAGCAGCTGGTGGAAATCGCCAAGGCGCTGAGCAAATCAGTGAAGCTCCTCATCCTCGACGAGCCCACGGCGGCCCTGAACGAGTCCGACTCCCAGCACCTGCTGGATCTCATGCTGGGGCTCAAGGGCCGCGGCATCACGTCCATCATCATTTCCCACAAGCTCAATGAGATCGAGCAGATCGCGGACTCCATCACCATCATCCGTGACGGCAAGTCCATAGAGACCCTCGATGTCAAGGCCGACGGCGTGGATGAAGACCGCATCATCAAGGGCATGGTGGGCCGCACGCTGGAGTCACGCTTCCCGGACCACGAACCGAAGATCGGCGAGGTGTTCTTCGAAGTCAAGGACTGGAACGTCGGGCACCCGCAGATCCAGGACCGCCTGGTCTGCAAGAATTCCAACTTCTTCGTCCGCCGCGGCGAGATTGTCGGCTTTGCCGGGCTCATGGGCGCCGGACGCACGGAGCTGGCCCGTTCGGTGTTCGGCCGCTCGTATGGCCGCTTCATTTCCGGCCATATCTACAAGGACGGCAAGGAGATCACCCTCCGCACCGTGCGGCAGGCTATCGATGCCGGGCTGGGCTACGTCACCGAGGACCGCAAGTCCCTGGGGCTGAACCTCCTGGATGACATAAAAACCACCACCGTTGCGGCGAACCTGAAGAAGATCAGCAAGCACAACATCGTGGACCCCAACAAGGAATTCACCGTTGCGGAGCAGTACCGGAAGTCATTGCGCACCAAGGCGCCCTCAGTGGAAGAAGGCGTCGCCAAGCTCTCGGGCGGCAACCAGCAGAAGGTGGTGCTCGCCAAATGGATGTTCACCGACCCGGACCTGCTGATTCTTGACGAACCGACCCGCGGCATTGACGTGGGCGCCAAGTACGAGATCTACGGCATCATCCAGCAGCTGGCCAACCAGGGCAAGGGCGTGATTGTGATCTCCTCCGAGTTGCCGGAACTGCTGGGACTCTCGGACCGCATCTACACCATCTTCGAAGGCGCCATCACCGGTGTCCTGAACAAGGATGAAGCCAGCCAGGAAAACCTGATGAAGCTCATGACATCCGCCCGCAAGACCGCCGCCTGACCTTCTGGATACCTCCAGAACCTTCCAGACACAAGGACCGAAACAATGAACGCGCTCAAGAAGCTATTTGGCGGAAACACCCGCCAATTCGGCATGATCTTCGCCCTGGTTGCACTGATCGTCTTTTTCCAGATTTTCACCGAGGGCCGCACGCTCACCCCGGGCAACGTCATCAACCTCTTCAACGGCAACTCCTACATTCTGATCCTGGCGATCGGCATGGTGCTGGTCATCATTGCCGGCCACATCGACCTCTCCGTGGGTTCCGTGGCAGCCTTCGTCGGCGTCGCCGTGGCCCTGGCCATCCGTGACTGGGGCATCCCCTGGTACGCCGGCGTTCTCCTGGGCCTGGCCCTCGGGGCGCTGATCGGGGCGTGGCAAGGGTTCTGGACCGCCTATGTGGGCATTCCCGCCTTCATCGTGACCCTGGCCGGTATGCTGCTCTTCCGCGGCTTCAACCAGTTCGTCGGCAAGTCCAACACCATCCCGGTCCCCGCCGATTTCCAGTACCTCGGCTCGGGCTATCTTCCCGAAGTGGGCCCGAACACCACCTACAACAACCTCACGCTGCTCCTGGGCCTGCTGGCCGTGGCTTTCGTGATCTTCAGCGAAATCCGTGCCCGCCGCCGGGCCCTTGCCCTCGGCGCCGAGGTGCCGGAAGCCTGGGTGATGATCCTCAAGCTCGTCCTGATCTGCGGCGCCATCCTGTACGCCACGTACCTGTTCGCCACCGGCCGTCCGGGAACGTCCTTCCCCATTCCGGGCCTGATCCTGGCCGTCCTGGTCCTCATCTACGGCTTCATTTCCTCCAAGACCATCGTCGGCCGCCACATCTACGCCGTCGGCGGCAACAGGCACGCTGCCGAACTCTCCGGCGTGCAGTCCAAGAAGGTCAACTTCCTGGTGATGATGAACATGTCCATCCTGGCCGGCCTGGCAGGCATGATCTTCGTGGGCCGCTCCACCGCTTCCGGACCGTTCGACGGCGTCGGCTGGGAACTAGACGCCATCGCAGCCGTGTTCATCGGCGGCGCCGCCGTGACCGGCGGCGTGGGTACGGTGATCGGCTCGATCGTTGGTGGCCTGGTCATGGCCGTGCTGAACAACGGCCTGCAGCTCCTCGGCGTCGGCGCCGACCTCACCCAGATCATCAAGGGCCTGGTCCTCCTGATCGCCGTTGCCTTCGACGTCTACAACAAGACCCAGGGCAAGAAGTCCATCATCGGCATGATGATGAAAAACTTCGGCCGCAGCAGCAGCGAGCTGCAGCCGGACGAGACCTCATCCACCAAGGACGCTATCCGCAAGGAAGCCTGAGCGCTCCCCCACGATTCTCCGCACACCATCTAAAGAAAGTGAACCAAGCAATGCAAATGATTGGTAAAGCAGGAAAGGCAGCAGCGATCGCTGCTATTGCGGCACTGGCGCTGACAGCCTGCGGCCGCGCCGAGACCGGCACCACGGGTGGCAGCAGCGGCGGCGAGGCGTTCCCGAAGAACTCCTCGATCGGCGTCGCGCTCCCGCAGAAGACCAGTGAAAACTGGGTGCTGGCCGAGAAGCTGTTCAACGACGGACTCAACGGAGCCGGTTTCAAGGCTGACGTGCAGTTCGCCAACGGCGGCGTCTCCGAGCAGCAGAACCAGATCAGCGCCATGGTCACCAAGGGTGCAAAGGTCATCATCGTGGGTGCCATTGACGGCGCCCAGCTGGGTACCCAGCTCAAGCAGGCCAAGGACTCCGGCGCCACCATCATCGCCTACGACCGCCTGCTCCTGAACACCGAGAACGTGGACTACTACGTGGCCTACGACAACTTCAAGGTGGGTGAACTCCAGGGCCAGGCGCTGCTGGACGGCATGAAGGCCAAGAAGCCTTCCGGCCCGTACAACATCGAGCTCTTCGCCGGCTCCCCGGATGACGCCAACGCGAAGGTCTTCTTCGACGGCGCCATGAGCGTCCTCAAGCCGAAGATCGATGACGGCACCCTCAAGGTTGTCTCGGGCCAGACCTCGTTCGAGCAGGCCGTCACCCAGGGCTGGAAGGCTGAGAACGCCCAGCGTCGCGCCGACACCCTGCTGACCGGCAGCTACGGCACCGCTTCCCTGGACGGCGTCCTGTCTCCGAACGACACCCTGGCACGTGCAGTACTGACGTCCGTCAAGGCCGCCGGCAAGCCGCTCCCGATCATCACCGGCCAGGACTCCGAGGTTGAGTCCGTCAAGTCCATCATGGCCGGCGAGCAGTACTCCACCATCAACAAGGACACCCGCAAGCTCGTAGAGCACGCGATCACCATGGTCAAGGACATCCAGGCCGGCAAGACGCCTGAGATCAACGATGACAAGTCCTACAACAACACGGTCAAGACCGTTCCGGCCTACCTGCTGGATCCGGTCATCGTGACCAAGGAGAACGTCAAGACGGCCTACGTGGACGATCCGGTACTCGGCCCGATCACCAAGTAGTCCGCGCCTAGGCGCCTGTAGCAGCAGTCAAGGGCCCCGGCTCACCCGAGAGGGTGGGCCGGGGCTTTTGGTTTCGCGACGGTCCCGCAGCCCGGACGGGGTTCCCGCAGTCCAGCGCGTCTTCACAGCGGAAACATAGCTTCGGCCCGTTCCCCGCACAGCCACGCGCACCACTGTTGGATCAGCAGCCGGTCATTCCGTCCGGCCAGAGATCCTAGGAGTACCGTGAGCGTCCTCGCCCGAAGTGTAGGCAATGCCTTCAGAAACAAGGTCCGAACCGGGGCCGTGGTGGCGGTGTTGGCCGTGGCGATCGGCCTGGCCCTGTCCATGCTGGTGGCCAACCAGGCGGTTGCCGCCAAAGTCGCTGAACTGAACGCATCCGTGGGCACCGTCCTGACCGTGAATCCGGCCGGCGGCCAGGGCTTCGAGGGCGGCGGAGAACCGCTCACGGCGGAGCAGGCGGCAACCGCTGCCGCAGTACCGAACGTGACCAGCGTAGTCGGCACAAAGGCGCTCAGGTTGCGCAATGCCACCGAGGCGGCAGCACAGTCCGCCGCCGGAACCCAGACGGTCGGCCCCGGCGGAGGCCAGGGCGGACCCGGCGGACAGGCCACCACCACGCTGACCACCAGCCTCACCGCCGCCATCGACGCCGGAACGCTCGGCAACCGCAACCAGGCCGCGGAGGGAACCACGGGCTCAACCGGAACCACCCAGCCGGCCCGGACCATGTCCCTGCCGATCACCGCCACCGGGATCGGCGCCGAGGTGGACAGCACGGGCAAGGCCCTGAGTATCACCGAAGGCACCGGCCTGGGCGACTACAACGCGGAATCCGCCAACGCGCTTCTCGGCACCACGCTCGCCGAGAAGAACAACCTCAAGGTCGGCTCGACGTTCACCATCAATGACCAGACTTATACGGTGGCAGGCCTGTTCGACGCCGGTACCACCTTCGGCAACAACGCCCTCTACGTCACCCTCCCCTCCGCCCAGACCCTGGCTGAACTGCCCGGCGAGCTGTCCACCATGATCGTCACCGTGAACACCATGGAAAACGTGGATGCCGCCAAGACCGCCCTCCAGGCCGCCCTCGGTACGGACAAGGCCGACGTCACCCAGGGCCAGCGCAACCTCGAGACCGCCGTCAGCTCACTCGACAGCGTCAAGAACATCTCCCTCATTGCCTTCATCGCGGCGCTGGGCACGGCCGGCCTGATCATCCTCCTGATCATGGTGATGCTGGTCCGCGAGCGCCGCCGTGAAATCGGTGTGCTCAAGGCGATCGGCGCGCCGAACCGCACCATCGGACTCCAGTTCGTCCTGGAAGCGCTGGTCCTCGTGGCCCTGGGCAGCGTGGCGGGTGCCGCCATCGCGTCGTTCGCCAGCGGCGGCATCGCCTCCGCACTGATCAGCTCCAATTCATCGACGACGACGGCGGCAACCACCGGGCGCGGCATGCCCGGCGGGGCCGGCTTCCCCGGCGGCGCAGGTCTTCCCCAAGGGGGGCCCTTCGGCGGAGCCTCCCAGCTGCTCACCACCGTCACCGCGAGCGCCTCCCCCGGCGTGATCGCGGCCGGCATCGCCGCTGTGTTCGGCGTCGCCATCATCGGTGCGCTGGTCCCCGCGCTCCTGACCGCCCGCATCCGCCCCATCGAAGTCCTCCGAGGAGAGTAGCCATGATCGAAGTCAAGAATCTCGTCCGCACCTTCAAGTCCGGCGACCGCACCATCAAACCCGTCAACGACGTCAGCTTCGAACTCGAACAGGGCACGCTCGCGTCCATCGTGGGCAAGAGCGGCAGCGGCAAGAGCACACTGTTGTCCCTGCTGGGTGCGCTGGACAAGCCCACCAGCGGAGACGTCGTCGTCAACGGCGTCAGCCTGGCCAGCATGCCGGACGGCAAGCTGACCGAGTACCGGCGCCGCGACATCGGCTTCGTGTTCCAGCAGTTCAACCTGATCCCCAACCTGTCCGCCGTGGACAACGTGATGCTGCCGCTGGAGTTCGCCGGGGTCCGCAAGGCCGCGCGGCTGGCACGGGCCAAGGAACTGCTGGAGCAGGTGCAGTTGGATCCGGAGAAGCACGTGCGCCGCATCAACCGCCTGTCCGGCGGCGAGCAGCAGCGTGTGGCAATTGCCCGCGCACTGGCCAACGAGCCGAAGCTGATCCTGGCCGACGAGCCCACGGGCAACCTGGACGAGCAGACCGGCGAGCACATCATCGAGCTCCTCAGCTCGCTGAGCCGCGACCACAACACCACCATCCTGGTGGTGACGCACGACCGCCAGCTCGCGAACAAGACGGACCGCCGCTTCCGGCTCCAGCAGGGGCGCCTCACCGAGGAACCCTCCCGCGCCAGGGTGGCAGCTGCAGCCACGGCGTAGTCGCAGCCCGCGCGGCAGGAGCTGAGGAGGCTGATAGCAACCCTCTCTCAGCTCCTGCCGCTTTCAACCCAACGCTCTCTCACCAGTCGCAGGAAATATTCGGACGCTCTCTCACTTCCTGCAGGTATTTCCCCGATGCTCTCTCAGCCGGATGAGAGGATGTCACAATGACTGCCCCCATCGCGAAGCCCTGGCTGTTCAGCCAGGCCGATCAGGATCCCCGTTCCGCTACAGGACAAACTCTGCGGTGGGGAGTGGTGGCTACCGGCGGCATCGCCCAATCGGTGGCCAGGGATCTTGCCCTTCTGGCCGATGCGGAGCTGTATGCCGTCAGCTCCCGCAGCCAGGCGTCGGCTGAAGCGTTCGCTGCGGAGTACGGTTTTTCCACAGCCTACGGTGACGACGCCGGCGGAGCGGGCTACCACCGGCTCCTCGCCGACGACTCCGTGGATATTGTCTATGTAGCCACGCCGCACGCGCAGCACTATGAAGTGGCACTGGCCGCGCTCAATGCCGGCAAGCATGTGCTGTGCGAAAAGGCCCTCACCATCAACGCCCGGGAAGCTGGTGAACTTGTAGCCCTCGCGCGTTCCAAGAAGCTGTTCATGATGGAAGCCATGTGGAGCCGCTTCCTCCCCAGCATGCAGCGCGCATTCGACATCGCGGCTTCCGGGGAGCTCGGGACGGTCCAGTGGGTCACCGCGGATCTCGGCTTCCCGGCGGTCTACTCCCCCAGCGCACGGCTCTGGGCCCTCAGGGACGGCGGCGGCGCCCTCCTTGACCTGACCGTGTACCCCCTGCTCTGGGCTCTGGGCACCCTGGGATTTCCGCAAACCGTGAGTGCCACGGGGGCAGTGAACGACGACGGCGTGGATGCCCAGAATGCGTTGACGCTGGGATACCACCACGGCGCGCAGGCGCAACTGACATCATCGCTGACGGCATACGGCCCGCGGGCGGCAACCGTCGCAGGAAGTCTCGGGTATCTGCAGACCATCGGTTCGGTCAACAATCCCAAGGAAATCCACGTCAGGATCGGCATGACGGAACCGCGGACCGAGCATTTCGAGGTCGTGGGCCGTGGCTACACTTACGAGCTCCGCGAGGTCACCAGGTGCATCCAGCAGGGGCTCACCGAGAGCCCGGTCATGCCGCTTGAGGACTCGCTGAATGTCATGAGGCTGTTCGATGGTGTCCGCGCCCAGCTCGGCGTGACCTACCCGAACGATGCACACTGACGTCGCTCAACACCGCGGAAAAAATAATCAATTCGCCGGACTATTAACCGGAAAAGGCTGGACGCCGGCTCCGGATCGTGCCTAGGCTGTTAGGCAATCGTCGAATCTTCGAGGTGCCTTGGGGGGTGTTTGCGCATGGAATCAGCAGGTTTTCCATGGCGCGCGCTCCGTCCATTGCTCCTCGCAGGCGCCGCGGCCACTGCCTGGCTGACCCTATCTGCTCCGGCCGCCAGCGCCGATACCGCGTCTGATTCCGCTTCCCTGCTTGGAAGCGTCAGCTCCTCCGTCTCATCAGTAACCGCCGCCGCAATCAATCCAGTTGAGGACGTCCTGGCCGCTGCGGTTCCCGGCGTAAGAACGGACGCTCCGGTTGATGAAGCCGTACTCCCGGCACAGCCAAGTTCCGCTGAACCGGCCGGTCTGCTCCAGCCTCTTACCGGCGCTGCAACCGGTCCCGTGGACTACCTGATTGAGGTTGTTCCGGTGGTGAACCAGATAGTCCCCTCCGGCACTGTTGGCGCCGTCACGGCGCCCGTCACGGCCGCGGCCGACGGAATCGTCACCGGCATCGCCGAGGAAGTCTTGCCAATAGCTGGCGATGCCCTGCCAGTGCTGGACCCCGTTGTGGAACCGGTGGGCGACCTCCTGGCGGGCGTCGGTCCCCTTCCGGGTCCGGAGGTCTTGATACCGAATCTCCCAGTTCCTGACATCGCCGCGGCTGACGACGCAACCGCCGACAGCATCGCACCGGCCAGGGTCCCGCCCGTCAGCGCGGACGCCCCAAGCGCCAGTGATCTGCCGGCCGCCCCGGCCACATCAACCTCAGCCATGTCGAAGTCAGCGGCGTCCTTCCACCCCTCTGGCCCTGGCACGCTGCAGACTGCACCGGTACAAGCGGGAATTCTTGCAGATCCCCTCCCCCGCGACGGAACCCCCAGCCCGGCAGTGTTGCCGGCTGTTCCGGGCTCCGGATCTGGGAGCAGCCAGTCGCAAGGCGGCGGTGCCGGCGGAGCAGCCTGGCTATCAGCTTTCCACCTAGACGTTCCGCTGACCGTTGTTCTTCCCGTCAGCGGCCCCCTGCAAAGTGCTCCCGCACCGGTGTCTTTCGACCCCGGTTCATCTCCTGACTAGTTGGGCCTTCCCTGCGCCTTTGCGCGGAAAACGGCCATTCGGGCTGCCCTGGGCACCCACACAACAACTTTCAGGAGATCACCATGCACGCGAATATCCGCAGAGGGCTGATCAGCACCCTCTTTGCCGGAGGACTACTAGCCCTCGGCACCACCGCTGCAAGCGCAGCGGATACAACCAGCGGTTCCGACGGTCTCGCCTCCGGAACCCAGGTCGTCGCACCCGTCACCGCACCGATCACCGTAGGTACGACGTCGTTGGGCCTGCTGGGTGACTCAACGGCCACTACCGAAGGCAACGGCGCCACCACTGCACCGGCGGGAACCAGCACCACCCCCGCCCCATCGACCAGCGGCTCCGACGGTCTCGCCTCCGGAACCCAGGTCGTCGCACCCGTCACCGCACCGATCACCGTAGGTACGACGTCGTTGGGCCTGCTGGGTGACTCAACGGCCACCACCGAAGGCGCCACCACTGCACCGGCGGGCACCAGCACCACTGCACCGGCGGGAACCACCACCCCTGCCTCATCGACCAGCGGCTCCGACGGCCTCGCCTCCGGAACCCAGGTCGTCGCACCCGTCACCGCACCGATCACCGTAGGTACGACGTCATTGGGCCTGCTGGGTGACTCAACGGCAACCACAGAAGGCGACAACGGCGCACCGGCGGGAACCAGCACCACCCCCGCCCCATCGACCAGCGGCTCCGACGGTCTCGCCTCCGGAACCCAGGTCGTCGCACCCGTCACCGCACCGATCACCGTAAGTACGACGTCGTTGGGCCTGCTGGGTGACTCAACGGCCACCACCGAAAGCGACAACGGCGCCACCACTGCACCGGCGGGAACCAGCACCACCCCCGCCCCATCGACCAGCGGCTCCGACGGTCTCGCCTCCGGAACCCAGGTCGCAGCACCCGTCACCGCACCAATCACCCTAGGTACGACGTCGTTGGGCCTGCTGGGTGACTCAACGGCCACCACCGAAAGCGACAACGGCGCCACCACCGCACCGGCGGGAACCAGCACCACCCCCGCCCCATCGACCAGCGGCTCCGACGGCCTCGCCTCCGGAACCCAGGTCGTCGCACCCGTCACCGCACCGATCACGATTGGCGGTGCCTCGGTCGGAATTGGCGGTGACTCGTCGTCCACGGTCGTTCCTCCCGTCGTGGCTCCCCCGGTCGTCACGCCTCCCGTCGTCACGCCTCCCGTCGTCACGCCTCCCGTCGTCACGCCTCCCGTGGTTACGCCCCCGCTGGTCTTCGGCCCGGCAGTTGCCCCTCCTGTGACAGCTACCGAAGGTCCGTCGTCATTGGCGGTGGCCGGTACGAATACGGTGCTTGCCGGTACGCAGATGGCGCCCGCCGCTGCAGTAGCTCCCATGGCAGCTCCGATGCTCGCCAACACGGGCGCCAACCTTGAGCTGCTGGCCGCAGCCCTGCTCCTGCTGGCCACCGGCATGATCATCATGCTCGTTCCGGCCCGGCGCAAGAAGGCATAGGGCATCAGCGGGCAGGGCGGCGGCGGTGCCGGCGCCCTGCCCGCCAGGCGTGGTGAGACCTTAAACCGGTCTGGCCCGGGAAGCCGCTCAGGGCTTGCCGGGCCAGACCACCGGGGCCCGCATATTCCGCTCCGGCAAGCGTAATTACCAAGTACCCTTATGAAAATGCATACCCGTCCCCGTATCATCTTTAGAGTGCATTCCGAGGGAACGCTGAAAAGGATGGGGACATCGTGGAGAGTTCGCGCAGCGAGACGGCAGAGGTCCTGGACGGCCGATACCGCCTCGGCGAGGTCATCGGACGCGGCGGCATGGCATCGGTGTACACAGCCAGGGACGAGAACCTCGGCCGGGACGTGGCATTGAAGCTCTTTGCCCCGCAATCAGCCGACGCGGACGAGTTGAAGCGTCAGGAAGCCGAGATCCAGCTGCTCGCCACCCTGAACCACCCCAGCCTCGTGACTTTGTTCGACGCCGGAATAGACTCCCGCGTGCCGGAGGAGCCGCGTCCGTTCCTCACTATGGAACTGGTTGAGGGGCAGGACCTCCGGAGCAGGATCCGGCACAGCCCTGTCCCGCTGGATGAACTGGCAGTGATCGGCGCCGGAGTGGCCGACGCCCTGGCGTACGTCCACAACCTGGGCATCATCCACCGTGACATCAAACCGGCCAATATCCTCCTGGTACAGGTCCGCCCCGGCGAGCCCCTGCGCCCCAAACTGACCGATTTCGGCATTGCCCGGATTGTCGACGGCACACGCCTGACGGCTACCGGAACCATGGTGGGAACAGCCGCATATCTGAGCCCGGAACAGGCACGGGGCGCCGACCTCGGTCCCGCCAGCGACATCTATTCCCTTGGCCTCGTGCTGCTCGAGTGCATCAAGGGAGCCGTGGAATATCCGGGGAGCGCCATTGAATCCGCGGTGGCGCGCCTGCACCGCGCCCCGGAAATCCCCAACGATGTTCCCGTCGAGTGGGCCGCCCTCATCACTTCCATGACCGCGCTGGACCCCATGGACCGCCCGACGGCAGCTGATCTCGAGACCGCCCTTCGACAGGCCCTGGTCTCTCCGGAGTCGGTTCCCGGTTCCGTGGCCGAGGAGCCAACACGCATCCTCCCGGCACCGCCTTCTCGTCCCCCGCTGGTTGCGCCGGGCGGCGCCCGCACACCGGGCTCGGACACCGGCGGCCGCACCACAGCCGAGTTGCAGCCGGGTCACAGCAACCCGCCGCGCCCCAACGCTGCCCGACGACTCCGGCCTGCTGGCCGCGGCAAGCTGGCTGCCGCGCTGGCAGCCGCTGCGGTGCTTGCGGTCGCCGCCATAATGTTGGCGCCTGCCCTCACTCCCAAAACACCGGAGCCGGTTCAATACCCCGCGGTCACCGGCACCTTGGGAGAGCACCTCGACCAACTTCAGAAGAGCGTGGAACCGTGACATTACTTGCAGTCAGTCGCCTTCGCGCGAGGCCAGCCCAGCGATGGCACCTGGTCCTCGCAGCAGGCGTGCTTTCCGCGGCCCTGGCAGGCTGCAGTTCTGCAGCCCCGGACCTGGACGTGGAAGCCGCGCAGCAGTTGCAGGCCAAAGTCCTGACCGTCACGCAGTCCGCTGCCGGCAACGATCCGGCCGGCGCACTCAAAACACTTGACGAGCTGGTGGCACAGCTCGACGCCGCGGCAGCCGAGGGAGACGTTTCGTTCAAGCGCCACCAGAGCATCATGAAGGCGATCGAGGCGGTGCGAGCGGACCTGTCCACCGCAAAAGCTCAAGCCGAAGCAGCAGCTGCAGCAGCAGCCCAGGCGGCCGCAGCCAAGGCCGCCGCGGACGCGGCAGCGGCAGAAGCCGCGAAAGCGGCCGCTGTTCCCGCCGCAGAAGCGCCGGCGCCGGTCGCGCCAGCTCCGGCCCAGCAAAACCAAGGTCCGGGAAAGGGCGAAAAGGGCAAAGGCAAGGACGGCTGATTCCGGCACTTGCCGGAATCAGCCGTCCTGCCTCACGAAGATCCGCCCCTCGCCGGGACGCCCCCGCTAGGGGCTCTGCTACGACGTGAAGCCCGACGCCGGGAAACGGTCCCAGGACCGGTGTGCGGCAAGCAGTTCCTGGATCTGCGACACCACGCCGTCCGCTGACTCACCGAGAGCTATCCCGGGAGCATCCTGCGGGATGCTAGCGGCGTCCACGACGGCGGAACCTCCGCCCCAGCCGCCGATCGCCTTCGCGTGGCGGAACGTCTCGGAAAGCAAAAGAACCACCCTCGGATCGAGGGAAGCGCCGGGCTCTCCGGCCTTGGCATCCAGGCCCTGGTCAGCGTCCGGGGCCGGGTCAGCCGATCCGGCCACGAGCACAGCGTCGAACTCCGTGGAACGTGCGGTGAGGTAGGTGCGCTGAACGGGGATCCCGCCGTCGGCCCCCTCTCCCAAGTAGCCTCCGGAGGGTGCAATGACCAGCGGCACGATCCCCGCGGCATCCAGAGCCGTGCGCGCGGCACGCACCGCGTCAAGGTCACTGGACGCGTCGGCCACAATACCCACCACGCGTCCCTTCACCGGCCAGGTGCCTCCGACTTGCGACAGCGCGGGGCTCGGCTCAGCGTCGGCCACCTCCACCGAAGCTGCGGGTGCCGACATGCCCAGTCCCGTGGCGACGGCAGCGCACAGTTCGGCGTCAACGTTGGCCAGATTCTGCAGCTGCCGTTCCCTGATGGCTTCCTCCCGGCACTTGCCGAGCTCAAAAGTGTAGGCCTGGATCACATGGTCCTGCTCCACCGGGCTCAGGCTGCGGAAAAAGAGCCTGACCTGGCTGAAATGGTCATCGAACGACGCCGGCGACTTCCGTTCCTTGACTGCCGCCGCCAACTGCTCGGGAACGTCGACGAATGCGCTGAGGTCCGCCCCTGCGAGGAACGGGCAGCCGCCGTCCAGCGAATTCGGGTGGTACGGTGCCGCACCCCCGTGCACCGCCTGCTGGTGCATTCCGTCGCGCAGCATATCGTTGACGGGCGCCTGTGGCCGGTTGATGGGGATCTGTCCGAAGTTCGGACCGCCAAGCCGGGAGATCTGCGTGTCGATGTAGGAGAAGAGCCGCACCTGGAGCAGCGGATCATTGGTGACGTCGATTCCCGGTACGAGGTGGCCGGGGTGGAAGGCAACCTGCTCGGTCTCGGCAAAGTAGTTCACCGGGTTGGCATTGAGGGTCATCAGGCCGATGGGCTGCACCGGCGCAAGCTCTTCAGGGACGAACTTGGTGGGGTCCAGGAGATCGATTCCCTCGAAGAACTCCTCCTCGGTGTCCGGGAAGACTTGCACTCCCAGCTCCCATTCCGGGTAGGCTCCGGACTCGATCGCGTCGGCAAGGTCGCGCCGGTGAAAGTCCGGGTCCATGCCGTTGATGAGCTGGGCTTCTTCCCAGAGGAGCGAATGGACGCCCTGTTTGGGCTTCCAATGGAACTTCACCAGGCTGGTGGCGCCCTCGGCATTCACGAAACGGAACGTGTGGACGCCGAAGCCCTCCATGGTGCGGTAGGAACGGGGCAGTGCCCGGTCGGACATGTTCCACATGGTGTGCGCCTGCGCCTCGGTGTGGAGCGAAACAAAATCCCAGAACGTGTCGTGGGCGCTCTGGGCCTGCGGGATTTCGCGGTCCGGGTGGGGTTTGCCGGCGTGGATGATGTCCGGGAACTTGATGCCGTCCTGGATGAAGAACACCGGGATGTTATTGCCGACCAGGTCGAAAGTGCCCTCATCCGTGTAGAACTTCGTTGCAAAACCGCGCGTATCGCGGACAGTATCGGCGGAGCCGCGGGACCCCAGCACCGTGGAGAACCGGACAAATACAGGTGTTTCGACGTCCTTGGCCAGGAATCCCGCCCGGCTGATGTTGGCAGCGGAGCCGTAGGAGCGGAAAATGCCGTGCGCTCCGGCGCCGCGGGCATGCACCACACGTTCCGGGATGCGCTCGTGGTCGAAGTGGGTGATCTTCTCGCGGAGATGGTGGTCTTGGAGCAGTACCGGGCCGCGCCGGCCTGCCTTCAGCGAGTGGTCCGTATCCTGGAGCCGGAGCCCCTGCGCGGTGGTGAGGTAGGCGCCGGACTGGGCCCTCGAATGGACCGGGGCGCCGCTCGGCGTTCCGGTGGGCGAGACCGCCTCGGGGCCCCGCTGGTCCGGCTTGGGCGGCAGCGGTTCGCGCGGTTCCGTCGGCTCGGCAACAGCGGGTGGCTCGCTCGACGTCGCGCCGGGAATGCGGATGTTGCTGTCAGCTGGCATGGTTCGTTCCCCTTTGATGAGCAGTTCTTAGCCACAGGCGGCCGTTCGGCCAGAAACTAAGCTTGCTTATCACTCTAGGGAAGGCGACACGCAACCACAACGGACCTGCGGGAGATTCGTCAGCAAACTTACTATTTGCCGCCAATGTCGCTAGGTTGGTTAAGTGCGCCCACGAAGCGCAGCGAGATCAGAACCGCGGGCCGCCGGCCCGCCAGCTGAAGGAGTGATTTACGCATGGCAATTGTCCAGGAATCCATCAACGTAGGTGTCCCGCTGAGCCAGGCCTACAACCAGTGGACCCAGTTCGAGGACTTCCCGCACTTCATGAGCGGCGTGGACGCTGTCCGCCAGCTCGACGACACCACAGTGCACTTCCAGACCAGCATCGCCGGCGTCAAGAGGGAATACGACGCGCGAATCACCGTCCAGCAGCCGGACCAGCGCGTCACGTGGGAAAGCCTCGACGAGCCGCGCAACGCAGGGACCGTATGGTTCGAAGCACTCAACCCGACCGAAACAAAGGTCAGCGTTGAACTCGCCTGGGAGCCGGACTCCGCCGTTGAGAAGGTGGGAGCAGCAGTGGGGCTTGATTCCCGCCAGGTGGCCTCGGACCTCAAACGCTTCAAGCAATTCATCGAGGAACGCCACGTGGAAACCGGCGCCTGGCGGGAACGCGTCAGCGACAGCGCAGTCACTGGAAGTGCCGCCGGAACGGGCGCTGCAGCGGGTACGACGGCGGAAAATCCTCAGGCTGCCACCACTGCGGTCCCCCTCGAAGAGGAAGTGGGCTACGACGCGGTGCCTACCGAGCAGCCCGTGAACACCGATCCGGACATGGCGACCGAGCCTCCGTTCGGCAAGCACGTCCAGCGCTAACGCTGTTGCGGCCGGCCGGCAGCTGCGGCTGCCAAGCCGGCGTCGGCTCCCACGCCCGCGTCGGCTGCCTGCCAAACAAGAACGCCCCGCCTCCCGTGATGGGAGGCGGGGCGTTCTGACGTTCAGCGGGTCCGGCTACTTGGCCAGGCCGGACAGAACTTCAGTGAACTTCGCGGACGGACGCATCACCGAGGCGACCTTGGCAACGTCCGGGTGGTAGTAGCCCCCGATGTCCACCGGGGAGCCCTGCACTGCGAGCAGCTCGGCAATGATCGTGTCCTCGTTGGAGGTCAGCGCCTCGGAGACAGCGGCGAAATCGGCGGCCAGCTCGGCGTCGTCGGTCTGCTTGGCCAGCTCCTGCGCCCAGAACTTGGCGAGGTAGAAGTGGCTGCCGCGGTTGTCCAGTTCCCCTACGCTGCGGCGCGGGGACTTGTTCTCAAGCAGGAACGTGCCGGTGGCGCGGTCCAGGGTGTCGGCGAGTACCTGGGCACGCTTGTTGCCCGTGGTGGTCGCCAGGTGCTCGAAGCTGACGGCGAGGGCCAGGAACTCACCAAGGCTGTCCCAGCGAAGGTGGTTTTCCTTCAGCAACTGCTGGACGTGCTTCGGGGCGGATCCGCCGGCGCCGGTCTCGAAGAGGCCGCCTCCATTGATCAGCGGCACCACGGAGAGCATCTTGGCGCTGGTACCCAGTTCAAGGATCGGGAAAAGGTCCGTCAGGTAGTCACGGAGCACGTTTCCGGTCACGGAGATGGTGTCCTCGCCCTTGCGGATGCGCTCGAGCGTGAAGGCCGTGGCCTTTTCCGGGGACATGATTTCGATCTGGAGGCCCTCGGTGTCGTATTCCTTGAGGTATTCCTTGACCTTGGCGATCAGGTTGGCGTCGTGTGCGCGCGTCTCATCCAGCCAGAACACGGCGGGCGTTTCGGAGGCGCGGGCGCGGGTGACGGCCAGCTTGACCCAGTCGCGGATCGGCACGTCCTTGGCCTGGCAGGCGCGCCAGATGTCGCCCGGTGCCACCTGGTGTTCGATCAGCACGTTGCCCTTGCTGTCCACGAGCTGGACGGTTCCGGCGGACTGGATCTCAAAGGTCTTGTCGTGGCTGCCGTATTCCTCGGCGGCCTGGGCCATGAGGCCAACGTTCGGCACGGTGCCCATGGTGGTGGGGTCGAAGGCGCCGTGGGCGCGGCAGTCGTCGATGACAACCTGGTAGATGCCTGCATAGCTGCTGTCCGGGAGAACGGCCAGTGTGTCCGCTTCCTTGCCGTCCGGGCCCCACATGTGGCCGGAGGAGCGGATCATGGCGGGCATGGAGGCGTCCACGATGACGTCGGAGGGAACGTGCAGGTTGGTAATGCCCTTGTCCGAGTCCACCATGGCCAGCGCGGGTCCCTCTGCGAGGCCCTTCTTGATGGCTGCCTGGACGCCCTCACGGACGTCTTCCGGGAGTTCTTCGAGTCCGCCCAGGATGGAGGCCAGGCCGTTGTTGGGGCTGAGGCCGGCGGCGGCGAGCTGCTCGCCGTACGTGTCGAACAGTTCGGTGAAGTAGGCCTTCACCACGTGGCCGAAAATGATGGGATCCGAGACCTTCATCATGGTGGCCTTCAGGTGTGCGGAGAACAGCACGCCCTCTTCCTTGGCGCGGGCAACCTGTGCAGCCAGGAACTCATCCAGGGCGGCGGCGCGCATCACGGTGCCGTCCACAACTTCGCCTGCCAGGACGGGGAATCCGCGCTTCAGGACCTTGACGGTGCCGTCTTCCTTGACCAGCTGGATCTTGACGGTGTCATCGGACTCGATGACCACGGACTTCTCGTTGGCGCGGAAGTCATCGGCGCCCATGGTGGCCACGTTGGTCTTGGACTCCGGCGTCCAGGCACCCATGGAGTGCGGGTTCTGGCGGGCGTAGTTCTTCACGGAGAGGGGCGCACGGCGGTCCGAGTTGCCTTCGCGCAGGACCGGGTTCACGGCCGAACCCTTGATCTTGTCGTAGCGTGAGCGGATGTCCGTCTCGGTGTCGGAGGACGGGTTGTCGGGGTAGTCCGGGAGGTCGTAGCCCTGGGACTGGAGCTCGGCGATGGCCGCCTTCAGCTGCGGAATGGAAGCGCTGATGTTGGGCAGCTTGATGATGTTGGCTTCCGGCTTCTTTGCCAGGTCGCCCAGTTCGGCCAGGGCATCGCTGATCCGCTGCTCTTCGGTGAGGTAGTCACCGAACACCGAAATGATGCGGCCAGAGAGCGAGATGTCCCGGGTCTCCACTTCCACACCGGCAGTCGACGCGTAGGCCTCGACGATCGGCAAGAACGAATAGGTGGCCAGCATGGGCGCTTCGTCTGTGTGGGTATAGATAATCTTGGCCATTGCTTGGGCGTCTCCTGAAGGTATACATACATCTGGAACTCTGGCGTTATTTCAACATACTTAACTTACCCGAGCAGGCCGCGTCGGCGCCCATCGGGGCCTCCAGAGACGCGTAGCATGACCCTGCCGGTCGCTGACAGGGCCGCGATGACACGGGACTCCGCGTAACACCAGGCACAATACAAAACTCGGGTTTCTATTTACAACAATTGTCACAGTGGGTAGGTTGATCACCACCAGCGGCGGCCACCATCTGAGGGCGCCGCATTCACTTCTGTTGAGGACACACCCATGACGAAATCGAAGACTCTGGCCACCAGCCTCCTGAGCCTGTCCGCAGCCGCACTGCTGGCCGTCTGTGCCGCCGGCGGGGCAAATGCAGCGCCCGCGTCACCACAGGACGCCTCACCGCAGGAAGCCGCACAGGTTGCCAGCCAGTCGGTGGACGGCTCGAAGTCGGCGGATTACTGGACGGCAGACCGCATGCGTGCAGCGGTTCCGGGCGACGTACTGGCCGCCAAGGCGCTGCAGCGCGGCAACACCTCGTCAGCCGCGGCGGTGGAAAAGGGTTCGAGTACCAAAATCACGGGCAAAGCAGGCAAGGGAAAGACCGTCCTGCACGTCGATGAGAATCCGGTGTCCCATATCGGCAAAGTCTTCTTCACCATGGGCGGCAGCAACTACGTCTGCTCGGGTAACTCAGTAGTGTCCAACAACAAGAGCACCGTGTCCACAGCGGGCCACTGCGTCAATGAGGGTCCCGGCGCGTTTGCCACCAACTTCGTTTTCGTCCCGGCCTATCTGGACGGCGCCGCCCCGTACGGCAAATGGGCGGCCAAGGCCCTGTACGCCCCCACCCAGTGGAGCTCGGCCGGAGACATGCAGTACGACACAGGCTTCGCCGTCGTCTCGCAGCTCAACGGCCAGAACCTGGCCGATGTGGTGGGCTCATCCGGGGTCCAGTTCAACGCAGCACGCGGCCTGACCTACAAGTCCTATGGCTACCCGGCCGCGGCCCCGTTCGACGGACAGTCACTGGTCAGCTGCACCGGCCCGGCCAGCGATGACCCCTACAACCCCCAGTTCAACACGCAGGGCATCCCGTGCGACATGACGGGCGGCTCCTCCGGCGGTCCCTGGTTCATCGGCACCAGCTCCAGCGGCTACCAGAACTCCATCAACAGCTACGGCTACAGCGGCGCCCCCTCCAAGGTCATGTACGGACCCTACTGGGGTTCCGTCATCCAGCAGGCGTACTCGAGTGCATCGTCCGCGAACTGACAGCACCGGGCCCTCGGATGAGGACGCCGTGAGCCACAGCGACATCAGCCAGGCGCCGGAGGACATCATCGCCTACTGGACGCCGGAGCGGATGGCCGAAGCGAAACCCCGCGAGGTCCGGCTCCCCGAGCCGGAGGCTGAGCCAGAGGCGGAACCGGAAGACAACTAACTGAATAAACGACGACGGCGACCGTCCCCTCTTCGGGGCGGTCGCCGTCGTACGTGGCGCTTAACTCTTAGTGGAAGAAGTGGCGCGCACCCGTGAAGTACATGGTGATGCCGGCCGCGTTCGCCGCGGCGATCACTTCGTCATCCCGGACGGAACCGCCGGGCTGGACCACGGCGCGGACGCCGGCGTCGATCAGGATCTGCAGTCCGTCGGCGAACGGGAAGAACGCGTCCGAGGCTGCCACGGCACCGCGGGCACGCTGCGGGGCTCCGCTGGCTTCCGTCGTCGACGGACCGGCTGCACCGCCGGCGCCTTCGACGTCGGACTCTACCTGCACACCCAGGGTGTTGGCGCGTTCCACGGCCAGCTTGCAGGAGTCGAGCCGGTTGACCTGGCCCATGCCGATGCCGACGGCAGCACCGTTGTCTGCGAGCAGGATGGCGTTGGACTTGGCGGCGCGGCAGGCGGTCCAGGCGAACGCGAGGTCGGCCAGCGTGGCTGCATCCGCGGCCTCGCCGGCGGCGAGGGTCCAGTTGGCGGGGTTGTCGCCTTCGGCGTCGACCTTGTCAGCAGCCTGCACCAGCATGCCGCCGGAGACCTGGCGGAACTCGGTCGGGTAGCGGCCGTAACCCTCCGGCAGGGCCAGGAGGCGGATGTTCTTCTTCTTGGACAGGATCTCCACGGCCTCGTCCTCGAAGCCAGGCGCGATGACGACCTCGGTGAAGATGCCGGCAACGGTGCGCGCCATTCCGGCGGTGACCGTGCGGTTGGCTGCGATGACGCCGCCGAATGCGGAGACGGGATCGCAGGCGTGGGCCTTGGCGTGTGCGTCGGCGATGGCGTCCGCGGCGTCGGCGGAACCGACTGCCACGCCGCAGGGGTTGGCGTGCTTGATGATCGCCACGGCGGGCTCGGCGAAGTCGAATGCTGCGCGAAGGGCGGCATCGGCGTCCACGAAGTTGTTGTAGCTCATGGCCTTGCCGTGGATCTGGTCAGCCTGGGCAATGCCGGCGGGAGCGGCCTTGTCGACGTAGAGGGCGGCCTGCTGGTGCGGGTTTTCGCCGTAGCGGAGGACCTCGGAGCGTTCCAGGGCCAGGCCGGCGTAGGCGGGCCAGTCGATCACGCCGTCGCCGTCCTCGTCCAGGAACTGGCTGGCCGTCCAGGTGGCCACGGCGGTGTCGTAGCTGGCTGTGTGGGCGAAGGCCTTCGCGGCCAGGCGCTGGCGGGTCTTCAGGTCGAAGCCGCCTTCTGCGGCGGCACGCACAACGTTGCCATAGAAATTGGGATCGGTAACGATCGCGACGGCGGCGTGGTTCTTCGCGGCGGAGCGCACCATGGCGGGACCTCCGATGTCGATCTGCTCCACGACGTCGTCCTGCGCGGCACCGGACTTGACGGTCTCCACGAACGGGTAGAGGTTCACGACGACGAGGTCGAACGCCTCGATCTCCATGCCGGCCAGCGTTTCCATGTGGGCGGGGACGCGGCGGTCCGCCAGGATGCCGCCGTGGACGCGCGGGTGGAGGGTTTTGACGCGGCCGTCCAGCATCTCCGGCGAGCCGGTAACTTCCTCGACCTCCTGGACGGGGATGCCCGCAGCCGCGATCTTCTTCGCGGTGGAGCCGGTGGAGACGATCTTGACGCCTGCTTCGTGCAGGCCCTTCGCGAGCTCCTCCAGACCGGTCTTGTCGTAGACCGAGATCAGGGCTCGGCGGATGGGAACACGGTCTAGCTGCGTAAAGCTCACAAAGGTCTCCGTCTTTTGACACGGTGGGTGCCGCGGTTGGTGGGGATGTGGCCAGTTTATCGCGTCCCGCGCGATGCCCTCCCTGCAGGCCCGAGTGTGAAGTCCGCGCGCGCACCCGCGAGCGCAACGTAGAGTTTTCCCAGGAGGCCGAGATGAATACTTACACCACTGTGCCCAGCGGCGAACAAGTGGTCCAGGAACTGCCCTGGCGGTGGAAAGTCCAAGGGCGGATCTTCGTGATCGGCGGCCTGGGTTTTATGTTCGATGCCTGGGATGTGACGCTGAACGGGATCCTCATCCCCTTGCTGTCCACCCACTGGGCGCTGGCGCCCGGCGATGCCGCGTGGATCGGCACGGCCAACCTGGTGGGCATGGCCCTGGGTGCGTTCGCGTGGGGCACGATTGCGGACACCATCGGGCGCAAGAAGGCTTTCACGGCCACCCTGCTGATCTTCTCGCTCTTCACGGTGCTGGGCGCATTCTCCCCCGACTTCATCTGGTTCTGCGTGTTCCGCTTTATGGCAGGTTTCGGCCTTGGCGGGTGCATCCCCGTGGACTATGCCCTGGTGGGTGAGTTCACGCCGCGGAAACAGCGCGGCAAAGTGCTGACCGCGATGGACGGCTGGTGGCCCGTGGGCGCCGCGCTGTGCGGCTTTGTTTCCGCCTGGCTGGTCGCGGCCTTCGCGGATTGGCGGCTGACCATGCTGGTGATGGTGCTGCCTGCCCTGCTGGTGTTCTGGGTGCGGCGCAGCGTACCCGAATCGCCGCTGTTCCTGATCCGCAAGGGCCGCCGCGACGAGGCCGCCAAGGTCATCGACGACCTGGTCAAGGCCACGGGTGCCCAACCCCGCGCTTACAGCCTCCCGGATGCTCAGGACGCCCCGAAGCTCTCTGCCGGCAGCGCCTGGCTCCAGCTGGTCCGCGTCTGGCGGTTCAATTGGAAGATCACCGCGGCTGCATGGTCCCTGTTCTTCAGCATCCTGCTGGTCTACTACCTGTCCCTGACATGGATGCCGCGGATCCTGATCGGCGCCGGTTTCCAGGACTACAAGGCCTTCCTCACGACGGCGTCCATGGCCGCCGTCGGCCTTCTGGGCGTGGTGGTGGCAGCCGTGCTGGTGGAGCGCGTGGGCCGCAAGTGGATCCTGGCGATCACCGGGCCGCTGTCCGCGCTGACCCTGGTGATCGTGGCGTTCGTGGTGGACATCCCGTCCGCCGCCGTGTTCTGGCTGCTGGTGTTCGGCTTCATCGTGCAGGTGGCCATTCCGGTGCTGTACACGTACGTCTCCGAGCTGTACCCCACGGACCTGCGCGGCACCGGCTTCGGCTGGGCGTCCACGTTCTCGCGGCTCGGGGCGGGCTTCGGACCGCTCATTTTCGCCTCGGTCCTGTGGCCGCAGCTGGGCCTGGCAACGTCCTTCGCACTCGCTGGCGGGCTGGTCCTGCTGTCGGTGCTGTGGATGGCGTTCTTCTCCCCCGAGACGAAGCAGCGCACGCTGACGTAGGCCCTGCTCCCGTCCCCTCCCAACTGACTCGCATTTAACGTCGCGAAACACTCTTTTCACGACGTTAAGTGCCAGTCACTTGGGTACCCAGCCGCGGCTCACGAGTGCCGTGCGGACCTTTGCTACCGCCGGCCGGGCATCATTGACCATGTGCCGTTTGGAGATCCGGACCAGGGTCCACCCGGCACGGCTGAAATCCTCCTCGCGGGCTATGTCCCGGACGATCTGCGCCACCTCGGAATGGCCCTCGCCCTCGTACTCCACCGCCACTTTGTGCTCCGGATAGCGCAGGTCAGGCTGACGCACGACGCCGGGACTCAGCTCCGTGGGTACGTTCAGTTGCGGTTCGGGCAGGCCCGCGTTCTCCAGCGCCAGACGAAGGCGGGTCTCCGGTGCGGAGTCTGCGCCGACGCGCGCCTGTTCCAGTGCCAGCCGGGCCTTCCGGATCCCGGGCGTTCCCTTATGCCGGTCCAGCATGTCCGCGAGCTCTTCCAGCGTGGCGTGCGGCTCCGTCCTCCCGTCGAATTCGGGCCGCGGAATCCTCAGCAGGTGATCTGCCACCACCGTCAGTTCGTTGATGCTCATCTTCCGCGAACAATCCAGCCAGGTCCGTGCAGGCGTGGTAATCAACAGCCCTCCGAGGCTGACAACCTCGTCGGAAAAGAACTGCCCGACATGCCCCACCACGCCTCGTCGACGCGGGATGGCCATAGTGTCAGGACGCGATATGTGTATCCGCTCATCGTCCCGATTCGGGAGATACCCCGGAAGCCCCCACAATACGAAAGCCGTGGTGTGCGAGGCTGCCGAGAACGGGGTCACCACCGTGTACGGCCTGACCACCTTGAGCCGGTCAAGAGGCTCGGATGTGCTGGGGATGCGAACGCCGCGGCATGGGACGCGCAGTTCACGGAACCTAAGACGCCCGGGGCTCACACCGGCGTCGACAGCTTCGTAGACCGTAAAGGGTGCTTCGCCCAGCGGGGCGGGCAGTGGGTTCGGATCTCGCATTCCTCATGATTTCAAACCCCGGGCCCGCGCTCAGAAGTTATCCACAGAACTGCGCACGCTCACCCATCTGACTCGCAGTAAACGTCGTGAAAACCGCGTTTCGCGACGTTAAGTGCCAGTCAGTTGGGAAGTGCCAGTCAGTTGGGCCAGGCTCAGGCGGCGGCGAGTTGCGCCAGGGTGGAGACGAGGAGCCTGCGCTCCACCACCTTGATGCGTTCGTGCAGGGTGTCCTCGGTGTCGTCGTCGAGGATGGCAACGGCTTCCTGCGCGATGATGGGGCCGGTGTCCACGCCGGCGTCGGCCCAGTGCACCGTGCAGCCGGTGACTTTGACACCGTAGGCCATCGCATCGCGGACGCCGTGCGCCCCCGGGAAGGCCGGCAGCAGGGCAGGGTGGGTGTTGAGGTACTTGCCGCCAAACGCGTCAATGAACTCCGGGCCGACGATACGCATGAACCCCGAGGACACCACCACATCCGGCTCATACGCGGCCACAGCCTCGGTCAGCGCCGCATTCCACTCGGCACGGGCGGCGTAGGCCTTGAAATCCACCACGAAGGTCGGGATTCCGGCGGCCGCCGACCGTTCCACACCGTAGGTCCCCGGCCGGTCAGCGCCGACGGCGGCGATCTCCACGTCCAGCTCGCCCGCCTTGACGGCGTCAATGACAGCCTGGAGGTTGGAACCGGTACCGGACACGAGGACAACGATGCGCATGGCTCTAGCTTATGGGGCCGCTCGCGTAGGCTGGAAAACATGAATCCCCCGAAGGACCCCGCAGGTCCCCAGCAGGCCCGGCAACCCCTCAGCGAGGCTGCCAAGACATCGCTGCTGAAGACGCACAACCTGTTCCGTGCCTTCATCGTTGCCGTCCTGGGCGCCTTCTTCGTCTACCAGCTGGACGTCACCTACCTGTGGCTGACCTCCCTCCTCACGGCCGTGAGCATCGTGCTCGGCATCATGGTGCTGGTCCGGGCCATCAAGCTGAAGGAATCCAAGCTTGTGTTTTTCGGGACCATTTCAGGACTGGTGGTCTCCGCGGTGATGGTCCTGCTGATCATGGTCTCCGCAGTGTTCTTCAACCAGGTCCGGGACTTCCAGCAGTGCTCGCGCAGTGCGCTCACCCAGCAGGCCATGACCCAGTGCCAGACGCAGCTGCAGAACTCCCTCCCCGCCCAGCTCCGCTGAGCCGCACCACCCGCTGAGCCGCACCGCCCGCTGACCCTCCGGGAGTAACGCCCGACGGCGGCGCTCCCTAGGGCTTCGCTGTGTCCAGGTTCGCTTCACGCAGCTTCTGCTGGCGTTCCAGCCAGGGGCCCGCCGCATAGCCGATCACGACGCCGACGCCCACCTCGGCGGCCACCCACAGCGACGTGTTCAAGGGGTCCGGTCCGATGTCGGTGAGGCGGCCGATCCCTGCTGATCCGCGCGCCATCCAAGCAAGGCCGGCGGTCATCAGGCCCGCCGCCACGCCGGTGATGGCGCCGAGGACTATGGTTGACGCCGATGCCGTGAACCAGCGGGCACGGACCTTGATGGACAGCCATTC
The DNA here is from genome assembly GCF_017832975.1 of Arthrobacter sp. PvP023. Taxonomy (NCBI): domain Bacteria; kingdom Bacillati; phylum Actinomycetota; class Actinomycetes; order Micrococcales; family Micrococcaceae; genus Arthrobacter; species Arthrobacter sp. PvP023. The sequence goes on from NZ_JAFIBI010000001.1 coordinate 3,824,123, forward strand.
GTCGAAGTGGTTTTCGCCTTCGCGCAGGAACCACCAGCCGGCCAGGGCGCCCGCCAGGACGGGCACCACCAGAGCCACGAAGCCGTAATCGAGCGAACCGGAAGGCAAGGCGGCGAACACCGGAATGGACGGCAGCGGGCCGACCGCGGTTCCCAGCGGGCCGGCCTGCGAGCCGACGCCCAGGGCGAAGCCGGAGCCGGACGTCCAGGCGAGCGCAAAGACGGCGAGGTTGGGGAGGAAGCCGAGCTGCGCGATGGTGAGCACGGCACCGCCCATGGCGCCGGCGTCGAGCCCTTCATACACGGCGATGACCAGGTCCCAGTGGATAAAGAGGTCCACCGCCAGCAGCGCGGCGGACATGGTGAAGGCGGCCATCAGCGCGACGAAACCGGCCTTGATGGCGGAACCCAGGTAGGACCCTGCCCAGCGGGAATGCTGGCTGGTCCGTGCAATCCAGTCCACGGCGTCGACGCCGATGAGCCGGCTCCAGGACCCCGCTTCGCGCCGGGCACCCACCACCATGCCCAGGCCGAACGGGACCAGCGGCATCAGCCCGGCGAACCAGAGGAAGATGGCGACGTCGTCCGTCCGGCACACGAAGCCCGTGGCCATGCCGAACCCGGCGTACACCAGCCAGGAACCCAGGAGAGCCTGCCAGAGCTGGTCCGTGTAGGAGGCCCGGGCCAGGCGCCGGCCCGCCCGCCACGCGAGCAGGAACGGGATCAGCGTCAGGCCCAGGGGGATCAGCGACAGGGTGCCCGATTCCGGCTGCGCCGCGGACTCCCCGGCCACCGTCGTCAGGTGCAGCGGCACCCCGTGGATCAGCAGCCAAGCCTGGCCGCCAAGCCGGGCCAGGGCGTCGAAGTTGTTGTTCTGGAATCCGGCCGTGGCCCACACCGCGACTATCGGTGCCAGCACCACCAGCGCGGAAATGACCGCCGCCTGCGCTGATTCGAGCGCTCCCTGCAGCCACAAGGGCATGGGAATGCCACGGTCTCCGGTCTGATCAGCGCGCAGTTTCATCGTGCTCCATGGTGTCACGGGAGGCGCCCCGGACCCGTCTGCGACAGGCTCAAACCCCGGAGTTACCAGAGCTCGTAGTTCTCCCTGCTGATCATGAAGCCGTGCCCCGTCCGCAGATGCGCGCAGGTCATGGCAACCGGCGCCCGTTCGCACACCATGTTGCCCAGCCGCACGGTCTGGCCGTCCTGGATCCACGGCCCCGGGAACGCCGGCCCCGCCACTTCCTCCGCCTCCATGGGCGACGTTCCGTTGCCGCACAGCCCGTACTGGGCCCCGCCATCGAGCGTTACCACCGCGTATCCGCCAAAGTACTCACTGAGCCCCGTGCACTGGCCCTTGATGTCGCCCGGCCGGGGCGCAACGTCCGTGAGCAGGTGGCAGGCAGCCCCGTCCGCGTCGATGGAGCACTGCATGTCCTTGCTGGCCGACTGCACCACCACTGGCAGCGGTGCCGCCCACGGCTGCGCGTTCACCTTGGGCAGGAGCTGTTCGGCCCGGTTCAGGGGCCTGGGGTTCAGGGGACGGGGGTTCAGGGGACGGTCGCCGCCGGCTTCCGGGACGGCTGTCTCCCCGCTCATCCTCAGCGCCCCCACCGCGGGCGCCTTTTCGGCCGGCACGGCCACGCTGCAGCCGGCGGTTAGCAGAAGCACGACGGCGGCCACAAAGGTTCGGAGGGTCACGGTTACAGGGCGCATGGTGGTGTCAGTTCACCAGACAGTGGCGGTTCTGTCGCTGGGCAGAAGTCCCCATCTCCCAGCGCTTTTTTCGTTACTCGGCCGTAAAATTGGATTGTCCGCAATCAGTGGTTGGAGGCAGAAAAATGACTACCGCATCCCCACATGCACATGGTGTTCACTTTGGACGTACGGATGTCCAGAACGTCGGCATGGGTGTAGGTATTGTCCTGATGTTGGTGGGTGTCCTGGGGTTCATCCCGGGCATTACCCAGCAGTACGGCGAACTAAGGTTCCTTGGGCCTGATTCGCACGCCATGTTCCTTGGCCTGTTCCAGACGTCCATGCTGCTGAACATCGTGCAGCTGGTCATCGGTGCTACAGGCTGGGTAATGTCCCGTAATGGAATGGGCGCCCGGAACTTCCTTATGGGCTTTGGCTTGCTGTACATCGTCCTCAGCATCTTCGGGCTCATTGTCGGAGTAGGTTCGGCGGCCAATTTCCTGTCGCTGAACACTTTGGATAACTGGACCCACATGGTGCTGGGTGTGCTGATGATTGGCGCCGGCTGGATCCTCTCGAGGCATCTGGCCGAGGACCGCAGGTAACCCGGATCGCGTAGCCGGGACATAAGGAGCCGCTCATGAGGAAAGCTTCATAGCAATCTGAATGTTTTAACCACCGGTTGGTGCAGTTGCCCTGCGTAGATGCAGGCGGCTGCACCAGCTTTTTGCTTTAAGGGCCGACGCCGGGCGGGGGCCGGGGCGGCGCATCGCGTCTCCAGAACCGCCGAAATCTTCATTCCTGTGAAAATTTTTACTTTAATCAAGGCAAAACCATTGACTGGCTGAAAATCTTCACTATAGTTGTGTGAGTTAGCTCACCAACGAAGGATGCGGCAATGACCACCGAGACTCCCGCCCCGCCGGCCACCAGCGAACTTCTGGCGACTGTCGGAAACAAGGTGCGCACCATGCGCAAGGCTAAGGGCATGACCCTCGCCCGGCTCTCGGACATCACCGGCCTCAGCCAGGCGATCGTCAGCCAGATCGAACGCGGCCTGGCCAACCCTTCCTTCACCACGCTGGCACAGCTGGCTCACGGATTGGACGTCCCCGTAGGGAGGTTCTTCATTGGCCAGGATGAATCCAAATCCCCCGTCGTTCGAAAATCCGATCGGCGCAACCTGAAAAACGTCACCCGCGAGTCGGTAGGGGAAGCCGTTCACGAACTGCTGACCCCGAATCGTGACGGAAACATCGAAGCGCAGTGGATCAGCACGCCCCCGGGGCATGACACGAGCGGAACACCCTTCACCCACAGCGGTGAGGAGTTCTGCTACATCATCTCGGGCCGCAAGGACGTCTTCCTGGACGGCGTCTGCTACAGCCTTGAGGAGGGCGACTCGATCACCTACTCCTCAGAGATCCCGCACTGGTACAAGAACAGCTACGAAGAGGTATGCGTAGCCATCTGGGTCAACGCACCACACGCGTGGTAACCCTGCCGACCCCAACCGGCACCAGCGTTTTCCCCTAACTGTCCGGACACACTCCGTGGCCGCAGACACTCCTTGCATCGTTCGCATCAAACGCCTGTTCCAACAGGCGTCGATGCGTCATACCCTCCCACGCCCTCAGGGGCGTCAGCGTAAGGACATTTCCATGCTCGAAACACAAACGACGGACCCCCGAGGGACGGACAACGTTGTCCCGTCTCCACGCACCAGCCACTCATCCCCCACCCGCTCAAACGAAAAATTCACTCCCGAAGTCCGCAAGGGCCTGCTGGGCCTTGGCCTCGGCAACGCCCTGGAATGGTACGACTGGATGGTCTTCGGCCTCCTCTCGGCCTTCATCGGCCCCAACTTCTTCCCCAACACCGATCCGCTCTCCGCCACTCTGAACGCGCTGGCCGTGTTCGCCGTCGGCTTCGCCTTCCGTCCGCTGGGCGGAATCCTGCTCGGCACCCTGGCGGACAGGGTGGGCCGACGCCGCGTCATGCTGCTGTCCATCATGCTGATGGCAGGCACCACGCTCATCATCGCCATCACGCCCAGTTACCAGCAGATCGGCGCCTGGGCCGGCATCATCCTGCTGGTCTGCCGTGTCCTGCAGGGCATCTCCACCGGCATCGAAGCCCCGCTCTCCACCTCGCATGCCGTGGAACTGGCCCCCGAAGGCCGCGAAGGCTACGTGGCCGGCATCATGTCCTTCTACGTGAACATCGGCATCCTGCTGGCCTCGCTCATCAGCTTCCTCTGCAGCCTTACCCTGGGCGGGGCCGTGATGAGTGACTGGGGATGGCGTGTACCGTTCATCATCGGAGCCCTCTTCGGCTTCGTGGTCCTGTACCTGCGCCGTTCGCTGCCGGAAACACTCAAGGCCGAGGAAATGGCCACCAACACTCCCCGCGCCGTCTGGTCCGGAGTCCGCAAGCATTGGCTCTCCGTCCTGGCCATCATCTTCGTGGTGGGCGCAGCCCAGGCCTACAACTACGCCTGGAACGTGGGCCTGCCCAGCGCGGCCCGCAGCGGATTCAAGGAAGATCCCACCGCAGTCTTCGCCCTCACCACCATCCTGGGCGTCATCCTGGTGGCCGGCAGCTGGATCATCGGCAAGCTTGCCGACGGCAAGGCCATGTCCCGCTGGTTCCTGATCACCCGCATCCTGGCCATCCCCTCCGTGTTCCTCATGCTGATGTACGTCCAGCCCGGCATCGGCGGCTTCGCGGCCGTCCTTCTCGGCGGCTCCATCGTCCTGGTGCTGAACATGACCCTCTACAACGTGGTCAGCTCGTCCCTGATGCCCAAGAACATCCGCGGCACCGGCGTGGCCCTGGGCTACGGCATCGGCGTGGCACTCTTCGGCGGCACCGCCTCCTACCTGCTGGTCTGGCTGCAGTCCCTGAACCTCAGCTGGATCTTCCCGGTCTACGTGGCCGTCCTCTCCATCCTCAGTATCGTCTTCTACCTCGCCGCACGCCGCAGCAACGGCCTGTTCGTCGGAAAGTAAGGATCCCCCATGAACTCCTCCACAACATTCAGCTCCCTGGAACTCGCCACCACGACGGCGGATCTCACCGCCCCGGTCATCTCCCGCTCCAACGTCCTCGTGGTGGGCGGCGGCCCCGCAGGTGTGGCCGCCGCCGTCACCGCCGCCCGCTCCGGCGCCAAAGTCACCCTGCTGGAACGCTACTCATCACTGGGCGGCCTGGCCTCCGGCGGCATGGTCCTGGTGCTGGACGACATGATCAACGGCCAGGAAATCACGGTCACGGGCATCGTGTCCGAATACGTGGAGCGGCTGCAGAAGCTGGGCCTGGCCGTCGTCCCGCCGGCCGATGACCGCAAGACCTCCGAGGAACTCTGGAACAAATGGGGCCGCTACGGCACCTTCGACTTCCACTCCCACACCAGCCCCAAGCCCATCTGCTACGCCGCGGCCTTCGACCCGGACGGCTGGAAGCGCGTCTCCAACGACCTCGTCCGCGAGGCCGGCGTGGACCTCCGCCTACACTCCTGGTTCTCCCGCCCCATTGTGGACAACGGCGTGATCAAGGGCGTCATCTGCGAAACGAAACTGGGCCCGCAGGCGTTCATGGCGGACGTCGTCATCGACACCACCGGCGACATCGACGTCGCCTCCCGGGCCGGCGCCAGCTACGCCAAGGACAACTACCTCACCACGCTCGTCTTCCGCCTGGGCAACGTGAACACGGAGGCGGCCGAGGCCTTCGAGCAGGCCAACCCGAAGGAGGCCCGCGCCATCAACCGCAAGATCAAGCGTCTCCTCGGCGGCGCCTGGGAACTGTGGTGGCTCAAGACCCCCATCGACGGCGTGGTCTGGTGCAACGCCCCGCACATGACCGGCTTCGACGGCACGGACCCGGCAGACATGACCGCCGCCGAGTTCGCCGCCCGCGACCGGATCTCCGAGGCCGTGGACTACGTCCGCGCCAACCTGCCCGGCTTCGAAAACTGCTACATGCTGGACGTCGCCTCCCAGATGGGCGTCCGCCAGACCCGCCTGCTGCAGGGCGAGTACGTCATGACCAAGGACGACGTCACGCAGCGCCGCCACTTCGCCGACACCGTGGCCCGCGGCCGCGACTACTACTACCCCTACCGCTCGCTGCTGCCCAAGGAAGTGGACCAGCTCCTGGTGGCCGGCCGGCACTACTCCGCCACCCCGGAAGCCCAGAAGATGTCCCGCGAGATCCCGCCCTGCATGGCCATGGGCCAGGCCGTCGGCGTCGCCGCAGCCCTCGCCGTCGAGAACGGCCTCCTGGTCCGGGACGTCTCCGCCCTGGACATCCAGCAGGGCATGCGCCGGCACGGCGCCGACCCGGGCGACGTCCCGTCGTCGAACGCCACCGTAGACGCCGATGCGGCGGTTCCGGCATGAGCACATTGACGTTGGAATCGACAGAGCCGGAACGCACGACGGCGGCGCCCGCCGCCGCGGCGGAACCCACCGCCACTCCGCTGCCGCTGGACGGCATCAAGATCGTGGACTTCACCCAGGTGTTCATGGGCCCGTCCTGCACCCAGCTGCTGGGCGACTATGGAGCAGACATCATCAAGGTGGAACGGCCCGGCGCCGGCGACATCTCGCGCAACTCGTTCCCGGACAAGGACGGCCAGGACAACCCGATCTTCCTGTCCATCAACCGGAACAAGCGGAGCGTCTCCATCGATACGCGCACTGAGGAAGGCCGAAACGTCCTGCACGCCATCATGGCGGACGCGGATGTGGTGGTCAGCAACTTCCGCTCCGGCGTGATGGAGCGGATGGGCTTCGGCTACGAGGAACTCAAGGCCGAGAATCCGGGCATCATCTGGGCGTCGGGCACCGGCTTCGGCCCCGTGGGCCCGTACTCGCACAAGGGCGGCCAGGACGCGATCGCGCAAGCCTATTCGGGTGTGATGTGGCGGCGGGAATCGGACGACCAGAAGCCGTCCATCTACCCCACCACGCTCTGCGACTACATCACCGGCATGCACCTGATGCAGGGCATCCTGCTGGCGCTGCGCACCCGGGAAACGTCCGGCGCGGGCCAGAAGGTGGAGGTGACCATGTACGACTCCATGCTGCACCTGCAGATGCAGGAGGCGTGCATGCAGCTGAACCGCGGCTACGAGGTCAACTGGGGCGCCATGCCGCTCAGCGGCGTGTTCGAAACCACCGACGGCGCCGTGTGCATGGTGGGCGGCTTCACCCCGGACCCGCTGGCCCGCATCTCCGAAGCGCTGGGGCTGGACGAGGACCTCACCCGGCGGCCCGAGTTCGCCAACCTGGAGCAGCAGTTCCAGCACAAGCCGGCGCTGCAGGCCATCTTCCGCGAGCGCATCGCCACCAACACCACTGAGTATTGGACCGGCAGGCTGGAAGACCAGGGGCTGCTCAACGCCCCGGTCCACACCCTGGAGCAGGCCCTGGCCGATGCCCAGACGGAGGCCAACGGCATGATCGTGGAGGCCGAACACCCCGGCGTCGGCACGGTGCGCATGCTCAACGCGCCGATCCGGCTCTCCGCCACCCCGCCCACCGTCCGCCGCGTGGCGCCGCGGCTCGGCGAGCACAACGTGGAGGTCCTGCTGGAGAACGGCTTCGATGCGGAAACCATCGAACGCCTGCAGCAGCTGGGGGTCCTGCGGTGACGGCTGTCGCAGAGGCCACCGCAGTCCCGAACACAGTGGACCAGGTCACCCTGACCATCGAGAACCACGTCGCCACCGTGGTGATCGACCGGCAGCACGTGCTCAACGCCGTCGACGGCACTGCCCAGGCCCGGCTCAACGAAATCTGGGACCAGCTCGAGGCCGACTCCGACGTCCGCGCCGTGGTGGTCACCGGCGCAGGCACCCGGGCATTCTGCGTCGGGGCGGACATGTCCGCCTCCGCCGTGGACAAGACCGGCCTGGAGTATTGGGCCGGCCTGGACCCCAACGGCTTCGGCGGCCTCAGCCTGCGCACGTCGCTGGACATCCCGGTGATCGCCCGGGTCAACGGCTACGCGCTGGGCGGCGGCATGGAGATCGTGCTCGGCGCCGACATCGTGGTGGCGTCGGAGAACGCCAGATTCGGCCTGACGGAACCGCGCGTGGGGCGTTTGGCGCTCGACGGCGGCATCCACCAGCTGGTGCGCCGCATCCCCTACACGCAGGCGATGGGAATGCTGCTCACCGGACGGAAGGCGGACGCCGCGGAAATGCAGTCCATGGGACTGGTCAACGAGGTGGTCCCGGCAGACGAGCTCGACGCCGCAGTGCAGCGCTGGGTGGACCAGATCCTCGCCTGCGCCCCCACCTCCGTCCGGGCCGTGAAGCAGATGGTCACGCAAACCGGGCACCTCACCGCCACGGAGGCCCGCGGGCTCCGGCTGCCGGCCCTCATGGCCGCGCTGGACAGCGAGGACTCGGCCGAAGGTGTGCGCGCCTTCCAGGAAAAGCGGCCGCCGGTCTGGCCCGGCCGCTGATGCAGAACGAGATGCAGAACGAACAAAAGGAGAACCCGATGCAGGACGCACCCTCAATGGACAGCTCGGCACGCGAGTCGCTGTCACCGGGCGTCTGGGGCGTTGTTGCCACACCCTTCCAGGGCAGCACCCTGGATGTTGACCTGGACAGCCTCTCCGGGCTGGTGGAACACTACGAAGCCATCGGCGCCACGGGGCTGACCGTCCTGGGTGTGTTCGGCGAAGCGGCCGCACTGACCGCTGAGGAGCGGCGCCAGGTGCTCGAGATCGCCGTCGAATGCACGGACCTGCCACTGGTTGTGGGCATCACCGCACTGGCAACCAGGCCCGCCATCGACGAAATCACGGCTGCCCAGGCTGTGGCCGGCGAGCGCCTTGCGGCCGTGATGGTACAGGCCAACTCGCCCCGGCCGGAGGTGGTGATCGCCCACCTGGACGCCATCCACCGGGCCACCGGCGCCAAGGTGGTGCTGCAGGACTACCCGCTGGCCAGCGGCGTCAGCATCAGCACCACGGCCCTCGTGTCAGTGGTGACGTGGTGCAGCTTCGTGGTCGCGGTGAAGGCGGAAGCACCGCCCACCAGCGTTGCCATCGCGGACCTTACGGCCGCCGTCGGAGTGTCCGTGTTCGGCGGACTGGGCGGGCAGGGCCTGCTGGACGAACTCATGGCCGGCGCGGCGGGAGCCATGACCGGATTCTCCTATCCCGAGGCACTGATCGCCTGCGTCCGGGCGTGGCAGCGCGACGGCTATGAAGCCGCACGCGACCAGCTGCTGCCGTACCTGCCGCTGATCAATTTCGAGCAGCAGGCCAAAATCGCGCTGGCCGTCCGCAAAGAGTGCCTGCGGAAGCGCGGCCTCATCACGGATTCCGGCGTCCGGGCTCCGGCCGCGGCATTCCCGGAGAAGCTGCGCTACAGCATGCTCACCCATCTGCGGGAGGCAGCTGCCGCGCTGGAATCCCCGGCTGGCCCGGCTCAAGCCAACGCCGCACCGCATATTGCCACCAGCCACACCTCTGTAGGGAGCTTCTGATGGACCTCGGAATCGCCGGAAAAACAGCCCTTGTGGCGGCCTCGACCGGCGGTCTTGGCTTGGCCGTGGCCCGCGCATTGTCCGCCGAAGGCGTGCGCGTCGCAGTCACAGGCCGCAGGCGAGACCGGGCCAAGGAGATCGCCGCGGACCTGCACACCGCGTACGGAACAGGTGCCATCGCCATCGAGGCGGACCTCACCACGCCGGAAGGCATCGACTCCGCCGTCGAACAGACCGTGGCGGACCTCGGCCCCGTCGACATCCTGGTGCTCAACGGCCCCGGGCCCAGGCCAGGGGCTGCCGCAACACTCAGCTCCGAGGACATTGCCGCGGCCTTCGAACTGCTGGTCAAGCCGCACCACGCCCTGATCTCCCGCGTGCTTCCGGGCATGCGGGAACGGCGCTGGGGCCGCATCCTCGCCGTCGGCTCCAGCGGAGTGGCGGCGCCGCTGCCCAACCTGGCCGTTTCCAACACAGGGCGGGCGGCATTGGCCGGCTACCTGAAAACCCTCGCCGCCGAGGTGGCCCTGGACGCCGTCACGGTGAACATGCTCCTTCCGGGGCGGATCGCCACGGACCGCGTGGCCGAACTCGACCAGGCCGCCGCCAAGCGGCGCGGCACGACGGTCGAGGAAATCCAGCTCGAGTCCCGCAAGACCATCCCCGCCCGCCGCTACGGCGAACCCGGGGAGTTCGGCGCCGCCGCCGCCTTCCTCTGCAGCGCCCCGGCGTCGTACATCACCGGCGTCGCGCTCCGGTGCGACGGCGGCCTGATCCGCAGCCTGTAGGCCTCCCCCCATTCACGATCTTCCAAAGGAACACCATGACTTCCACAGCGACCGACGTCTCTTCATCCACCGACCGCGAACTCATCACCGCCCGGCACCTGATCAACGGCGAATGGCTGGGCGAGGCGGACACCGAGCGGGTGAACCCGGCCCGCCCGGGCGAACTCGCCGCCCTCTCCCCCAGCGGCACCGCCGCTGACGTGGACGCCGCCATCACGGCCGCCGCGGCAGCGCAGCCGGGATGGGCAGCACTGCCCGCACCGTCCCGCGGCGCAATCCTCATCACGGCCGGAAACCTGCTGATCGAGCGCCAGGCCGCCATCGCCGAGGACCTGGTCCGGGAGGAAGGCAAGACCCTCGCCGAAGCCAAGGGCGAGGTCAAACGTGCCTCCGACGTGCTGCGCTTCTTCGGTTCCCTCGGCTGGGCAGCCACCGGTGAGGTGCTGCCCAGCGGCCTGCCGGACACCACCATCACCACCCGCCGCGAGCCGCTCGGCGTCGTCGGACTCATCACCCCCTGGAACTTCCCCATCGCCATCCCGGCGTGGAAATCCGCCCCCGCACTGATCAGCGGCAACGCCGTGGTCATCAAGCCCGCCGAGCTGACGCCGCTCTCCGCCACCCACCTCGCCCGGGCCCTGCAGGACGCGGGGCTGCCCGCCGGGGTGTTCAACGTGGTGCACGGCAAGGGCCGCGTGGTGGGCGACGCCCTGGCCCGCGACCGGCGCATCGCCGGGCTGTCCTTCACCGGTTCCACCAACGTGGGACTGGGCCTGCAGGAAATCCTCAACGCACGCCGCGCCCGCGTGCAGCTGGAAATGGGCGGCAAGAACGGTGTCCTGGTACTGGACGACGCCGACGCCCGCAAGGCCGCCAAGGTGGTGGCCGGCGGCGCCTTCGCGCTGACCGGCCAGGCCTGCACCGCCACGTCCCGCGTCTACGTCATGCCGGGCATCCGCGCCGCGTTCCTTGACGCGCTTACCGAGGAAGCCGCCGCCTATACCCCCGGCGACGGCATGGACGCAGCCATGGGCGCCGTGGTGAGCAGCCAGCAGTTCGAGCAGAACACCGCGGCGGTGCGTTCCGCCGTCGAACGGGGAGCCACGCTGCTGGCCGGTTCCGGGATCCTGGACGGAACGCACGACGGCGACGCGGACCGCCCGCTGTTCTTTCCGCCCGCCGTGCTCACCGGTCTGCCGTTCGACGACGCCGCCGTCACCGAGGAGATCTTCGGGCCGGTGGTAGCTGTCCTCGAAGTGGCCGACTACGAAGCCGGTCTCGCCGCGATCAACGACTCCCGCTACGGCCTCACCGCCGGCATCTGCACGGATTCGCTGAAGCTCGCCACCGACTTCGCCGCCCGGGCGCAGGCCGGCGTGGTCAAGGTCAACCGGCCGACGGCGGGCCTGGACCTGAACGTGCCGTTCGGCGGCGTGAAGGACTCCTCCACCAACACGTTCCGCGAACAGGGGAGGTCCGCACTGGACTTCTTCACCTGGGGCAAAACCGTCTACACCGGTGTGTAGCGCGCCATGACCTACGTGATCGCGCAGCCGTGCGTGGATGTCAAGGACAAGGCCTGCATCGACGAGTGTCCGGTGGACTGCATTTACGAGGGCGAACGCTCGCTCTACATCCACCCGTCCGAGTGCGTGGACTGCGGCGCGTGCGATCCCGTATGCCCGGTCGAGGCCATCTATTACTCGGACGACGTCCCGGACGAGTGGGCCGACTACGTGCGGGCCAACGTGGAGTTCTTCGAGGAACTGGGGTCACCGCAGGGCGCCTCGGGCCTGGGCAACCTGGGCCGGGACCACCCGGTGGTGGCGGCCCAGCCGGTGGCAGAACCCGCCCACTAACCCCAGTGTCTGCTCACCCCGCGGACCAGACCTGCCGGAACTTTCCACTGGGGTCGGGCCGGGGCAACTCATCCGCATGCTCTATCGCAACCGGTCCGGCGCCAACGGCAGCGAAGTACCCGTCCAGCCGCTCCGTCACCGCTGTGCGCACGCCGGCCAAGGCGGCACCCGGCAACGCCTCGAGCCGCACCCTCAGGTTCCCCGGTCCCGTGCGGATGGCCTGGAACCTGCGCACGCCTGGTGTGTCCTCGATCACCGTGCCGAGTGCCAGCGGGAGGACTGTTACGGTGCTCCCGTCCGGTGCCGCAAAGGAGACAAGGTCCCCCGTCCGGCCGTCGATACTGACGGACGGAAACGGGCTGCCGCACCGGCACGGTTCCGTCGCAACCGTGACCCGGTCGCCGAGGTCGTAGCGGAGCAGTGGCTGCACCCGGTTGGCAAGGTTGGTGACGAGTACTGTGTGGGAGGTGTTTCCGGCCGGGACCGCCGCGTAGTTCGCGTCCACGGGTTCGAGGATGTACCAGTCCGTGTTGACGTGGAAGGCGCCGTGCCGGCACTGGCTGGTCAGCGCCGGGACCTCCGAGGAAAGATAGCGCTGGGTGACCCGGCAGCCGAACGCCGCTTCGATGGATGCCTGTCCGGTGGCGGACAGGTTCTCGCCGGAACAAATGGCCAGGACAGGCCGTATCCTGAGCCGCCCGGCTTTCTGCTCCGCGGCGAGCTGGATCACCGCGCTCGGATAGCCGAAGAGCAGGGTCGGTTTGAAGGTGTTGAGTTCCGCCACCAGCTCCGGGAGGGGCCGGAGTACCGAGAAGACCCGGAGGCGCCGGGCAATGGCGGGGGCACGCCGTCGGGCGTTTTCGGTCAACACGACACCGGCGTAGTGGCCGCCAGCCGCCACGAGGGCCGCCGCCCGCACTCCGCGGAGCAGGAAGTCCCGCACTTCCGAGGCCCTCACCAGGGTATGGCGTTCCCGGACCCGGACCACCACGTTCACCATCACCCAGGAGAACCGGTCATGGATCAGGACGGCCGGCTCACCCGACGTCCCGGACGTGGTCACCACCAGGTAGTGCCCGCGGTAGAGGCTGCCCAGCTGTGAGAGGTCGGAGAGCAGTTCCGACTTTAGCTTCGCCAACGAGATGTGCGGGTCCGTCACCCAGTCGTCGAAGTTCGCCATCAGGTCGCGTTTGCCCACCGGCGGAAGCTGGCTCGGCTCGGCGACCGTGTCCGGGAGGTCCCGGTAAAGGCGGCGATAGTATGGCGACGCGGACCGGGCGAACTCCACGAGTTCAGCAAGCCGGGCCTGCTGCAGGCGGTTGATCGCTTCGAGGCCCCCGCGCTCGGCGCACCAGGTGTCCCACGCGACCCGGAGGGCCCATCCGGGAATTCCACGCATGGCAGATGTCCTCTCCGGATCAGTCCTCGGACCCATGTCCCAGCTTTCCACAGCTGCAGGCACCATAACAGGGGCCTTCTTCCCCCTGTCCCGCCGAATTGCTGGACTTCCCGGCGGACGCCGATCAGACTGTCTACAACAGCTGGCCCGGCCGTTCGGAATTACCCGCATTCCGGCCTTTCAGGAACGAACAGCTGGAATATTGGGGCTTTACCGAAATGCCTGATCCACACCCTCGAAAGGACCTGGCCATGCCGGACTTGTCAGCATTCTTCCCGCTAATTGCTGCCATCATCGGGGTGGTTCTCGTCGTCGGCTTTATCTGGGTGGCAATAAAGCTGATGTGGAAGGTGGCTGAACCTAACGAGGCCCTGATCATCTCCGGCTTGACCCGCGGAACCCTGGAAACACGGGCCGGAATGGACTTTAAGATTGTCACCGGCAAGGGTGCGCTGGTATTTCCCGGTCTTCAGACAGTACGAACCCTCTCACTCACCCTGAACGAAACTGAGCTCAAAGTTTCCTGTGTTACCTCGCAGGGCATCCAGGTAATTGTGGAGGGTGTTGTTATTTACAAAATTGGCGACGCCCCGCCGTTCATTGCAAATGCGGCCAGGCGCTTTCTGGGCCAACAGCCCAAAATGGAAAGCCAGGTCTATAACGTCTTTGAAGGACACCTGAGGTCGATCATTGGCAGCATGACCATGGAAGAGATCATCCGCGAGCGGGACAAGCTCGGTTCACAGGTCCGCAGCGCCAGCGGTGTGGAAATGGAGAAGCTGGGCCTGGTGGTGGATTCGCTCCAGATCAAGGACCTGCAGGACCCCACGGGCTACATCCAGAACATCGCCAAGCCGCACATTGCCCAGGTGAAGATGGAAGCCCGCATCGCCGAGGCCACCAGGAACCGCGAGGCGGCGGAGAAGGAAGCGGAGGCCGCCGCACTCATTGCTGATGCGCAGAGCGTTTCGGCCATAAGGCAGTCGGTGGCGCAGGCCAATGCCGAACGGGCGAAGGCCAACGCGGCCCAGGCCGGGCCGCTGGCGGATGCGACGGCGCGGCAGCAGGTGGTGGTCCAGGAAACGGAGGTAGCCAAGCTCGAGGCGGACCGTGAAGAGCAGAAACTTCAAACCACCATCCGCAAGCCCGCCGACGCCAAGGCCTACGCCAAGCGCACGGACGCCGAGGGCCAGAAGGCGGCGGACATCAGCGCCGCCGAGGCGCTGGCCCGCCGCACCGAACTCGAAGCCCAGGTGAACGCCCGGCGGACGGAACTGCAGGCCCAGGCAAATGCCACCGCCGCTGCGGCCGCGGCCGGCGCCACCAAGGTCACCGGCGAGGCAGAAGCTGCAGCAACCCGGGCCCGCGGCGATGCCGCCGCCTCGGCCATCAAGGCCAAGGCGCTGGCGGAAGCGGAGGGCATCAAGGCCCGCGCCGAGGCGCTGGGGACCAACCAGGACGCCGTTATTTCGCAGCAACTTGCCGAGAACATGCCGGCCATCATCGCGGCGGCAGCGGAGCCGTTCTCGCACGTGGGACAGATGACAGTCCTCAACGGCGGGGAAGGCGTCAACAAGATGCTGGGCGGGATCCTGGCCCAGGTGGGCGACTACCTTCCGGCCCTCTCCTCGGCGCTGAAGAACAGCAGGGAAGGCAAACGACCGGCGAAAGCCCCAGATGCGTAAGGACGTGGACCGCAGCTTAACGGGCAAGATCGGGCGGGTGACGGGGCGCATCGGCCCGGGCACCATCGGCGAAGTCATGCTGCCGTATCTTGGCGGCACCATGGCCTTTCACGCCCACCCGTTCGACAAAACGAGTGTTTTTGCCGTGGGCGACGAGGTTCTGGTCATCTACTACGATCCGCCGCAGACCGTCTATGTGGATGAACTTCCGGAGGTGTTAAGGCACGACGGCGGGCAGTGAGCCGCGCTTCCGGCTGCCCTTGCCGCCGAGGGTCGCGCGAAGGAAGGCCGGCGCTTGCCGGTCTGCCCTCTGATACTCCGCAAGCACGGGGGTCTGGACGGTCAGGCAGCACCGGGCGTATCCTGATTTTCCATTGCCTCTGGGGGTGATCTGGGTGGGCGGGATTTACCGTGATCGTTGCCGGACTGCCTTGCGCCCATTATTCCTGGGGGTCCTTCTCTGCTTCGCCTGGATGGCCTGGTTCGCCGGGACCGCGAACGCCGCATCCGATGATCCGGACCCGCTGGGCACCCCTGCTGTAACAATCCAGGACGTTGCGGTTCCGGTCGCCGCTGTGCCGATTCCGGTCGCCGCTGTGCCGTTTCCGGTCTCCGACACAGCGGCGGCCGTCGTCGACGTCGTGGACCCGGTGGTCAGCGGGACACCAGAGGTAGTGGCAAAGGTGGCAGACAGTGCCGCTCCGCTGATCACGGATATTCCGCTCACGGACCCGCCGTTCGTTGACACGGTCAGCGAAACGGTGACCGCCACAGCCGACGGGGTCGTGTCGGTGGTGGATTCCCTCGCACCCGCACTGCCGGACATTGCTGTTCCAACGGTGCAGCTTCCGGCCGTGCCCGTTCCCGCTCTGCCGGGACCTGTTCTGCTGCCTGAGGTTCCACTGCCGCACGTTCCGCTGCAGTTGCCGGAGGCGGCCGCCCCCGGGCGTTCGGGCGGAACTGATGCCCCGCCGTCGGCCGTTCGCTCGCAAGCGGCGGAACCTGTCAGGGGCGTTGAGGCGGTTTCCCCTGCCGGCCGTGTGCACCCCGAGGAAGTCAGCGCCGCTCCGCTGCCGGACCGCGGCGCGGTTTCACCGCTGCAGTTCCTGGCGAATACGCAGGCCATGCGGGCCCTGGCCGCCACGATTGGCTACGTTGTTTCGGCGGCGCCGGCGCCCGGGCAGGACATGGAACTGCGTTTCGCCAGCCCCCAGAACCAGTCCGGTTCGGGGCCGACAGGCACCGGCAGCGCCGGCGCCGAGGCAGCGGCCGACGTCGCCGGGTTCTGGAACCCGCTGCACGACGCCGGACACTGCCTGGTGCCCGACGCGGCGCTGACCCTGGCCGCGAGCCCGTCCTTCGATCCGGGGTCTTCCCCCGACTGAGCAGGTCACCTCTGCGCTCATTCAGGCAGAGCAGGCCCACCTACGCCGCCGGCGTAAGGATCAAAACTCAGTCAGGAGAAAAGTCATGTCCATCCACACCCAGCACTTCAGCGCCACCGCAATCGTCCGCTCCGCACCTGCCCGTGCCCGCATCGGCAACTGGCCCGACCCCATGAACGCCCGCATCGGCAACTGGCCCGACCCGATGGGTCGGGCAAGCGAGGTGGCCGGCCGCTGACGCCGGGACCGCCCGGATGCTGTCCCTTGCCTGCCTGGAGGTGGCAGGGGGCAGTGTCCCGGCCCGGTGAAGGGCCGGTCCACCCCCGAGTGACCGCGGCAGCGGCCCCCGGCGGCGAGCACCGCCGTCGTCGTGTTTCAACCCAGTCCGGCTGTTAACCCAACCTTCCCTTTCCGGTCATGCCTGCTCCCCCTCGGCGCAACGCGCCGCCCGCACCGTGGAGGGGTGAGGATCGCAATCGTTGCCGAATCATTCCTGCCATTGATGAACGGGGTTACGCACTCCATCCTTCGGGTGCTTGAGCACCTGCAGGAGCGGGGCGATGACGTTATGGTGATCGCCCCGTCCACCCAGGACACGGAGGTCCTGGATGTGGTGCACGGCGCGTTCGTGCACCGGCTTCCGTCGGTGCCGCTGGCCGGCTACACGAACGTGCGGGTGGCGCTGGGCGGTGTGAACCGGGTCAAGAGAATCCTTGCCGATTACGCGCCTGATGTTGTTCACCTTGCGTCCCCGTTCGTGCTCGGCTGGCGGGCGGTGCAGGCGGCGCACCAGCTGGGGATTCCGACGGTGGCGATCTACCAGACCGAGGTCCCCAGCTACGCGGCGCGCTACGGTGTGCCGTTTATGGAGAACTGGGCTTGGAACCGGGTGGAGAACATCCATCTGCTGGCTTCCCGGACGCTGGTGCCATCGACTTTCGCGCTGAACCAGTTGCGCGGCCGCGGAGTTCTGCGGGTGGACATGTGGCGGCGCGGTGTGGATACCGCGCGGTTTGCGCCGGGAAAGCGCGACGACGGGTGGCGGGCATCCGTGGCCCCGGGCGGCGAGCGGATCATCGGCTATGTGGGCCGGCTGGCCGTTGAAAAGCAGGTGGAGGACCTGGCCGTGCTGGCCGATGTGCCTGGCACGCGGCTGGTGATCGTGGGCGACGGCCCGCAGCGCGAGGCGTTGCAGGAAGCCCTGCCGGACGCCGTGTTTACGGGGTTCCTGGGCGGTGAGCAGCTGGCCAGGGCGGTGGCGTCCTTCGACCTGTTCGTGCATCCGGGTGAGTTTGAGACCTTCTGCCAGACCATCCAGGAGGCCATGGCGTCGGGCGTGCCGGTGGTGGCCACGGGCCGGGGCGGTCCGCTGGACCTGGTGGAGAATTCCCGCACCGGCTGGCTGTACAAGCCGGGCGACCTCGCCGGACTGCGGGCACATGTCATGGACCTGATAGGCGACGACGCCAAACGCCGCGCGTTCGCCGCGGCAGCCCACGCCTCGGTGCAGGGGCGGACGTGGCCGGCGTTGAGCGCGGAGCTGGTCCGGCATTACCGGGCAGTGATCGCCGGTGAACCGGTGCTTGAGCCTGTCGGACGGCTCCCGGTGGTTGAGCCTGTGCAAACCAAAAGAGGAGCAACGCTGTGAGAATTTCCGTGATCGGCTGCGGGTATCTTGGTGCCGTGCACGCCGCAACGCTGGCGTCGATGGGGCACACTGTGGTGGGCATCGACGTCGACGCCGCCAAGGTGGAGCAGTTGGCCCGAGGTTTCGCCCCGTTTTTCGAACCGGGCCTGGACGAGCTCCTGCAGGACGGCCGGGCCACCGGACGGCTGACGTTCTCCACCGACTTCGCGGACGCGGCCGGCGCGCGCGTGCACTTTCTCTGCGTGGGCACCCCGCAGTCCAAGACGTCCGACGGCGCCGACCTCAGCTACCTGCTGGCCGCCACCGAAAGTCTCCTGCCGCACCTGGGCCGGGGCTCCGCCGTCGTGGGTAAATCAACGGTGCCGGTGGGGACCGTCGACGTGCTGGCGGGAATGCTGTCAGGCCGGCCTGATGTGCTGCTCGGCTGGAATCCGGAGTTCCTGCGGCAGGGCACCGCGGTGAAGGATTCGCTGGTGCCGGACCGCCTGGTTTACGGCGTTCCGGGAGGAAAGGCCGCCGCTTTTGATCGGGCGAGCGGTGCCGCGCGCGGTGTGACCGCAGCCCTGGATGCCGTGTACGGGCCGCTGCTGAGCGCCGGGATTCCGCGGCTGGTGTGCAACTTTGCCACGGCGGAACTCATCAAGTCGGCGGCGAACGCGTACCTGGCCACGAAGGTCAGTTTCATCAACGCGATGGCCGAACTGTGTGACGCGTCCGGGGCGGACGTCACCGAGCTGAGTGAAGCGATGGGCCTGGATCCGCGGATCGGCAGCCGGTACCTTCATGCCGGGCTGGGGTTCGGCGGCGGCTGCCTGCCCAAGGACATCCGCAGTTTCCGGGCCCAGGCGGCCGCCCTCGGTGTGGGGTCGGTGGACGAGTGGATGGGTGTGGTGGATGCCATCAACCTGGGCCAGCGATCGCGGACAGTGGAGATCGCCAGCGGGCTGTGTGGCGGCACTCTGTCCGGCCGGGCGGTGGCGGTGCTGGGTGCAGCGTTCAAACCGGACACTGACGACATCCGGGATTCCCCTGCCCTGGACGTCGCCCTGCAGCTGGCCGCGGCCGGAGCGCACGTGACCGTGACCGATCCGAAGGCTGTCACCCATGCGGCGATGCGGTACCCGCAGCTGCGGTTCGAGGCGTGCACCGACCGGGCGCTCGACGGCGCCGAGTTGGTGCTGCTGCTGACGGAGTGGGACGAATACCGTTCGTTGTCGCCGGTGGTTGCGGGGGCGCTGGTGCGACGCCGCACGGTGCTGGACGCGCGCAACGTCCTGGACGCCGCAGCATGGCAGGCGGAGGGCTGGACGGTTCGCGGGCTGGGGACGGGAGCGGGGCTGGTTCCACAGCCGATCACGTGACAAGCGGTTCTTGCCTTTGCGCTCTATGATGTGCGGAGGGGAGGACATTCAATGAAGCAGTTGCGGTCTCATTTTGTGTTTAAGGCGCTCTGATGGCGGCGCAGGGAAGTAAGGAACCGGGGTCCGTTTCGGGCCGGGATTACCAGGCCATCATTGATTCGCTGCCCGACGCCCTGCTGGTGCTGGCCCAGGACGGCACCGTGATGCTCATGAATCCTGCCGCTGAGCGCGTGTTTGGTTACTCACGGCACGAACTCGTAGGCCATGATCATCGGATCGTTCTTGCCGAGGGCTACCGCCTGGGCTTCCAGCGGCTCTTTAAGGCCTTCCGTTCGGGTCCGCCTTCCGGCTACGGTTCACCGTTCGAGGCGTACGGGCTCCGGAAGGACGGCACGGAGTTCAAGGGCGAGATAGCGTGCGGTCTCCTGGAGATAGCCGCCGGCCTTTGCATGTCCGTGTCGGTGCGGGACATGACGCATCGCGAAGAACCCGATGACGGGTTGCGCGAGGCGATGTCCCTGCTGAGCGCCACCCTCGAATCCACGGCTGACGGCATTCTCGTTGTGGGTACGGATGGCCAGATCGCCGGTGTGAACGAGCAGTTCGTGTCCATGTGGGGCATTCCGCGTGAACTGCTGGCCACCCATGATGACGATGCAGTGATCAGCTACGTGCTCGGGCTGCTGAAACGGCCCCAAAGTTTCCTCGATAAAGTCCGTGATCTCTACGAGCACCCGCTGGCGGAGAGCAACGACATCCTGGAATTTACCGACGGCCGGACCTTCGAACGGTATTCGCGTCCGCAGAAAGTGGCTGACAAAGTGGTGGGCCGGGTGTGGAGCTTCCGCGACGTCACCCCGCGGCTGGCTGCCCAGGACCAGGCGAAACAGGCCCTGGCCGACCTCGCCGAGCAGGCAGAACAGCTCAAAGCGCTGGCGTTCCAGGACCCTCTGACCGGCCTGGCCAACCGGAAGCTGTTCCATGACCAGCTGGCTGCATCGCTCCGTGGCACCGGAGCCGGGACCGTTGACGTCCTTCTGCTGGACCTGGACGACTTCAAGGAAGTCAATGACATCCTGGGCCATCATGCCGGTGACGAGATGCTGACTGAAGTGGCGCGCAGGCTCCGGTCGTGTGTCCGTCCCGACGACACCGTTGCCCGCCTGGGCGGGGACGAGTTCGTGGTGCTGCTGACAGGTTCGCCGGAACCTGATGCCATTGCGGAGCGCATCGTCGACTCCTTGAATGTGCCCATGTGGATCGACGGGACAATGCTCCGTCCAAGCCTGAGTCTCGGATTGGCCTCGGCGGGACCGGACGTGGCGGCCTCCGAGCTGCTCCGCCAGGCTGACGTGGCCATGTACGCTGCGAAGGCCGCGGGCAAGAACCGGTACATGAGGTTTGAGCCGGAAATGATGACGGCGCTGGTCCAGCGGACGGACATGGAGGCCGGCCTCCGGCTTGCCGTGGACTCCGGGCAGATCATGGTCCACTACCAGCCGGTGATTTCGCCAAAGCTTGGTGAAGTGGTGCAGTTTGAAGCGTTGGCCCGATGGAAACGGGACGGTGAGCTGGTTCCGCCCGGGCAGTTCATTCCGACCGCAGAACGTAGCGGCCTGATTTCGGCCATTGGCATGCAGGTCATGCGGCACAGCTTCACGGAGCTGCGGCCATGGCTCGCCGGGGATGCCACCCGCTCGGTGGCGGTCAACATCTCGGGTGTGCAGTTGAAAGACTGCAAGTTCGCCGACGGCGTCCTGCAGCTGGCAGCATCCTGCGGCGCGGATCCCCGGCAGCTGGTGCTTGAGGTGACGGAGAGCGTCTTCTTTGATCCGGACGCACATGTGATCCGGCAGCTGGACCTGCTCCGCGATGCCGGAGTGCGGGTGGCGCTGGACGATTTCGGTACCGGGTACTCCTCGCTGGGACGGCTGCAGGAACTCCCGGTGGACGCGGTCAAGATTGACCGTTCTTTTGTCTCCATGGTGCGTACCGGCGCGGAGAAACTGCCCATCCTGAACTCGATGATCAACATGGCCCACAGCCTGGGCCTGACGGTGACAGCGGAAGGAATCGAGACCGCAGCCCAGGCCGGTTACCTGACCAACCTGGATTGCGATTCCCTGCAGGGCTACCTCTTTTCCCACCCCGAGCCTGAGTCCGGGCTGGACCTGGCACTGCTCCGCTCGGCAGATGCGATCGACGAGATGCAGGGACTGCGTCTCGAAGGCTGACAGGGTCCGGTTAAAGGTTGCCTTACCCGTCGATTCCCTCGGCCGCACGGATCCCACTCAGGTCGTAGCAGGGGCGACGCAGGGCCGCGATGTACCCCGCAGGGAGAGCAGTCCCGGGTCAGCTTCGCTGGTTGAGCTTGTCCGTGCTGACCAGGGCTTCGCTGCGGTCCCAGAGTTGCCGGGCTAGCTCGGCGTCGTAGGCCTGCTTGTTGGCTTTGGCCAGCGCCCGCTTGGCATAGTAAGCGCCGGACACCCAGTCTTGCCCCGGCTTGGTGGTCGCAAGCCATACGAGGGTGTCTGCGCCCTGCTCCGGGGTGAGCATGAACCGCTTGATGAAGGTCTTGTAGGCGAACCGGAACCAGCTGCTGGATTCTGCCGCGAAGTTGGTGGCCACGCCTCCAGGGTGGAATGCGGCCGTGGAAATGCCGGAGGCGTTGTACCGGTGGTGCAGCTCTGTGGTGAAGAGAATGTTCTCGAGCTTGGAAGTGCCGTAGGCCTTGTTGATGGAGTACTTCCCGGCGGCGTCGAGGTCATTAATGTCCACGTATCCGAACGCGTTTGCCGCGCTCGACGTATTGATCACCGTCGCATTGCTTGCCGTCAGGACGTCCATCAGCTCCGTGGTGAGCAGGAAGGGCGCCAGGTGGTTCACCTGGAAAGTCTTCTCGTGACCGTCCACCGTCAGCTCGCGCTTGCCCATGATCCCGCCGGCGTTGTTGGCCAGGACGTCAATCCGCGGGTACTTTTCCCTCAGCTGGGCCGCCAGCGCACGCACCTGGGACAGGTCAGCGAAATCGCTGACGAAGTAGTCAGCGCCGGCCTCCTCCGCCACGGCTCGGGTCTTTTCCGCAGAACGCCCGACGACGACCACCCGCTCCCCTGCCTTGGCCAGCGTCCGCGCGGCGGAGGCTCCGATGCCGTCGCTAGCTCCGGTGATGACGATGGTTCGTGCAGCCATGAAGTAACTCCCAATCGATGATGGACTTGCCGATACCCGGCGTCCCAAACCCAGTGAGTACAACGACGGCGGCACAGCTGGTGTTCCGCCCCGGGCGACGCTCTCTCAGTTGTGGCGGGTTGTTTCCGGACGCTCTCTCGGTTGTGGCGGGTTGTTTCCGGACGCTCTCTCGGTTGTGGCGGGTTGTTTCCGGACGCTCTCTCGGTTGTGGCGGGTTGTTTCCGGACGCTCTCTCAGTTGTGGCGGGGTTCGACCGGGGTGCCCGGGCGGGCGGCCGCCGGATGTGCGGGGGAGGGTTCGGTAGAAGGGGTGCCGGATGTGAGAGAGGGTCCGGTAAAAGGGGGTGCCGGATGTGAGAGAGGGTGTGTCGGGAGGGGTGCCGGATGTGAGAGAGGGTCCGGCAAAAGGGGGTGCAGGATGTGAGAGAGGGTGTGTCGGGAGGGGGTGGGCCGGGTCTGGGTGTGGGTGTGGGGGTTTTGGTGGTTAACGTGGGAGAGCCCCAACCAGTTGCCTGGTTGGGGCTCTCGACCTGAATGATGTTCCGGCGGTGACCTACTCTCCCACACCCTCCCGGGTGCAGTACCATCGGCGCTGTGGGTCTTAGCTTCCGGGTTCGGAATGGGACCGGGCGTTTCCCCCACGCTATGACCGCCGTAACCCTTCTACCCGGACCCCCGGCATGCGCTGAGGGTTGGGAAATCAGTGGTTACAACATGCTCCTGCCGTGTTAGGGCAGGTGTGGTGTTGTTATTTTGTTGTGGTTTTGTTCCTGCAACGCAACGGGTTTGTTGGTTGGGAACCACATAGTGGACGCAAGCAGTCTTGTTTTCTTTTACCCCTTTCATGGTGTGAACGTCTTTTGAATCCGTTCACGAAAGGGGTGTGTGGTGTAAGTTATCGGCCTATTAGTACCGGTCAGCTTCACGAGTCGTTAGTCCTCGCTTCCACATCCGGCCTATCAACCCAGTGGTCTGGCTGGGGGCCTCTCACACACAAGGTGTATGGAAATCTCATCTCGAAGCGAGCTTCCCGCTTAGATGCTTTCAGCGGTTATCCCATCCGAACGTAGCTAATCAGCGGTGCACTTGGCAGTACAACTGACACACCAGAGGTTCGTCCGTCCCGGTCCTCTCGTACTAAGGACAGCCCTTCTCAAATTTCCTGCGCGCGCAGCGGATAGGGACCGAACTGTCTCACGACGTTCTAAACCCAGCTCGCGTACCGCTTTAATGGGCGAACAGCCCAACCCTTGGGACCTACTCCAGCCCCAGGATGCGACGAGCCGACATCGAGGTGCCAAACCATGCCGTCGATATGGACTCTTGGGCAAGATCAGCCTGTTATCCCCGAGGTACCTTTTATCCGTTGAGCGACGGCCATTCCACAATGTACCGCCGGATCACTAGTCCCGACTTTCGTCCCTGCTCGAGATGTCTCTCTCACAGTCAAGCTCCCTTGTGCACTTACACTCGACACCTGATTGCCAACCAGGCTGAGGGAACCTTTGGGCGCCTCCGTTACTTTTTAGGAGGCAACCGCCCCAGTTAAACTACCCATCAGGCACTGTCCCTGACCCGGATTACGGGCCGAAGTTAGATGTCCAAAGTGACCAGAGTGGTATTTCAACGATGACTCCACCCGAACTGGCGTCCGGGCTTCA
The DNA here is from genome assembly GCF_017832975.1 of Arthrobacter sp. PvP023. Taxonomy (NCBI): domain Bacteria; kingdom Bacillati; phylum Actinomycetota; class Actinomycetes; order Micrococcales; family Micrococcaceae; genus Arthrobacter; species Arthrobacter sp. PvP023. Next base: position 3,848,311 of record NZ_JAFIBI010000001.1, read on the forward strand.
ACGTCTCCCACCTATCCTACACAAGCCACTCCGAACACCAATACCAAACTATAGTAAAGGTCTCGGGGTCTTTCCGTCCTGCTGCGCGTAACGAGCATCTTTACTCGTACTGCAATTTCGCCGAGTTTATGGTTGAGACAGCGGGGAAGTCGTTACTCCATTCGTGCAGGTCGGAACTTACCCGACAAGGAATTTCGCTACCTTAGGATGGTTATAGTTACCACCGCCGTTTACTGGGGCTTAAATTCTCAGCTTCGCCTTGCGGCTAACCGGTCCTCTTAACCTTCCAGCACCGGGCAGGAGTCAGTCCGTATACATCGTCTTGCGACTTCGCACGGACCTGTGTTTTTAGTAAACAGTCGCTTCCCCCTGGTCTCTGCGGCCCCGATCCCCTCCGGACAGCGTGTGTCCATCAAGGTTGGGGCCCCCCTTCTCCCGAAGTTACGGGGGCATTTTGCCGAGTTCCTTAACCATAATTCTCTCGATCGCCTTAGTATTCTCTACCTGATCACCTGTGTCGGTTTGGGGTACGGGCGGCTAAAACCTCGCGTCGATGCTTTTCTAGGCAGCATAGGATCACCGAATCCCCCCCTAAAGGGGTCCCGTCAGGTCTCAGGCATCATGAACGGCGGATTTGCCTACCGTTCGCCCTACATCCTTGGACCGGGACAACCATCGCCCGGCTCGGCTACCTTCCTGCGTCACACCTGTTAATACGCTTACCTCCCAGGATCAGGTCCCGCGCTCCACCAAAACCCTCACACCACAAGGGTGATCGGGCAGGTCTCGGGCGGTTAGTATCCCCTGTTCAGCATGGGCGGTTTTTCGCCGGTACGGGAATATCAACCCGTTGTCCATCGACTACGCCTGTCGGCCTCGCCTTAGGTCCCGACTTACCCAGGGCAGATTAGCTTGACCCTGGAACCCTTGATCATTCGGCGGACGGGTTTCTCACCCGTCTTTCGCTACTCATGCCTGCATTCTCACTCGTGTAGGCTCCACCGCTGGTTTACACCGCGACTTCACTGCCCACACGACGCTCCCCTACCCATCCACACTCCTGAACCAACCCCACAAAGGAGGCGGCTTGGATAAAATGTGAATGCCACAACTTCGGCGGTGTACTTGAGCCCCGCTACATTGTCGGCGCGGAATCACTTGACCAGTGAGCTATTACGCACTCTTTTAAGGATGGCTGCTTCTAAGCCAACCTCCTGGTTGTCTTCGCAACTCCACATCCTTTCCCACTTAGCACACGCTTAGGGGCCTTAGTTGGTGGTCTGGGCTGTTTCCCTCTCGACTATGAAGCTTATCCCCCACAGTCTCACTGCTGCGCTCTCACTTACCGGCATTCGGAGTTTGGCTGACGTCAGTAACCTTGTAGGGCCCATTAGCCATCCAGTAGCTCTACCTCCGGTAAGAAACACGCAACGCTGCACCTAAATGCATTTCGGGGAGAACCAGCTATCACGAAGTTTGATTGGCCTTTCACCCCTACCCACAGCTCATCCCCTCCATTTTCAACTGAAGTGGGTTCGGTCCTCCACGACGTCTTACCGTCGCTTCAACCTGGCCATGGGTAGATCACTTCGCTTCGGGTCTAGATCACGCCACTGCAACGCCCTATTCAGACTCGCTTTCGCTACGGCTGCCCCACACGGGTTAACCTCGCGACGTAACACTAACTCGCAGGCTCATTCTTCAAAAGGCACGCCGTCACCAGAATCAGACTGGCTCCGACGGATTGTAAGCACACGGTTTCAGGTACTGTTTCACTCCCCTCCCGGGGTACTTTTCACCTTTCCCTCACGGTACTGGTCCGCTATCGGTCATTAGGGAGTATTTAGGCTTATCAGGTGGTCCTGACAGATTCGCACGGGATTTCTCGGGCCCCGTGCTACTTGGGATACTTCCCAGGCGGTACACAACATTACGGTTACGGGGCTCACACCCTCTCTGGCCGGCCTTTCAAGACCGTTCACCTATGCCTGCACATCACACCTCGCTGTCCCGGCAGAGACAGCACGGAAAGTCCCGCAACCCCGACCATGCAACGCCCGCCGGCTATCACACATGGAACGGTTTAGCCTGATCCGCGTTCGCTCGCCACTACTAACGGAATCACTATTGTTTTCTCTTCCTGCGGGTACTGAGATGTTTCACTTCCCCGCGTTCCCTCCACGCACCCTATGTGTTCAGATGCGGGTCACCAGGCAACTCGCGTCCCTGGCGGGGTTTCCCCATTCGGACACCCTGGGATCACAGTCCGGTTATCGACTCCCCCAGGCTTATCGCAGATTCCTACGTCCTTCTTCGGCTCCTAATGCCAAGGCATCCACCGTGTGCTCTTAAAAACTTGACCACAAAAGATCAAAAACGCTAATTTTCGAGAGAACCACAGAAACCAATCCCCCACCCCGAAAGGCGAAGAACCAGATCCAGGTTCATATTCTTGGAAATTGCTTCTTATAAAAGATGCTCGCGTCCACTATGTAGTTCTCAAACAACAACCCCGTACCACACACCCCACACACGCACCCCCGCAAAGGGACAACAACCGTGTGATCGGTGCAGCCAGGAAACCAGAAACAAACAAAACCCGGGAAGAAACCCTCCCGGTCCTGTTGCCTCAGGACCCAACAGTGTGCCAAACACTAAACCGCCTGCGCCCCGCCCCCGCCGTTCCAGGACACTCAAGAGCATCCGTACTGGGCAAGGACAAAACCATGCGGCCGCTATTTGCTGATATTCCACCCGTGAGCACCCGCCGCAGAACTATCGTCTGCGCAACGGGCGTACTCCTGACAACACCACCACACCCGCATACACGGGGCAGGGTTGCTGTAGGTGCTCCTTAGAAAGGAGGTGATCCAGCCGCACCTTCCGGTACGGCTACCTTGTTACGACTTAGTCCCAATCGCCAGTCCCACCTTCGACAGCTCCCTCCCACAAGGGGTTAGGCCACCGGCTTCGGGTGTTACCAACTTTCGTGACTTGACGGGCGGTGTGTACAAGGCCCGGGAACGTATTCACCGCAGCGTTGCTGATCTGCGATTACTAGCGACTCCGACTTCATGGGGTCGAGTTGCAGACCCCAATCCGAACTGAGACCGGCTTTTTGGGATTAGCTCCACCTCACAGTATCGCAACCCTTTGTACCGGCCATTGTAGCATGCGTGAAGCCCAAGACATAAGGGGCATGATGATTTGACGTCGTCCCCACCTTCCTCCGAGTTGACCCCGGCAGTCTCCCATGAGTCCCCGCCATTACGCGCTGGCAACATGGAACGAGGGTTGCGCTCGTTGCGGGACTTAACCCAACATCTCACGACACGAGCTGACGACAACCATGCACCACCTGTGAACCGGCCCCAAAGGGGAAGGACTGTTTCCAGCCCGGTCCGGCCCATGTCAAGCCTTGGTAAGGTTCTTCGCGTTGCATCGAATTAATCCGCATGCTCCGCCGCTTGTGCGGGCCCCCGTCAATTCCTTTGAGTTTTAGCCTTGCGGCCGTACTCCCCAGGCGGGGCACTTAATGCGTTAGCTACGGCGCGGAAAACGTGGAATGTCCCCCACACCTAGTGCCCAACGTTTACGGCATGGACTACCAGGGTATCTAATCCTGTTCGCTCCCCATGCTTTCGCTCCTCAGCGTCAGTTAATGCCCAGAGACCTGCCTTCGCCATCGGTGTTCCTCCTGATATCTGCGCATTTCACCGCTACACCAGGAATTCCAGTCTCCCCTACATCACTCTAGTCTGCCCGTACCCACCGCAGATCCGGAGTTGAGCCCCGGACTTTCACGGCAGACGCGACAAACCGCCTACGAGCTCTTTACGCCCAATAATTCCGGATAACGCTTGCGCCCTACGTATTACCGCGGCTGCTGGCACGTAGTTAGCCGGCGCTTCTTCTGCAGGTACCGTCACTTTCGCTTCTTCCCTACTGAAAGAGGTTTACAACCCGAAGGCCGTCATCCCTCACGCGGCGTCGCTGCATCAGGCTTTCGCCCATTGTGCAATATTCCCCACTGCTGCCTCCCGTAGGAGTCTGGGCCGTGTCTCAGTCCCAGTGTGGCCGGTCACCCTCTCAGGCCGGCTACCCGTCGTCGCCTTGGTGAGCCATTACCTCACCAACAAGCTGATAGGCCGCGAGTCCATCCAAAACCACAAAAAGCTTTCCACCCCCCACCATGCGATGAGGAGTCATATCCGGTATTAGACCCAGTTTCCCAGGCTTATCCCAGAGTTAAGGGCAGGTTACTCACGTGTTACTCACCCGTTCGCCACTAATCCCCCCACAAGTGAGGTTCATCGTTCGACTTGCATGTGTTAAGCACGCCGCCAGCGTTCATCCTGAGCCAGGATCAAACTCTCCGTTGAAGTAAAACAAAAACAGACACAACCAGGAACCACGGGAAAACGCGGAACCAGACTGCACAAAATTTGAAACCAGCTGTAAAAACCAGACCACACCACGGGGTGGCGGATCCAGTCAATTCAACCAATCCATAAAATAAATTGGTATCAACAAACTTGGCACACTATTGAGTTCTCAAACAACAGACACACCCGGCACCACCACAACCACACGGTCAAGGATCGCTCCGGAGCAACTTCCCAAACTTACCCGATCCCGCCACACTATGCAAACCGGCGTTCCGCCAGCCACAAGCACCACAGGAAGGGTCCCCGCCCGGTTACCGCACGCCATAACAGCGCCGTTTTCCAGGCCATTCAGAAGGGGGTCGGTCGCAATCTTTCCGCATCAGCGGCGGCGACTCGAATTACTTTACACGCCCACCGCACCCCACACAAATCCACCCCCAAACACACAGACAAGACCGAAAATCCCCGGAATCCCGCGGACTACGAGGGCCCCAGCCGCCCGGAAGCCGGCATTCCGTCGTCGGACGTTTTTGTGGAGCCCGTCACACCAGGGGGTCGCGGCCGACCGGAACCTCCCGGCCCGGGCGCGCGACCCGCCGGCCCGCCCCGTTGCGGCTCCCGCATACCCTCGTTAGGGTGAATTGGTAAGCATGCTTAGCATGCGTCCGAGCCGACCACCCGGCAACGACTGACTGTCCGTGTTGAGAGCAACCCTTCCGGAGGAGCACCATGACCGACCAGTACACGTTCAAGAACCCCGTGACGGCCTACGAGCACATTGAGCCGCCCAAACAGCACCAGCCCGAGCCCGGCCTGGACGCGAAGCTGACACCGAAGGCGGACCTGGGCGAAGACACTTACCGCGGCACCGGACGGCTGGAGGGGCGCAAGGCGCTTGTCACCGGCGCGGATTCGGGGATCGGCGCCGCCACGGCGATCGCCTTTGCACGGGAGGGTGCCGACGTCGTGCTTTCCTACCTGCCCGAGGAAGAAGAAGACGCCGCGCGGATCGCGAACCTGATTGAGAAGGAAGGCCGCAAAGCGGTCAAGGCTCCCGGCGACCTGAAGGACGCGGCCGTGTGCCGCGAACTGGTGGACACCGCGGTGCGCGAACTCGGCGGCCTGGACATCCTGGTGAACAACGCCGGCAAGCAGGTGGCGCAGGAGGACATCGGGGAGATCAGCGATGAACAGTTCGACCACACGCTGAAGACCAACGTCTATGCGATGTTCTGGCTGACCAAGGCAGCAGTGCCGCACCTGCCCGCCGGATCCACCATCATCAACACCACGTCCATCCAGGCCTACAACCCGTCGCCCACGCTGGTGGATTACGCCACCACGAAGGCGAGCATCAACAACTTCACCAAGGGCCTGGCCCAGCAGCTCGCGCCGAAGGGGATCCGCGTCAATGCGGTGGCACCCGGTCCGATCTGGACCCCGCTCCAGGTCAGCAGCGGCCAGCCGAAGGAAGCCCTGCCCGAGTTCGGCAAGGACACTCCCCTGGGCCGCGCCGGGCAGCCTGCGGAACTCGCGCCGGCCTATGTGTTCCTGGCGGCGGCAGAGTCCAGCTACGTGGTGGGCGAAACGCTGAACGTCAACGGCGGCAGCCCCACGCCGTAGGCGGGCGAGACGCCTACGCGCCGTAACGGCGGTGGCCGCGGCCAATCACCGGCACGTGCCGGGACACGCCGCGGCCGCCGTCGCCGGCAAGCCCCTACAGCCCTAGCCGCCCACGTGGTGAATGGTGAAGGCGGAGAGGAATCCCACGGACGCGACGAGTCCGGTGAGGTTGTGGTGCTCTTCGAAGGCCTCCGGGATCATGGTGTCCGCCAGCATGGCCAGGATGCCGCCGGCAGCCACGGCGGTGATGAACGCTACGGCTTCGTCGGGCGCGTTCTCCAGCGCCGTGTAGCCAAGCAGGGAGGACAGCCCGCACAGGACCGCGATACCTCCCCAGACGCCGAAGACATACCCTGCGCTGCGCCCGGCTTTCTTCATGCCCGCCGTGCTGGAGAGCCCTTCGGGGACGTTGGAGATAAACACGGCGGCGAGCATCGCGGGACTGACGGCGCCGGCACTGATAAGTCCGAGGCCCAGGACCACCGATTCCGGAATGCCGTCCAGCAGGGCGCCGACGGCGATGGCCGTGCCGCTGCCCGGGCTGTCCTTCTCGGAGGGCTGCTGGCCCTTGGAACGCTTGCGGTGTTTGGCCCCGGAGCGTGCCAGCAGGGCGTTGGCGCTGACGTACACCACGGCACCGGCAAGGAATCCGGCCACCGTAGGCCACAGACCGCCGCCGTCCACCGCCTCGTCCACCAGCTCGAAGGCTAGCGCCGAGATGAGGACGCCTGCGCCAAAGGCCATGATGGAGGAGACCAGCTTCGCGGGGATGGTCCACTTCCACGACAGCCAGGAACCCAGCACCAGCGCGCCGCCTGCCAGGGTTCCCCAGAACATGGCCTGCGCCCACATCGGCATCCGTACCACCTTCCACGGCCGCGAAGCCTGGCTCAAAAACAGACAGTGCCGAGCGCTGAGCCGCCCGACACCTCCAGCATTCTTGCAGACTCCGGCGGCAATTAAGGCCAGCGGCGCTGTGCAAACGGAAAAATGACGCACGACGCCGGGTGGCCGGCTGGCGCTGCCGGCCGCGGTGCCGGTCCCGCGGCGCCAAACACCCCTTGAATGCTGCCCGGCCCGGCGTATGGTTTCTTGCATGGGACCGATTCTGGACACCCTCATCGTTGGCGCCGGGCAAGCGGGCCTGGCCACGAGCTACTGGCTGAGCAGGGCCGGCGTCGAACATCGGTTGCTGGAGCGGCGTTCCGCCTTGGGCGGTGCCTGGCAGGACCGCTGGGATGCGTTCTGCCTGAACACGCCGAACTTCTCGCTGGCATTGCCGGGCAGGCCCTATGACGGTCCCGAACCGGACGCCTTTATGCCCCGGGACGAGCTGATCGGGTACTTCCGGCAGTACGCGGCGAGCATCGGAGCGCCGGTCCGGACCGGCGCGGACGTCACGCGGGTCGCGCCGGCGGAGGGCGGCGGCTTCACCGTGGAAACCACTGAGGGCGTCCGGCGGGCACGCAACGTGGTGCTGGCCACCGGCGGCTACCAGAAACCGAAAATCCCCGCGTTGTCCGCGCGCTTCCCGGGCCACATCCTGCAGCTGCACACCGACAGCTACCGCAACCCGGAGCAGCTGCCGGACGGCGCCGTCCTGATCGTGGGAACCGGACAGTCGGGCGGGCAGATCGCCGAGGAACTGCTCGCCGTCGGTCGGGAAATCCACCTGGCGGTGTCCACCTGTCCGGAAGCGCCGCGCCGGTACCGCGGCCAGGACCTCCTGTTCTGGATGATGCACCTTGCCGAGCACGGGCCCGAGTACGGGCTGAACGGCCTCACCGTGGGGCAGTTGCCGTCCCCCGCGGCGCGCTTCATGTGCAACCCGCTGGTTTCCGGCGCCGACGGCGGCCACGACATCCACCTGCGGGACCTCGGCCGCAAAGGCGTCCGGCTGCACGGGCACCTGGAAGCAGCCGACGACGGCGAACTCACCTTCAGCGACGACCTTCCGGAGCGCCTGGGCGTTGTTGAGCGCACGTTCTACCAGCGCATGAGGCCGATGTTCGATGCCTACATAGCCGCTGCAGGGATGACGGCACCGGATGCGGACCCGCCACGCAAGGACGAGTGGCTGCCGTCCGAACCAGCGCGGCTGAACATCGACGCTGCGGACATCACGTCGGTCATCTGGGCCACCGGCTACCGGCTGGACTTCGGCATCCTGGACATCCCGGTGCTGGACGAGTGGAACTACCCGCGGCATCAGCGAGGGGTCACCGAGCACCCGGGCCTGTACGCCGTGGGGCTGCCGTGGCTGACCGGGCACGGTTCGTCGATCGTCGCGGGTGTGGGTCGCGACGCCAAATACATTGCAGAGCACATCGCGGCCCGCTGAAAGCCGACGCGGACGCGGGTTATCCGGAGCAGAGCCCGTCAAAGTCCACCGGTGCGGCCAGCCCGGCCGAGTTGAACCACTCCCTCAAAGTCAGTCCCCCATGCCGGGGTGGACGGGGACGAACTCGATCTTGTTTCCGGAGCTGGTCTTCTTCTTGGGCGAGCGGGAGTATCCCCTCGCGTCCAGGTGGTTCTGCGCGCGGTATTCGGCCAGGGCGGCGTCGTAGGCCTTGTTGAGCGTGCCGCCGGAGAGCTCCTCCGTGGTGCCGTCGGCAAAGGTGACGGCGATGCGGACTCTTTCCGGGAAGTGCCGGTTCATCCGAATGTAGCCGTCGGCATCCTGCTGGAGATTAATCAAAGTGTGGTCCGCTTCCGTGGGTGGTGTGACTTCCAGTGTCCCGCACTTTCGGGCACGGTGGGGCGGAGACGGGACCGCAAGGCCCGGCGGGGTCAGGCCGTCCCTTCCCGGGCCACGGTCAGTGGCGGGCGCTGCAGCCGGGTGAGGGCCGCCGCAGCCGCACTTTCCGGCTCTGCGGTGTAGGTGAGGATGCGGTGGCCGGATTCGTCCGGCATGGTCAGGACCTCGAAGCCAAGTTCCAGGGAGCCGAGCTGGGGGTGGCTCAGCTTTTTGTGCCCGGACATGCAGTTCTCGACGGGGTGCTCTGCCCACATGGCGGCAAACTCGGAGCTTTTGAGGGTCAGTTCCCCCACGAGCGCGGCGAGTTCGGCGTCATCGGCGAATCGTCCGGACAGCAGTCGCAGGGACGCGACGGCACGGCCGGCCTCGGAGCGCCAGTGCGGGTAAAGGGCGCGTGTGGCCTCATCAAGGAAGAGCATCCGGGTCATGTTCGGCCGCCCGGACGGCGTAGCCGGCGCGTCGAAGTCCAGATGGGAGGCGACCAGGCGGTGTCCTGCCCGGTTCCAGGCAAGGACTTCGGTGCGTCTCCCCAGTACCACTGCCGGAACCGCCCCCATCGAATCGACGAGGCGCTTTGTCCCGGGCCGCACATGATCCGGACGGTTCCGGGAAACCTTCCGGCGGCGTTTGATGCCGGAGAGGTCGGAGAGGTGTTTTCTTTCGACCTCTGTCAGTGCCAATGCGTGGGCGAGTGAGTTGATGACCGCGTCGGATGCGTTGACGTGCTGCCCTTGTTCCAGCCTGGCGTAGTAGGTCACGCTCATGCCGGCCAGCATGGCCACTTCCTCGCGCCGCAGCCCGGGAACCCGGCGGGTGCCGTAGTCCATCAGCCCGACGTCCGCGGGGCGCAGCGAGGCCCGTCGCTTGCGGAGGAAATCGCCCATGGCAACTGGTTGGTTCATATCTGTGAGTATTCACGAACATTCCCGAAGGTGGGTAGCACTGCCAGTGCTACCCACAACACGGCGTGGCTGATCCGGCCCGGCACCCGGAAGGTAGAGGGGAAAACAGCCCCAACCCTTCCGATCGGAGTTACCTGCCATGACAACACATGACACCACGCCACTGCCCCCGCTCACAGCGCCGCCGGCTCCCGTCCGGATGACAGGGCGGCAGCGGCTGATCATGGTCCTGCTGCTGACTGCCAGTTTCACCCTCGCAGTGGACTTCTCCATCCTGAACGTCGCGCTGCCCCGGATCGGGGCCGACGTCGGATTCTTCTTGGAGCATCTGCAGTGGATCGCCACGTCCTTTGCGCTGTGCGCTGCGGGGTTCACCTTGTTTTTCGGCCGGGTCGCCGACCTGTTCGGACGCAAGCGCCTCTTCATCGCCGGCATGGCGCTGCTCGGGATAGGCTCGCTCGCTGGCGGCCTCGCCACGGACCCGGGGTTGCTGCTCGCCGCCCGAGTCGCCCAGGGCCTCGCCACCGCTGCCGTTACCCCCGCCGCACTGTCGCTGCTCACCACGTCCTTCCCGGAGGGATCCTTGCGTGACAAAGCCTTGGGTTTGAACGGGTCGCTGATGGCCGCGGGGTTCACTGCCGGCGCGGTCCTCGGCGGGCTGCTGACCGATCTGCTCTCCTGGCGGTGGGCGTTCTTCATCAACATCCCCGTCGCTGTCTTCGTCCTCATCCTCGGCCCGAAACTCCTCACCGAGTCAGCCCTTGGAAACCGAACGAGGCTCGATGTTCCGGGTGCGGTTACCGTCACCTCTGCCCTGCTGCTGGTCGTCTACGGACTGACCTCTGCCGGCGAAGAGGGTTGGGCCAGCCCGCTAACCTGGGGACCGCTAACAGCCGGCGGGGTGCTGTTCATCGTATTTTTCGTCATCGAAATGAACACGGCCCATGCCCTCGTCCCGGTGACGATTCTGCGGCGGAACAACATCGCGTGGGGCAACATCGCCGGAATCCTGGCGTTCGCCACCGAAACCTCCCTGGTGTTCGTTCTAACGCTTTACCTGCAGCAGGTCCTCGGCTACACCCCGCTCGGTGCCGGACTGGCCTTCGCCGTCCTCGGTATCGGCACCGTGGTCGGCGGGATCATTGCACCGAAGCTCATTGGCCGGCTCGGTAACAAAAACACGATCATCGCCGGCCTCGCCGTCCAGGCAGCCGCCACCGGATGCCTGCTTTTCATCAACACCGGCCAGGGTTCGCTGATCCTCGTACTGGTGGCCACGTTCATCGGCGGCGTCGCGAACCTCGCCGCCATCGTCGGGTTCATGGTGGCCGCCACCACCGGACTGCCCGACGCCGAACAGGGCCTCGCCACCGGGCTCAGCACCATGAGCCAGCAAATCGGCATCACCATGGGAATCCCCGTTATGAGCACGATCATTGCCGCATCTCTCGTTCACCATGGCGACGGCGGCGCCCCGCACCAGATGCTGTACGCAGTTCTGCCGGCCATCGGGGTCAACGCCGGGCTCTGCCTCGCGACGGCTGTATTGGTCGGATTTTTCCTGCATAGGATGGTGCCATGCCCAGCCGCATAGCTTCAATCGCAATCGATGCCGTACGTCCGCGCGTAGTCGCCGATTTCTGGTGCAACATCCTCGGATGGCACGTGGTGGACGAGGACGAAGGTGTCATCAGCATCGGCCCGTCGGACGGCTCATGGCCCACCATCGACGTGGTGCCGGTGCCGGAGACCAAGTCAGTGAAGAACCGGCTGCATCTGGACCTTCGCGCCGACGGCATGTCAACGGCCGACGAGCTGGAAAGGCTCCTGGCCCTGGGAGCGCGACGCACGGACGTGGGCCAGGGGCCGGACGTAACGTGGGTGGTCCTCAGTGATCCCGAAGGCAACGAGTTCTGCCTGCTCTCCCGCACCGTGCAGGAAGCCCGCGCCGACGGTTGAGGCTTAAACAACCCAAGACCCGGTTGGGGGAACCGGGCCTTGGGCGTTGCGGGGAGCCGGGCTCAGCGGCCCCCGGTGACGGGCGTCAGTTCGACATTGAAGTGACGCCGCTGTAGTACCAGCCGGTGTACGGGGACCAGACGCCGTTGCTGCCTTCCTGGAAGCTGACCTTCTGGTACACCTCTTCGTTGCCGATCTCGCCGTCCACCAGGGTGCGGACGTTGTGGATGGTCACGGTTCCGCTGTACTGGTTCAGGTGTCGGCTGAACGTGGAGGTGCCCAGGTGGTCGTCGCCGTTGGGCCAGTCGTCTTCCTCCCAGCGCTCCTGGGTGATGTTGACGTAGCGGTCCGTGTTGCAGCGGACCTGGATCTGGTAGTCCACCAGCTTCACCCCGGAAGAATTGTGGCCGGCGAACACCGGACGCAGCGGGGTGACCGAGCAGGCGTAGTTGGTGCCGGCGGCCTGGGCCGGCGCGGCCAGCGCGAACGGTGCCGCCACCGCCCCGAGTCCGATGGCGGTCAGCAAGGCCACTTTGCGGCGGACGGTGTGGGACTTCGTGGTGGCTGGGGCGTTGGACATGGTGGTGCTCCTGAGGGGGGAAAGATGCGGTGTGGATGAAGCGTGCTGCCCGGCGATTCCGGGTCTTCGGATCCGCCGGGATTTCCCGCGCGTTCCGATGTATCCATGGTGGCTCCGGGCACCCCTCCGGCACTTCCGTGCTAGCACGGAATCTACTGACCGGTACGGAAACGCACCCTCGCCGGCCAGCTTGCGCGGGCATCTTTACATCCCGCCGGTCCGCGGCCAAAATAACTCACACCACAGCCTCCACTGGGCTCACAGCGCGCTGTCACTCAGAACCTGCCAACAGCAGAGGGGTGCCACCATGAATGACAAGACCGATGCAATCGCGGCTGACCGGGAGCTGAAACAGAAGCACCGTGCCATGTGGGCGCAGGGCGACTACCCGGCCCTCGCCAGCGAACTGATTTCGGACCTCGGAGCGATCCTCGTCGAAGCCTGCCACATCAAGCCCCACCAGCGCGTCCTGGACGTTGCCGCCGGCGCGGGCAACGCGGCCATTCCGGCCGCCATGATGGCAGCGGAGGTGATAGCGAGCGACCTCACCCCGGAAATGTTCGACGCCGGACGCCGGCAGGCTGCCGATCGCGGCGCCGAGCTCGAATGGAAGGAAGCGGACGCCGAGGCACTCCCGTTCGGCGACAATGAGTTCGATGTGGTGATGTCCTGCCTGGGCGTGATGTTCGCCCCGCACCACCAGGCGGCCGCAGACGAGCTGGTGAGGGTCTGCAAACCCGACGGCACCATCGGCCTGATGGGCTGGACGCCGGAAGGGTTCATCGGGAAGATGTTCGCAGCCATGAAGCCGTTCGCTCCCCCGCCTCCGCCCGGCGCACAGCCGCCGCCGCTCTGGGGCACCGAGGACCACGTCCGCGAGCTTTTTGGCGACAGGATCACGGATGTCCAGACGGCAAAGAAGACAGTGGCCATCACCAGCTTCCATCATCCGGAGGACTTCGTGCACTACTTCAAGTCCCACTACGGCCCCACCATTTCCGTATACAAGTTCCTGGGCGAGGATGAAAACAGGGCGAAGGACCTGGACAAGGCACTCACGGAGCTGGCCGGCACGTACCTCGAGTCGCAGGGAAATTCGACGGCGAAAATGGACTGGGAATACTTGCTGGTCACCGCCAAGAAGGCGCGCATCGCACCTGGTGGTTGAACGGTCCGGTGATTGAGCCTGTCGAAACCCCGCCTTCACACGTGCCATTTCTCCCAAGTTTGTTCTAACATAAGGACAAACTAGCCCCCAAGGCAACGCTGCCGGGGGATAAAGGAGATCCTGTGAAACTTGGACTCGTTGGATTCGGATTCGGCGGCCGGTTCTTCCACGCTCCGTTCATCACGGCCGCGGACGGGGTGGAACTGGCCGGCATTGTGACCCGCTCTCCCGGCCGCCGCGCGGAGGCCGCGGCTGAGTACCCGGAGGTGCCGCTCTACGATTCCCTGACTGAGCTGCTGGCCGCCGGCGTTGATGCGGTGGTGATCACTACGCCGCCGGAAACGCGCCGAGAGCTGGTGCTCGAGGCGGTTGCGGCCGGCGTCCATGTGGTGGCGGACAAGCCCTTCGCCCCGAACGCCGCGGTGGGCCGCGAACTGGTCAAGGCGGCCGCGGACGCCGGCGTGATCCTCAATGTGTTCCACAACCGCCGCTGGGACACGGACATCCGGACGCTCCGCTCGGTGCTGGACACCGGCGCCGTGGGGCAGGTGGCACGGTTCGAGTCCCGCTTCGACCTCGACCAGCCGGACACCCTCGAGGCCGGCCCGGCAGGCGGGCTGCTGCGCGACCTCGGCAGCCACCTGGTGGACCAGGCGCTGTGGCTTTTCGGCCCGGCCGCCACCGTCTTCGCCACGCTCGACTGGGTGGACCTGGACGCCGGCCGCACCGACTCGGGCTTCTTCGTGACCATCGTGCACCGGAGCGGCGTGACGTCCCACGTGTCGGCCACCAAGAGCAACCGGCTGGTCGCACGGGAGATACGACTGCTCGGCTCCGACGGCAGTTACGTCTCGCAGCAGAGCGACGTTCAGGCGGTTGCGACCATCGCGGGCCGGCGCCCGGCGGACGATCCTGCCGCGTGGGGCTATGAGGACGAGTCCCGCTGGGGAACGCTCACGACGGCGGCCGGCCAGTTCCGCGTACCGTCCGAGCAGGGCGCGTACCAGGCCTACTACGAGCAGTTCGCCCTGGCCGTTGCCGGCAAGGGACCCGATCCGGTCCCGGGCACCGAGGGCGTGCACACCCTCGAGGTCCTGGACGCCGCCCGGCTCAGCGACGCCGAGCGGCGCTCCGTGGACATCGAGGGCTGACCGCCGTCGTCGCACACTGCTACCGCACCGGCTGCAGGGCCTTGCTCCAGAGGACGGTGCCGTTGGCGTTGCGGAGGCTGACGGTGAAGACGTCGTCCTCGGTCAGGTCCACGTGGCCGAAGAACTGGTTTTCGCCGGTGCGCGGGGACTGATTGGCGTAGGCGCCGGTCTTGTAGAACACCCTCTCGGGACCGAAGGTGCCGTCCAGTTCGCCGGGGCCGAAACTGCCGGCGTTGATGGGGCCGGCCACGAATTCCCAGAAGGGGTCGAAGTCGGTGAAGCCGGCGCGCTCGGGCGAGTAGTGGTGGGCGGCGCAGTAGTGGACGTCGGCCGTGAGCCACACCACGTTTTTAACCCGGTTGCGCTTGAACGCGGACAGCACCCCGGCGATCTCGAGTTCCTTGCCCAAGGGGGCGCCGGCGTCGCGGTTGGCCAGGGATTCCTGGTTGACCGGGCCGTCAGGGACGATCAGGCCGAGCGGGAGGTCGGCGGAGATGACCTTCCAGGTGGCCTTGGACTTGCTGACTTCGCGGACGAGCCACTCGGCCTGTTCCTTGCCCAGGATGTGGGTGAGGTTCGTTTCCTTGCCGTCGGTGTTGGGGTCCTTGAAGGTGCGCATGTCCAGGCAGAAGACGTCCAACTGGGGTCCGCGGGAGATTTTGCGGTAGATGCGGGCGGGTTCGAAGCCGGTGCTGCCGTCGCCGATCCGCGTGTTGAGGCCGGAGACGGGCTGGTATTCCTGCCAGGCCTGGCGGCCGCGGGCGGCGAGCACGTCCACGCGGCGTTCGGTGTAGCGGGAGTCGGAGATGATCTCGCCGGGGTACCAGTTGTTGTGGGTTTCGTGGTCGTCCCACTGGGAGATCACCGGCACCTCGGCGTACATCGCGCGGACGTTCCGGTCCATGAGGTTGTAGCGGTGCCGGCCGCGGAACTCGTTGAGGGTCTCGGCCACTTTGGACACTTCTTCGGTGACGAGGTTGCGCCAGATCTGACCGTCCGGCTCGGTGACCTGGGCGGTGATGGGGCCGTCGGCGTAGATGGTGTCGCCGGAGTGGATGAAGAAGTCCGGCCTGGTGGCGTGCATGGCCGCATAGCCGCGCATGCCGCCGATCTCCTCGTTGATGCCCCAGCCCTGGCCTGCTGTGTCGCCGGTCCAGACGAAACTCTGTTTGCGGGCTGCGCGGCCGCTGCTGATGAGCCCGGTTCCGGGGGCGGTGCTGAAGGAGCCCTGCGCGGTTTCGCCGGCGTTGCCGTCGGCGTCCTCGAAGTGCAGGCTGAGCGCGAAGCGGGTGCCGGCGGGGAGGTGCTCGGCGTTGATCCGGGAGGTGAAGTCGGTGGCTTCGCTGGCGGCGCTCCCCCGCAGGACGCGCTGGAAAGCGCGGCCGCCGCGGAGCGGGGCACCGTCGTCGTCCACGGCGAGCAGGCCGGCCACCAGCCGGCCCGGGCCCGACGCGAGGGACCACAGCACGCCGGAATCGGCGGTGACATCGCCGGTGGCGATGCCGGACGGGAGGGTCAGGCGGTTGCGGACCAGCGCGACGCCTGCCGGGCTGGTTGCGTGCGCGGCTGAGGCTGCGGCGGGCACGACGGCGGCAGCACCGGCGGCGGCCAGCGCACCTTTGAGGACATTACGGCGGGTGAAAGCAGTCATGCTGCCCATCGTTGCCGCGGCGGGTGAACCGTTGGTGGCGGGGGTGTGAATGGCCCGTTGATCGAGCCTGTCGGGATGCCGCTGGTGCCATACTCAAAGCGTGACGACTTACTCGTTCCGCGGCGGGCTGTGGCACTATCCGGAGGAAGCCGGGTGGCATTTCATCACGCTGCCGCAGGACCTGGCGGACGAGATTAGCGACGAAGCCGCTCCCTTCCATAAGGGATTCGGTTCGGTGAAGGTCACGGCCTCGATCGCGGGAAACAGCTGGTCCACGTCGATCTTCCCGGACAGCAAGAGCGGCTCGTACCTGCTGCCGGTCAAGAAGGACATCCGGGCCGCAGCCGCCATCCACGACGGCGATGACGTTGACGTGGAACTCGTGCTGCAGCTCGAGGGCTAACGGGGGGAGGCCGGTAGCGATTGCCGGCCTCCCGCCGTCGTACTTTTCTCGCTGGTTGAGCCTGCCGAACCGGGCTAGAAGCCCATTGAAGCGTACGGCCCGCTGGGCAGGTTGCCTGCCGTCCACGGCGCGGTGGAGCGGATGTCAGGCGTGTGGCCGCGGCCGTCAGTCAGGAGAGCGCGGACGGTGACGCTGAGAACCCAGAGTCCAAGGAGCAGGATGCCGAGATATTCCATGATGTGCACCTCTTGTGAGTGTGTGCGGATTGGGTGATTTCAGTGTGTGCGGCCTGCGTGTGAGCAAACGTGTGAGCCCAGCAGACGCCGGCCGGCCCTCGGCGTACCATGAGCCGTATGGCCGAGAATTGGATTCGGCTCCTCGGTCCGCCAGCGATCGAGTCCCCCGGTACCACTCCCCTGCAGCCCAGGGGCCGCAAGGCCTGGGCGGTGCTGGCCTACCTCGCGCTGCAGGCGGACGGCACCGGCCGGTCCCGGACGGCGTCGCTGCTGTTTCCGGATGCCGCGGACCCGCTCGGTGCCCTGCGCTGGAACCTGTCCGAGCTGCGGCGGACGCTTGACGGCGTCACGGTGGCCGGCGATCCGCTGCGGCTGACCCTGCAGCCGCCGTGGCGCTGCGATGCGCTGGAAGTGGTGGACTCGGCCGCCCGCCCTGGCGTTGATCCGCGACGCTTCGGCGGCGAGCTGCTGGAGGGCCTGTCCTTCGCAGACTCGCCAGTCTTTGATTCGTGGCTCGCGGACCAGCGCTACCGGCTCGACAACTGCGCCCAGTCCCTGCTGTACGAGGCCGCGCTGGCCGCTTTGGCTTCCGGCGCTCCCGCCGAGGCGGCGGAGCTGGCGACGCTGGCGTTGCACCGCGATCCGTTCCATGCGGACTGCAACGTCGTCCTGGTCAAGGCGCTTGTGGCTCTCGGCGAGCACCGCCGGGCCCGTGAGCATGTCACCAAGTGCGGGAACCTCTACCGCGAGGAGCTTGGCCTCCCGCTGCCTGCGGAGATCCGCCGGGCCCTGTCCAACGCTGCACCGGAGGCAGACCCGGGGATGCCGGCCACCGTGGCGACAGTGCGGTCCTATCTCGACGCCGGCGGAGCGTCACTCTCGGCGGGGGCCGTGGACCGGGGGCTGGATCAGCTGCGGCTCGCGGTGGTCCTGGCCCAGCGCAACGGCGACGGCCATTTGATCGCCGAGTCCCTCGTGACGCTGTCCGGCGCGCTGATCCACCAGGCCGGCGGCCGCGGGGCGGAAGTGGCGGACTTCCTGCACCAGGCGCTGCAGGCGGAAGGGCCCGACGGCGCCTCCCGGACTGCCGCTGCCGCGTACCGCGAACTGGGGTACCTGTCCGTCCAGCGCGGTGTGCCGGACCGCGCGGCCGGGTGGCTGGACCGGGCGATGCGGGCCGCCGAGGGATTCCCGGACGAGCAGGCCAGGATCCTGGCGATCCAGGGGATGCTTGCCTCGGACACAGCACGGTATGACGATGCGGTGGCCTCGCTGACCGAGTCCGGAAGGCTGGCCAAGGCTATCGGGAACCGCAGGCAGCAGGCGTTCAGCGAGGCGTTGCTTGGGCGGGTTTACCTGCTTCGCGGGGAACTGGAGCAGGCAGCTGCCTGCCTGGACCGGGCGCTGGCGTGGATAGCGGAGGAACACTGGACGGCGTTCGAGCCCTTTGTTGACGGAGTCCGGGGCGAGACCTACCTTGCCGCCGGGCAACTGGAGGAAGCCGCGGCCCTGATTGACCGGTCCTGGGTGATGGCGGAGCTGGCAGGAGACCATTGCTACATGGCATTGGCGGCGGGCGCCGAGGCGCGGCTGTTCCTCGCCCACGGCGATCTCGCGGCGGCCGAACACTGGATTGGCCGCGGGCTCGAGCCCAAGCCGTGGTACCTCTGGTACTCGGCCCGGCTGCTGGACACGGCGGCGGAGGTTGCCCTAGCCAGCCGGTCTCGGCGTGCCTCGGAGTTCGTGGAGCGGCTGGCCGAGCTGGCCGGCCGGAGCGGAATGCGGGAGTTCACGGTGCGCGCGCAGTCACATAGGGCGGTGCTCGGTGACGAAGCGGCGGCGCAGGCTGTGCCGTGGCTGGCGAAGGAGATTGGGAATCCTGCGCTGGATGCGTTCCTGGCGCAGCGGCACGGCGTCCGGTGATGGAGCTTGTCGAGATCGAAGCACACCCGGGTTAAACAAAAAACAGGGCCTGCCAAACGGCAGACCCTGTTTTTATAGGAAACCTAACGGTCCCGGGTATCTAAGAAATTAGATAGCCTGGATGTTGGTGGCCTGGGGACCCTTGGGGCCCTGCTCGGTTTCGAAGGAGACCTTCTGGTTCTCTTCGAGGGAGCGGAAGCCGGAGGAGTTGATCGCAGAGTAGTGTGCGAAAACGTCCTGTGAGGAGTCATCGGGGGAAATGAAGCCGAAGCCCTTTTCAGCGTTAAACCATTTGACGGTACCAGTAGCCATTATTTATGTCCTTCGTGAAGGTGGAGGAACTGTCCCGACTTTCGGGTCCTCCGGTGTGGGGTGTTCAAAACCGCTACTTCAGAAGAACGAGGACTTTCGACCCCGCGTACTGCCTGAACTACCAAATACAAACACAACAACGATCTCTACTGTACACGGGTTTTCAGAGCGGATTTACCACGGGCATCAGCGGGATGTCCGGGACGGTGATGGACCGCGGCCCATCGAACCCCTGCATGAACACCGTGACGAAGCTGAGCGACACCGTGCCGCCGGATTCGGGCAGCTGGTTCTCGAAGTTGATGGTCCCCTTGCGCTGGCCCCCGGGCGGTATGTCGGGCTGCCAGGTGCTGCGGAAGGAATCAGCGTCGAACGTCGTGCCGTCCGGGCCGGTGAGGACGGCGTTGTGAAACAGCGGCAGTGACATGGAGCTGCCGGTGCCGTTCCGCACATGGATCTCCACCCGCGTGAAATGTGCGGTGCTCTGGATGCTGAGGACGGTCACCGTGACGCCCTGTGTTTCCGTCACCACCTGACGGGCCAGCCGTTGGGTGCCTTCCTCGTTCCCGGAAAAATAGCCGACGGCGTAACTCGCCCCGGCGGCCAGCAGCCACCCGCCGCCGCCGAGCAGGAGCAGCGTCACCAGCACTGTGGCGATGACCGGACGTGACCGTGGCGCAGCACGCGGTATGCCCTCAGCCGGCCCGGAAGGATGCGCGGTCCCGGCGCCATAGGATCCTCCACGGCTATCCGGGCGGCCCGGCCTCACCGGGCGCGCGGGCCGTGTCGGCTGGCCGAGGCTGGACGGCCGGTACTGCGGTTTAGGCCGTTTAGGTGCGGGCTGCGCCTTGTCTTTGAGGTAATCCAGCGCCTCCCCGCCCAGGGCAACGGCCAGGCCCATCGCCGGTGTGACGAACCACGTCCAGGTGGGCGTGAGCTCGGTCAGGAAAGCGGTCAGACTGTTGCCGATCAGCCCCACCACATTGATCGCGGCGGCGAAGAGCAGCGCCGAGCCTAGCCCCTTTTTCCTTGCAGCCGCCGGGGCGGTCTGGGGCCCCTCCCACCCGCCGGCTGCGGGCGGCGGTGCGCTGCCGCCGTCGTACGTCCCTTCAACAAAGCGGAGCCTGACCTGCCCGAACCGGACCTCATCGCCGTCGGTGAGTTCGGTGGGAGAGGTGATGGCGCGGCCGTTGACCCAGGTGCCGTTGCGCGAGTTTTGGTCGTCGAGGATGGTCCGGCCGTCAACCGAGGTCAGCAGGGCGTGCCGGCGGCTCACACCGGAAGCGGGCAGGCGCAGCCGTGAACCCTCGTCGCTGCCAACGGTCGTTTTGCCGTGCGGGATCACAATCCGGGTCCCCGCCGCCTCCCCGTTGACGACGACGAACGCGCTCCGCAACCCCGATGCATCCACGACTTCCCCGACCAGCCAGGAGGGCGCCGGCCCCCGAAAGGAGAAACACCGCCGCCGGCTCTGGCGGACGGCTTACTGTAAGTCTCCTCGTGGCGGGTGGGGCTGACAAGGAACGCGAAAAAGGGCCGCCCGGGACTTTTGCGCGGGCTTGCGCGGGCTTCGGCGGGGTGCGGACGTTCGTGCAGGTGGTAGCCGGTCAGGTGGCTCCGGCGCTTCCGGGGCTGTTTCCTAATGTCGGGACCATCGACCCTGCTCCCTGGCGGCCGGGTAGGCAACGCTTGCGTCAGCGCAACCTACCGGACGGCCCTGTCCGCGTTCACGCGGCCATACGCCCAGTACGTGCCCGTGCCGGAAATCTTGTCGGCGGTGGACTCCACATTTGCGCGGACGGATTGTTGCGTGGCGCCGGGATGCGAGCTCCAGGCAAGCGCGGCTGTGGCAGCGACGATGGGTGAGGACATTGAGGTGCCGTTGCCGACGTCGTACCCGAAGGAGCGGTTGTTCTGCGTCCCGAGGACGAAGGTGTGGTTCGGGAACGTCGAATACACATTGACTCCGGGCGCTGCGACGTCCACCCAGCTGGCTCCGTAGGTGGAGAAGGATGCCTTGGCGTCGGTGTTGTCGGTAGCGGCGACGGCAATAACGTTGGGGTATGCGCCCGGGTAGATCTTGGTCTGGTTGCCGCCGTTGCCTGCTGCGGCAACCAGCACCACGCCCTGATTCCAGGCGTTATTGACGGCAGCTTCGAGGGTCCGCGACGCCCGTACTCCGATGCTCATGTTGATGACCTTCGCACCGTTGCTGACAGCCCAGTTGATGCCGTTCGCGAGGCCTGAGCTGGATCCGACGCCGCTGTCGTTGAGCACTTTGCCGGCCAGGATCGTGCAACCCGGGCACACCCCGGCTACACCCATCGTGTTGTTGGCAGTGGCGGCAACGGTACCGGCGACGTGGGTGCCGTGGCCGTAATTGTCTTCGTTGGTGGCCGCACCGCTGTAGTTGGCGCGTGCAACAACTTTCGGGTTGATGTCCGGGTTGTCGCTTGCGACGCCTGAATCGAGAACGGCAACCTTTATGCCGCTACCGGTGGTGACGTTCCAGGCTTCCACGGCGTCGACGTCGGCGTCCGCTTTCCCTCCGGCGACGGACAGGGTGCCGGCGGTGTTGGTGAATGACTGACCGCTGTTTTGCAGGGCGTACTGGCGGGGGAAATACTCGTCCGACGTAGCGGCGGTGACCAACTCGTCCGGCTCGGCGTACTCCACAGCCGGGTTCCGGCCCAAGGCGTCAATGAGTTGAAGTTCTTTGCCGGCCGGTACTTTGATGAGCTGGGCGCCGGTGCTGCCGATGCCCGGGCCTTCGCTGAGGCCGTGCCCGCGCAGCACGCCGGCCGCCGCACCGGGGTCGCGGAATTTGACCATGATCTGGCCCGTGACGGGTGACGACTGGGCCGCCGCGCTACTCGGAACTGCTGCGGCAATTCCGCCGAGGCCCATGACTAGCGCTGCGAAACCGGCTACAAGGATCCTTTTCATTCAGTTATCTTGCGGCAAACTTCAGCAGCTGGATAGAGGCAGAGGGCGAGACAACACATGGGTCTTCCGTTCGACGACGGCTCCACGCCTGAGCCGGTGGTTGAGCCTGCTGAGACCTGGTGGTTCAATGGTCCGGCTCCTGAGCGAAGAACCGCAGAGCCCTGTCGGCCACGAGTTCAGGCCGGTGGTCAGCAAGGAAATGCCCCTCACCGGGCAAAATCTCCGTGGTCACATTACCGCCGCGTCCGGGGCGATGGCCCATCCCCTGCAGGGTCCCGGATGGTTCCATGGCTCCGGTAAGGACGAGGGTCCGCACGGCAAAATCGCGTCTGGCGTAGGCGCCGAAGATAATAGCCATGAACGCCGGGAGGATCGTGGCACGATATAGGGCCGAGCCTGCGAGGGCCCTCTCGCGCTGGGCCATTGCCGCGTAGTAGAGCTGGATGTCCTCCTCCTTGACTCCGCCAGCAGGCTCGAAGGCCGTGAAGAGGTGCCGCACAACTTTTTCGTTCTGCTGCACGCGCGGACCGATCCCCGGAGCCGCGATCGCGAAGGCGTGCCACAGCTTGGGGAAGAGTCCCAGCAGCCGGGCGTTTGGCCTAATGTGCACATCAGGGGCGCCCGTGACAACGAGAGCCTCCACCAGGTCGGGCCGGTCCATGGCCAGTTGCTGGCCAATGATGGCGCCCCAGTCGTGGGTCAGGAACCGCGCCCGCGTGATATCCAGTGTGGCCATGAGCTGGACGATGTCATCGACAAGGGTGCGGGCCTCGTAGCCTTTCGTGGGGGCGTCGGTCCAGCCGAAGCCCCGCTGGTCCACGGCGACTACCCGGTAGTGCTCGGCCAGGTGCGGGATGACGCCATGCCACTCCCACCAGTTCTGCGGGAATCCATGGAGCAGGAGAAGCGGCTGCCCCCGCCCCGCCTCCGCTACGTGCATCCGTAACCCACGCACATCTATCCATCGGTGGGTCACGCCCGCAAGGTGCGGCATGGCAATTCCGGCAACGACGCCGCCTGGCCCTTCCATGCACTCAAAATACTCCGTCTGTACCGGGCACCCAAGGGCTCCACGTCGAACTAGTGCTGTTTCTTGAGGGCACGTACGACGACGATGTGCAGCGTCCGCTGCTCGATGGCCGGGCGCCGTTCCGGGCACTACTTGAGGCTGAGCACCTCGTCGATCGGGCGGCCGTTGACGAACACCCGGGCGCTCGTGGCCCCGGCCGCTGCCATGGCCGTGTACTCCAGCTGTGCCTTCGCCCGGGGGATGTCGCACACACCACCCAGCATGAACTGCCCGGTGAGGTAGATCGTGATCGTGCTGCCGTCCAACTCCCCGCCAACGTAGCTGAGGTTCGACTGGTACAGGACGTTCACGAGCCCTGACAGTCCGACGTCGCGGCTCTTGTTCGCGAGCAGCGTCCCGACGCTGGGGCCCACCTGGTCCGTGAAGCGGACCGGAGCCGTGGTGGTAGCGACGAGGCTGTCACCGCAGCCGATCAACGGCCCGGAAACACCGGCGTCGCCGACGGCGACGTAGTAGATGGTCAGCGGGGCCACCTGCTCCGGGAGCCCGGTGGAGGTAGGTTCCGCCGTCGCCGTCGGGCTCGCAGGAGCGGACGACGGCGGGGTAGTCGCTGTAGGGGTCGGGGTGACCGACGGGGTGGTCGCGGACGGGCTTGCGGTCGTGGTCGGCGCGGCGGAGCTACTCGCGGGCGACGACGTCGTAGTCGCGGCGGCGGACGTGCTCGTGGGCGCCGGAGCCGGCGGGCCGAAGCAGCCCGAGAGCCCGAACAGGGCACAGACCCCGAGAACGCTGAATGCCGTAAGCCTGGGCCTGGTCATGATGCCCCCTTTGGTGCGGGCCCAGCATTTTCGGAGCCCTGCTTCAACCTACGCCTGAAGGTTCCTCCGGAACAGGGGCTTAAGTCCGGCGTCGATGGCGGCTCCGGGCAGGCCGGAAGCGCCTATCACTCAGCTTGCCGGCTTCCGCGATGGTCCCCCGGGCCGCCCCTTCCTCCGGAGTACATACCTCGCGGTGAGGGCTGCAAGAAGGCCGGCGAGAGTCACCAGTTGCACTTCGTCAAAGGACAGCCCGTCAATGTTCGGCTGCAATTCTTCTTCCGTCGCCCAGCCGAACCAGACTTCG
Source organism: Arthrobacter sp. PvP023 (assembly GCF_017832975.1). NCBI lineage: Bacteria > Bacillati > Actinomycetota > Actinomycetes > Micrococcales > Micrococcaceae > Arthrobacter > Arthrobacter sp. PvP023. The sequence continues at coordinate 3,872,463 of NZ_JAFIBI010000001.1, forward strand.
CTAACTAGTATCCCCGCAAGGAAATAGGCAGCGGCCGAGTAGAGCCACAGCCAGCGCGTGATGCCTCGCCCGACGATCAGGTGCGCCACAACGCCGAAGGCCAGCGCCATGACCGCAAGCAGTGCCAAACCTGCAATTCCCAGGTCCCATTGCGCCACCGCCAATCACCTCCCCGCCACTCTTCCTGCCATGAGTCTCCTCGTTCGGACTTCATGAACGTAGAGCCGATGGTCCCCGATACCCGCTGATTCCGCGGCACCGCGTGAGAGAGGGTTTCCCGTTTCGGCCCCGGGAGTGAGAGAGCGTCCGGAGGAAAGGGTGCCAAAAGTGAGAGAGCGTCCGGGGGAAAGGGTGCCAAAAGTGAGAGAGCGTCCGGGGTAACGGGTGCCAAAAGTGAGAGAGCGTCCGTCGAAAAGGGGAAAGAACTGAGAGAGCGTTGGAGGGGGCTAGAGCGAGGCGCCGCCGCAGATCACGTAGTTCTGGCCGGTGATGGACTTCCCGTGCGGGCCCAGCAGGAACGCGGCCAGCGCGGCCACGTCCTCCGGGTCCACCAGGGCACCGAGGGCCGGCATCCGCACCGGGGTGGCTGCCCGGCCGGGATCGTTCAGCATCGGAGTGTCGGTCGGGCCCGGGGAGAGCACGTTCACGGTAATCCCCCGCGGCGCGAGTTCCTGCGCCCACGTCCGTCCCAGCCCCATCAGCGCAGCCTTCGTCGCAGCGTAATGACTCTTGCCCGGCATCCCGGTGGAGGTGCGGCTGCCCAGCAGCAGCACCCGCCCGCCGTCGGGCATGGAGGGCACCAAAGCGTTGGCCAGCACGCTGGCCGCCGCCACGTGGACAGTGAACATTCCGGCCAGCGCAGACGGGTCCAGCTCGCCCAAGGGCGCGGTCCGCTGGAACCCGGCGGCGTGCACCAGCGCATCCGCCGGCCGCAGCCCGGCCAGCGCACCGGGCAGGGATTCCGGTTCGGAGAGATCAGCCCGCAGCCACCGAAACCCCTTCCCCAACGAAGACTCGCTGCGGCTCAGGCCGGTCACCCGCCACCCGTCGGCAAGCAGTCGCTGAGCTATCGCTTTGCCGATTCCCGAGCTGGTGCCGGTGACAACGGCGTGCTGTGTCATTCGTCCCCGCCGGGAGTGGTGGTGCCTTCGTACGCCCACTGCGGGTCAACCCGGACGAACTTGATGGCCTGCCGGAAGTACGTGTAGGCGATGTTCAGGGCACCGTCCGGGCCCTGGTGGATGGACGGGTAGGAGTACTCGCGGTTGAGCCCGTCGCGGGAGTTGTTGGACAGGCAGTACCCGTCCCCCACGTCCAGGTTCCGTCGGATCGGCCACGAACGGCCCGAGTCCTCGGAGATTGCCAGCGTCATCGGCGAGCGCGGCGTGCCCCAGAAGGCGCGCTTCACGCCGTCGTCCTCGGAGAAAGCTGCAGCATCCGGCTCGGCGAGCTGGCCCTGCTCCTCGGCCAGGCCGTCGTCGTCGATCTCGTCGTAGAGGGACAGCCGGCGCTCGGTGTTTTCCTCCGCCCGGCTGTGGTTGTACACGAGCGCCAGGCGGCCGTCGGCGAGCGCGGTGAACTGGATGGAGGAGTTGTTGTTGGGCAGCTCGGTGGGGACCGGCTCGCTCCAGGTGGAGCCGTCGTCGGTAGAGCGGGATTCGTAGATCGAGTCCGCCCAGCGGCTGCGGAACAGGGCCAGCAGGGTTCCGTCGGCCACCGGCTGGATGTTCATGTGGACGCAGCCCAGGCTCCCCGGCAGCACGTGCTCGGTCCACGTGGCGCCGGCGTCGTCGGAGATCATCACGGCGCTGTCGTCGCTGTTGCCCACCCACTTCTCCCCCGGCGTGGTGATGCACCGGAAGATCGGGACGATCAGGCGGCCGGACGGCAGCACGACGGGGAGCTGGCGGACAAACACGCCGCCGGTCTCGTTCGCGGGGAACAGCGTCTCCACCTCGCCCCAGGTGCGGCCGCCATCCGTGGACGTACGACGGCGGACCTCGGCGGTGTCCTGGTTGCCCGCCTTTTGCGCGGTGTACAGCAGCCACAGCGCGCCGTTTGGCGCGGTGAACAGGATGGGGTTCTGCTCGGAGCGGGTGGAATCGTCGGAGAGCTGCTGCGGTGCGGACCACTGGCTGCTGCCGGGCTCCAGCGTGGAGAACCAGATGGAGATGTCCGGCACGCCTTCCTGGGTGCCGCCGAACCAGACACAGCCCAGCCGGCCGTCCGGCAGGGTGAGGAGGTTGGCGGCGTGGCTCTGCACGGTGGGCGCCGGGAGGTAGGCGAAGTCCGCGCCGTCGGCCCGCTTTACGGCCCCGTCCGGGGTGATGGTGCTGTAGTCGTCCGTGGTGGTGTTCTGCATCGGGTTCAGCTTTCCTTGGTTCCGGCATCGGAGCGGGCGGCGTCGAGGTGGGCCTTGGCGATCTGTTCCAGGTGCGTCAGGTCCGAGGCGACGGTGGTGAAGGTGTAGCCCTGGCGCAGCCGGAGTGCCGCCACCTCCCCCGCAGCTGTGTGGATGCCGGCGGCGATGCCCGCGGAGGCGGCGGCCTCGGCGATGGCCTCCAGCGCGGCGTTGAATTCGGTCTCGATGGCCGGGTCCCCCGGGAAGGCGCCGCCCACGGCGATGGCCAGGTCCGACGGTCCCACGTAGATGCCGTCCAGGCCGGGCGTGGCGCAGATTTCCTTGACGTTGGCCAGGCCGTCCGGCGTCTCGATCATGGCGAACACCAGGGTGGCGGCGTTGGAGTCCGCCGGCTTCGGCCCGATCCGCAGCGCCGAGCGCATCGGACCATAGGAACGGCCGCCCATGGGCGGGTACTTGGCGGCGGCCACCGCGGCGGCGGCGTCCGCCGCGGTGTTGACCAGCGGAACGATGACGCCCACGGCGCCGGCGTCCAGCGCCTTGCCGATGGCGGTCAGGTTGTTGTCCTCCACCCGGACCATGCCGACGGCGGTGTGCCCGGCGTCGATGGCCATCAGCCCTTTCAGCACTCCCGAGTAGCCGAGCAGTCCGTGCTGGGCGTCCAGGGCCACGTAGTCGTAGCCCAGCCGGCCGATGCGTTCGGTGGCCACGGGCGCGTCCAGCACGGCCCAGTAGCCCACCGCCTGTTCCCGGGCGCGGATCTTGCGGGCGAATTCGAGGGCCAGTTCGGATGTCATCAGAGTCCTTCAGTTTCGGTGATCGGTTCAGGAAGCAAGTAAGCGTCAGCGGTTGTAGGCGGGCATGGGGCCGCGGAGTCCGGTGCCCACGGCGTCGCAGGCGTCCACGACGTCGGCCGGCAGCGGCCCGTTGGCCACGGCGGCGATGTTGGCGCGGAGCTGTTCCACCTTGGAACCGCCCAGCAGCATGGAGCCCACGCCGTCCCGGTAGGCGAGCCAGCGCAGGGAGAGCTCGGCCAGCGTGATGCCGGCGCCCTCAGCGATGCGCGCGAGTTCCTCGATGGCGTCGAAGAGCTGCCGGTCCCAGTAGCGCTGGGTGTACATGGCCGCCAGCTTGGAATCGCCGTAGCGGCCCTCGGTGGGTTTGGCGTCGAAGCTGTGCTTTCCGGTGAGCAGGCCGCCGCCCAGCGGGTTGTAGACCATGGTGTGCACGTTGTGGGTGGCCGCGAATTCGAGGTATTCCTCCTCCACCCGTCGCGCCACCAGGTTGTACAGCTGCTGCGCGACGACGGGCCGCGGCGCCCCCACTTCACGCGCCGTGTGGATGACGTCGGCAATCTGCCAGGCGGCGAAGTTGGAGACGCCCAGCGCGCCGATCTTCCCTTCGGCAAACAGCTCGGCCACCGTGGCCAGTGTGTCCTGCAGGGGTGTGAGGCGGTCCGGCTGGTGCAGGTAGAACAGGTCGATGCTGTCCACGCCGAGCCGGCGGAGGCTGCCTTCCACGCTGTTGCGCAGTCCGGCCGGGGACAGCGGCGAGTGCTCGCCGTGGTCCGGGTGCGGCATACCCGCCTTGGACGCCAAAACAATCTCGCCGCGCCGCCCCTTGAGGAGCCGGGAAAGCATTTCCTCGGTGGTTCCCCCGACGTAGGCGTTGGCGGTGTCGATGGTGGTGATGCCGGCGTCGAGCGCTTCCTCCACCATCCGTCCCGCGGTGACTTCGTCGACCGTGTCGCCGAACGTCATGGTTCCCAGAACCAGCCGGGAGATGGGAAGTTTCAGGCCGTCCACCTGGGCGCCTTCGGGCTGCTTGCTCATGCGTTGATTCCTTGCGGTTGCGTTGGTCAGAAAGTACAGAAGGGCTAGCTTGCCTGGTTGGCGAGCGCCAGGGAGCGGACCAGGTGCCGCGGCTTCAGGCCCGTCATGGTGGAGGGGTCCAGCGCGGCGCGGCGGAGTTTGCGGGTGTAGTCCTCCTTGGGGGCGGTCAGGACGGACGCGGTGGAGCCGTATTCAACCAGCTTGCCGCGCTGCATCACCATGACGCTATCGCTGATTTCCTGCACCACGCCAAGGTTGTGCGAGATGAATACGTAGGTGATTCCCGTTTCGTCCTGGATGGATCTGAGCAGCCGCAGCACCTGGGCCTGCACGGAGACGTCCAGCGCGCTGGTGGCTTCGTCGCAGACCAGCAGTTCGGGCTTGGACGCCAGGGCCCGGGCAATTCCGATCCGCTGGCGCTGGCCGCCGGAAAACTCGGAGGGGTGCTTGTCCAGGGACGCGACGGGCAGGCCCACCTGGTCGATCAGCTTGGCGGCCGCCTTGTGCCGCTCCGCCTTGGACCGGACGCCCTGCAGCTTCAGCGGCTCGGCCACAATTTCCTGCGCCGTCATGTGCGGGTCCAGGGAACCGTAGGGGTCCTGGAACACCATCTGGAACTTGGAGCGCAGCGGCCGCAGCTTCGCCTCGCTCATGGCCGCGATGTCCGTTCCGTCCAGCTCGATGCGCCCGCTGGTGGGGGTGACCAGCCGCATCAGCGCTTTGGCGATGGTGGACTTTCCGCAGCCGGATTCACCCACCACGGCGATCGTCTTGCCTTTGTCCACGGAGAAGGACACATCGTCAACGGCCCGGAAGGTGCCGCCCGGCACGTGGTAGTCCACCACGAGGTTTTCGACGGCGAGGAACGGCTTAGTCATGGCTTGCTCCAGTTGTGGTCAGGGTGGTGGCGTTGGGCGTTTCGTCCCAGGGCCCCAGGACGGGAACGGCTGCCAGCAGCGCCCGGGTGTACTCGGTGGCGGGGTGGTCCACGATCTGCTGGACGTCCCCGGATTCGACGAACCGGCCGTCCTTCATCACGTGGATGCGGTCCGAGATCAGCCGGGCCACGCCAAGGTCGTGTGTGATCATCAGGATGCCGATGCCGCGCTGTTCCTGCAGTTCCAGGAGCAGGTCCAGGATGCCGCCCTGCACGGTGACGTCCAGGGCCGACGTCGGCTCGTCCGCCACCAGCAGTTGCGGTTCGCTGGCCAGCGCGATGGCGATCAGCACACGCTGCAGCATGCCGCCGGAGAGCTGGTGCGGGTACTTCTTCAGCTGCTTCTCCGGGGTGGGGATGTGCACCTGCTCGAGGAGCCGGATGGCCCGTGCCTTCACGGCGCCTTTGTCCTTGGCGGACGCTGCGCCGGCAATCCGGATGGCTTCGAAGAGCTGGCTGCCGATGGAGAGGACCGGGCTCAGCGCCGTCATGGGGTCCTGCGGGATCAGCGCCAGGGTCTTGCCGCGCACCTTCTCGATGGCTTTGGGGTCGGCGGTGACGTCCACGCCGTCGATCAGCACCGTGCCGGACAGCACCGCCAGGTCCTCGGGCAGCAGGCGGAGGATGCCCATCGCCGTCGTCGATTTACCGGAACCGGACTCACCGATGATGGTGACCGTCTCGCCCCGGTGGATGCTGAAGCTGACGGAGTCAACGGCCCGGATGATGCCGGCGTCGGTGATCAGTTCCACCTGGAAGTCGCGGACCTCCAGCAGCGGCTGCTCCGTGAAAGTAGGTTGTGCGGTCATGTCAGGCACCCTTCTTCTTGCGGCGGGGACGGTCGCGGAGGCCGTCGCCCAGCAGGTTGACGCCCACCACCATGAGCACGATCACCAGGCCGGGCAGGGTGACCATCCACCAGGAGGTGGTGATGTAGTCCTGGCCGTCGGAGATGATGCGGCCCCAGGTGGCGAAGGGGCGCTGCGGGCCGGCACCCAGGAAGCTGAGCGCGGATTCGAGCAGCACGGCCTGGGCCAGCAGGAGGAGAACCACCAGGGTGGCCTGCTTGATCACGTTGGGGATGATGTGCTGGACCAGGATCTGGATCCGGTGCAGGCCCAGGATCCGGGCGGCGGAGACGTAGGGCTTTTCGCGTTCCACCAGCACCATGGAGCGGGTGAGGCGGGCCACTTCGGGCCATTGGGCGATGGCGATCACGAAGGTGATCACCGGGATGGAGGGGCCGAACAGGGCCACCACCAGCAGCAGCATCATGAGCAGCGGCAGGGACATCTGGGCCTCCAGGAGGCGGGAGACGATGGTGTCCACCCAGCCGCCGAAGTAGCCGGCAGCCGAGCCGAGGATGATGCCGATGGCGCCGGAGACCAGCACTGCCAGCACGCCGATGGTCAGCGAGACCTGGCCGCCGTGCAGCACCCGGGAGAGGAGGTCGCGGCCCAGCTGGTCGGTGCCGAACAGGTGCCCGTCGGTGAGGGGCGGCAGGCGCCGGGCGGCGAGGTCCTGGAAGTTGGCGTCCGGCAGCGGCAGCACCTGGGCCAGGATGATGGGGATGATCACCAGCAGGGTGCAGACGGTGCCGACGATGAGCTTCCATTTGGCGGCATTCCGACGGCGGGTGGCACCGGCTTTGGCGATGTCCGCCTTGGTGACGGCGCTGGGGCTGGGCTGCCGGGCCGGTTGCCCGGCCGCTGTGGGGGTTGCGGTGTCGAGGCTCATGCTGTTGCCGCCTTTCCAAGACGAACGCGGGGATCAAGGAGCGGGTAGGCGAGGTCGATGAGCAGCTGGACGCCCACGGCCAGCAGCGCGGTGAGGAGGACCGTTGCCTGGATGAGGGGGTAGTCGCGGGTTTCGAGTGCACGGACGATCAGGGAGCCGACGCCGGGCCAGGCGAACACCACTTCCACCACCACCACGCCGTTGAGCATGGCGGCGAACCGGGTGCCCAGAGCCGTGAACACCGGGATGGCGGAGTTGCCCATGGCGTAGCGCCACGTGAGCACTGAGTTCTTGACGCCGCGGGACCGGGCCACGGTGAGGTACGGGGCGGCGAAGTTGGCGGTCATTTCCCGCCGGACCATCCGGGAGATCAGGGCGATCTGCAGGATGGCGATGGTGATGGTGGGGAGCACCAGGCCGCCCCAGGTGGCGAAGCCGGAGGCCGGGAAGATCGGAATCAGCACGGCGAAGCCGGTGAGGAGCATGATGCCGGTCCAGAAGTCGGGCATGGACTGCCCGGCGATGGTCAGCACGTTCACGCCGAGTTCCTTGCCGGTATCCGGGCGGCGGGACATCCACACGCCCAGCGGGATGGCCACCACGGCGGTGAGCAGGATGGACGCGGTGGCCAGGGTCAGCGTGTAGGGCATCCGCTCGGCCACCACCTGCATGGCGGGGGCCTGGAAGGAGTAGGACTGGCCCAGGTTGCCGGTGAACAGCTGCTGCAGGAAGATCCAGTACTGCTCCAGCACCGGCTTGTTAAGGCCGAACTGTTCCCGGACGGCGTCGAGCTGTTCGGTGGTGGCCAGCGGTCCGGCGTAGGAGACGGCGGGATCGCCCGGGGCCAGGCGGATCAGGACGAAGACGGTGGATACCGTGAGGAACACGGTCAGCAGGCCCTGTCCCAGGCGCTTCAGGATGTAGTTCGTCATGGCTTAGGCCTCCAGCCGGACATCAACGAGGGGGTAGGAGTTGGTGGGGGCCAGGCTGACGCCGGACACCCGCTTCCTTTGGGCGAGGACGGATTTGGGCACGAACGCCCAGGCACAGGGCCAGGTGTCCCAGATGGCCTGCTGTGCCGTGGCCAGCAGTTCCTGCCGGCGGGCCGGGTCCACCTCGGAGGAGGCGGCCTGGATCTTGGCCTGCACCTCCGGGACAACGTAACCCTGGTAGGTGTCGCGGGTCTTTTCCTTTTCCGGGGTGCCGGCGTACATGCCCTGCATCATGGTGATGGCCAGGCCGGTGGGGCTGCTGAAGCCGTTGCCCAGCAGGTCCCAGTCGCCCTGCTTGCCCTGGCGCCAGGCCAGGATGTTGCCGCCGGGTTCGAACTGCTGGAGCTCCGTCTTCACGCCGATGGCGCCGAACATCTCCACCAGGGCCTCCATCACCGAGGTGTCGGAGGCGAACTCGCCGGTTTCCCAGATGATCTTCAGGGTGAGGTCCTTGACGCCCAGCTCCGCGAGCCTGGCCTTTGCCTTCGCCGGGTCGTAGGTATACGTTCCGGTCTTGTGGTAGCCGGTGAGGCTGGACGGTGTGACGCCTTCGGCCGCGCTGACGGAGTCCACCAGCACGTCCTTGACCAGCGCTTCGCCGTCGATGGCCCAGCTGAGGGCCTCGCGGACGCGGACGTCGGCCAGCGGGTGGCCGGCGGGCTTGCGGAAGTTGTAGAAGATCTGGTTCAGCCGGAGGCTGGAGGCCTCTTTGAGTTCGACGCCGGGAAGTCCGGCCAGCTGTTCGCGCGAGTCCGGCGTGATGGAGTCGATGATGTCCACCTCGCCGCTGCGCAGCGCGATGACGCGGCTGGATTCCTCTGGGAGGAAGCGGACTTCCACGTTCTCCACCTGCGGTGCGGGACCCCAGTAGTTCGGGTTGCGCTGCAGGCTGTAGGTGCCGGCGCCGCGGTTGAACTTGGTGACCACGTACGGGCCGGTGCCCACGCCTTCCTGCAGTTCCTCCGGTTTGTTCTGCGCGGCGGGGGTAATCAGGATCATGCTCATGAGCGAGTCCAGGATGGGGACGGGCTTCTTGGAGACCATCTGGAAGGTGCGGTCATCCACCGGCACCACGACCGGGAATTCGGGGAAGAAGCCGGCCACGAAGGAGCCCTGCACCTGCTGGTACATCTTCAGGGCGGTGGCCACGTCCTCGATCTTGACGGGGCTGCCGTCCGAGTAGCGGATGCCTTCGCGGAGCCGGACGGTCCACTCGGTGGGCCCGGTCATCTCGAAGCGGTCCGCGAGGACCAGGATGGGCTTGGTTTCGGGGCCGATGGCGGTGAGGCCCTGGCGGACGGAGCGCTGCACGGTGACGGCGGCGTCGAACTGGTTGAGCTTGTTGTCCAGGCTGACCAGCGACCGGTTGAGGGCCAGGGTCAGGGTGCTGGGTCCCGGCAGGCCGGTGGGGCCGGCGCAGCCGGCGAGGCTTCCTGTGCCCAGCAGAAACCCGGCCGCGGCGCCGAACTGCAGCAGCCTGCGGCGGGAAATCTCACTTCCTTGAGGAAGAACGGTCATCGTTGACCTCTCGGTAGAACGGGGACGGCCTGCCGGTTTGGCTGCGCCGAATGTTGTCTCCATCACTTTGCCACTCCTGCGCAAATTGCGCAACCCCTCTAGCGCGATTCGCGCAATCGTGTCAGAATGAATGCATCCCCGCACCTGGCGGGGGTCCAGCCGACTACTGCGTGAGAGGAGCAATGTGGCTTCCGTATATGTGCAGGCCGACGATTTCTCCGGCGCCGCCGAGGTTGGCTACTGCTTTGTGGAGCATGGGCTGTCCGCGCAGGTCCTGCTGGGATCGGCCGTTCTTCCGGGAACGCACGACGGCGGCGCCCCCTCCGCCGGGCACGTCACCGATGTTGTGGTGACGGATACCCATTCGCGCGGACTTCCTGAAGCCGCCGCTGAAGCGCTGGTGGCGGGGGCTTTCTCCAGCCCTTCCGCCTCCGGCGCAGACGTGGCGTTCAAGAAGATCGACTCGCTGTGGCGCGGCAACATCCACGCCGAAGTGGCCGCCCTGACAGGCCTGGGATTCCACGCGGTTGTTGCCGGGGCACTTCCCCAGCTGCAGCGCTCGGTGCGGGACGGGAAGCCGGTTGTTGCCGGGACTCCCTTGGCGGAGACCGAGCTGTGGCAGGCCGAACTGTCCGCGCCGCCTGCCGATATTCCTTCCCTCCTCCGCCCGGAGGACCCGGCCTCGGTGCGGAGTCTGGACCTGGCCGAGGTTCGGTTCGGATCGGCCCGCGAGAAGCTCGCCGGGCTGCTGGAATCCGGGCAGCCGGCGCTGGTGGTGGCTGACGGCGAGACCGTCCAGGACCTGGAACACGTGGTGGACTCCCTGCTGGAGCTCGGCTTCACTGCCGGCGGCCGGCGTGTGGTGCTGATTGGTACCGGCGGAACTGCCGATGTCCTCGCGCAGCGATTGGCCGCTCAGTTTGCGCGAAATGCGCAATCCGGGGCGCGGGCTGAAGCAGCCACCGCGGAACCGCAGGGAAGCACCAGGCCGGTGCTCGCCGTCGTCGGCTCCGCGTCCGGGACCGCGCAGGCGCAACTGGCGCAGCTGGAAGCGCAGGGCTTCACGGTGGTCCGGCTGCACCCGCTGTACACGGGCGCAACCGGCGCGTACCAACCGGAGCTGGCCGAAGTCCGGCAGGCGCTGGCGGCCGGCACCAATGTGGCCGTCACCCTGGCCGCCGGCAAAGTGAACCCGGCAAAAGCCGCCGGCATCGTGCAGGCGCTGTCTGCCTTCGCGGCCCAGGCAGCCAAAGAAGCGGACGCTGACCTGATCCTCACCGGCGGTGAGACGGCCCGGGAAGTCCTGGACGCCGTCGGCCTCCACCGGCTGGTGCCGCTCGCGGCCGTGCAGCACGGGGCGGTGCTCAGCCGCGCCGATGACGGAACGCTGGTGGGCACCAAGCCCGGCAGCTTCGGCGATGACCTGGCCCTCCTGCAGCTTTACGACAAAATCCGGGAGCGCCGCGGCCAGCCCGCGCAGGCTCCCGCCAACACCCTTCCCAGCAAGACTTCCGAACGATCTGGAGCAGAAATGACAACCGCCGCAACGAGCAAGACCGAGCAGAACGCCCTTCCCATCGTGGCCGTCACCATGGGCGACGGCGCCGGGGTGGGGCCGGAGGTGGTGGTGGCCGCCGTGCTGGATCCGCAGAGCAACGCCGAGTGCCGGCCGGTGGTGATCGGCGACGCGCTGCGCCTGCGCCAGGCCGCGGATGTCCTGGGCATCGAGGCGGACATCCAGGTGATCGAGAACGTGGAGGACGCGGTGTTCACGCCGGGCCGGGTGAACGTGATCGACCTGGCGCTGCTGCCGGAGGACCTGCCGTGGGGGAAGCTCTCCCCCGTGGCCGGCCACGCCGCGTACGAGTACATCCGGGTGGCCAGCGAACTGGCCATGGCCGGGAGGGTGCAGGCCATCTGCACGGCGCCGCTGAACAAGGAGGCGCTGCACGCCGCCGGGCACATCTTCCCCGGGCACACCGAGCTGCTGGCGCAGCTGACGGGCACGGAGGAAGTGTCCATGATGCTGTCCACCCCCAAGATCCGGGTGATCCACGTGACCACGCACATCGGGCTGATGGACGCCATCCGCAAGATCAACCCGGACCTGGTGGAGCGCACTATCCGCCGCGGCCATGATGCCCTGGTCCGTGCGGGCATCCCGAACCCGAAGATCGGCGTCTGCGCCATCAACCCGCACGCCGGCGAGAACGGGCTGTTCGGCCAGGGCGAGGAAGCGGAGAAGATCGAACCTGGTGTGAAGGCCGCGCAGGCTGCCGGCATCGACGTCACGGGCCCGCTGCCCGCGGACACGCTGTTCTTCCTGGCCGGCCGCGGCGATTACGACCTGGTGGTGGCGATGTACCACGACCAGGGGCACGGGCCGGTGAAGGTGCTGGGCATCGAGGCCGGCGTGAACATCACGGTGGGTCTGCCGGTGATCCGCACGTCCGTGGACCACGGCACCGCCTTTGACATTGCCGGCAAGGCGATCGCGGATCCGCGCAGCATGGTGGAGGCGCTGCACCAGGCGGCGGAAATGGCCACCCGGCCCAGCGTGGCCGTGTAGCAACAGGGTTTTGTTGGGGGCCGGAACTAGCATGGTAACCACGCCCACGCGAAGGAGACCGGGAATGCTGAGCGCAAATGCCAGGCGCGAGGAGATCTACCACCTCGCCGTCACCACCGGCCTGGCCTCCGTGGAGGAACTGTCGGCCCGGTTCGAGGTGACGGCCTCCACCATCCGTCGGGACCTGGCGCTGCTGAACGGGCAGGGCCGGCTGGCGCGGACCTACGGCGGTGCGATGGCCTTGGGCGCGCACCCGGAGGCGTCGCTGCGGCAGCGCACGGGCGAGGCGTTTGAGCAGAAGCACGCGATTGCCCGCTGGGCGGCGTCCGTGATCCGGCCCGGGGAGAACATCCTGCTGGACGCCGGCTCCACCGTGGGTGCGCTGGCGCATGAGCTGCGGGGCTTCGAAAAGCTGTCCGTGACCACGCCGGGCATCAACACCATGCAGGAGCTGGCCGATTCGGAGGGCATCGAGGTGGACTGCCTGGGCGGCCGGCTGCGGAGCCTTTCGCAGAGTTTTGTAGGCCCCCTGGCCGAGGCGGCGCTGGAACGGATGAGCTTTGACCGCGTGTTCCTGGGCGCCGACGCCGTCACCGCCGAGGACGGCATCTGCGAGGCCGACCACGCCCAGACCCGGCTCAAGGAGCTGATGGCCCGGCGCGGGAATCTTGTGTATGTGCTGGCGGACTCATCCAAACTTGGCCTGCGGCCGTTCCATGCGTGGGCGCGTTTGGCGCTGCCGTGGACTTTGGTGACGGACGACGGCGCTGATCCGGGGCAGGTGGCGAAGTTTAGGGAGGCTGGGGTACAGGTAGAGGTGGCTGAGGTTTCGCCCGTCGGTTGAGCCTTTCAGCCGAGCAAGCAGCCCGAATGCTCCCCCAGTTGGACAGTCCGGTCTGATTCACAGTCTCCAGGGATCAGCCCTTCGAGAAGATGGACGCCGCGGGCGTCTGGGCGGTGGACAAAGGCAATCGATCTGTGATCCAAAACGGCGAGGAAGTTCCCGTTCCACTTTCCGAGCAAAAGTTCAGCGGAAACCTTCGAGTTCGGGTTTCTCCGGAGACTCACCGGCATCTCGCCATTTGCGCAAAAGGAACAGGGCGTATCACTCAACAGGTATCTGACCGAGCGCTTGGCGGGTCACTTCTGAGGGGCTAGCAGCCATGGTCCGGGAGAAAAGCATGGTCCTTCCAGCGCTGGTAAAGAATGTCGTAGCCATCACTTAGAGTGATCTCGACGACGTGACGCACCAAAAACGGGATCCCAATGGACTTCTACGCCATCAATTCCCTGCGGGAAAACCATGCAGGCTGGTCACTCCTCCGCGCCCAGAATGCGCCCCTGGCCCTGACGTTTTTCATGGCCGCGTTCACGGGACCCAACCAGCGCAACCTGGGCCGGCAGGAGCTGATCGATGTCCTGGATGATGTGCTGTTCGGTCTCCGGGACAGCGAGGGCGAGGACAGGTTCCCCCGGCCTGCGGGAGAGTACCTCGATGACTGGGCCTCCAACGAACGCCAGTGGTTGAGGAAGTACTACGTCCCGGGCGAGGACGAACCCCACTACGACCTCACGGCGGCAGCCGAGGACGTGGTCCGCTGGGTGGAGAATCTGCGCGGGCGGGACTTCGTGGCCACTCAGTCCCGCCTGACCAGCATCTTCGCGGTGCTGAAGCAACTGGTGCGGCAGTCCGAGACGGACCCGGAGGTGCGGCTCGCCGAGCTGCAGCGCCAGAGGGACGGGATCGACGCCGAGATGCAGCGGATCCGGGACGGCAACATCCGCGTCATGACCGGGCCGGAAGCGCTGGACCACCTCCAGCAGCTCACAGCACTGGCCAAGGACTTACTCTCCGATTTCCGTGAGGTGGAGCAGAACTTCCGCAAGCTCGACCGGCAGGTGCGCGAGCAGATCGCCACCTGGGACGGCACCCAGGGTGATCTGCTGGAATCGATTTTCGACAACCAGCAGGACATCAGCAGCTCCCTCCAGGGCCGCACTTTCCAAGGTTTCTGGGACTATCTGATGTCGCCCCAGCTCCGCACCGAGCTGCAGGACCTGCTCCAGCGCGCCACCCGGATCGAGGCCCTGGCCAAAAACGACAGCCTGCATGCGGTGGCCAACCTCCACCAGGACTGGCTGCCCGCCGTCGAACAGACCCAGGCCACCGTCCGGCAGCTTTCCCAGCAAATGCGGCGGCTCTTGGACGACAAGGTGTTCCTTGAGAACAAGCGCATCATGCAGCTGATCCGCAGCATCGAATCCGGTGCGTTGGGCACGCGGGAGGCACCGCCGTCGGGCGCTTTCATGGAGATTGAAGCGCCGTCCGTGGACGTGGTGCTGCCCTTTGAGCGGCCCCTCTATGAGCCCAGCCGGAAAGTGCTGGTGAACGACTCCGTTGAAACGGCCGACGACGCCGACGTGGACGCCTCGGCCCTGTTCGGCCAGTTCTTCGTTGACAAGGAACGCCTGCGGGCCAACATCGACGCCGTCCTGGCCGAGGCGGAGCAGGCCACCCTCGCCGACGTCACGGACGCGTACCCGCTCTCCCAGGGCCTGGCGGAGGTAGTGGCTTACTACCAGCTGGCCACCGAATCGGACTGGGCCACTATCAACCCCGAGCAGTCCGAACACCTGACCTGGCAGCTGCCGGACGGCACCATCCGCGAAGCCACCATCGAACAGATCATCTTCGGAAGGCCGGCATGAACCCCGCCACCCCAGCCACAGCTGAGACGGAAACCCGCACGCCGGAGGAGCTTCCCGCCGTCGTCACCCGGCTCTTCAAGGGCGTACTGTACGCGGAGAACGATGAGAAGCTGTGGCAGTCGCTGCTCGGACTGACCTCGCACGTGCGCGACTACGTCTCGGTGCTGGGCCTGGAGCTGGTCCTGGACGAATCCGAGGGTTACGCGTTCCTGCGGTCCAAGGATGATCCGGAAGGCACACTCCCCCGGCTGATCGCCCGCCGCACCCTCACCTTCAACGTCAGCCTGCTGCTGGCACTGCTCCGCCGTCGCATGATGGAGTTCGACATCAACAGCAGCGAGGTCCGGCTCATCATGACCGGACAGGAGATCGCGGACATGGTGTCGGTGTTCCTGCCGGAATCCAGCAACGAGGCCCGCGTCCTGGACCGGCTTGGGGCCGACATGAAGAAGGTCGTGGAGCTCGGTTTCCTGCGAAAGCTCAAGGGGCAGGCGGACACCTACGAGGTGGCACGGATCCTGAAGGCGTATGTGGACGCGCAGTGGCTGGAAGAGTTCGACGCGCGGCTGGCTGACTACCGGGCGACGCTCGCCGGTGAGCCGCCCAGCACAGCGCCGCCTACTGCGGAGGCGACGTCCGGGCGCGGGAACGGGGATGACCAATGACGGCGGACCTGCAGGAGAGCCTGTTCAGCCTAGACGACACCGCAGCAGACGCCGGCACTCCCCCGGGTTTCCGGCTGCACCGCCTGGAGCTGCTGAACTGGGGTACCTTCCACCAGGGGGTGCGCACGTTCCGGCTGGACGGGGCGAACAGCCTGCTCACCGGCGACATCGGTTCGGGCAAGTCCACCGTGGTGGATGCGATCACCACGCTGCTGCTGCCGGCTCACAAAATCGAATACAACAAGGCCGCAGGGGCGCAGAAGAAGGAACGCTCCCTGATGTCGTACGTCCGGGGCTTCCACAAGAGCGCCCGGAGCGCCGGCGGGGAGTACTCCAAGCCGGTGCCTTTGCGTCGTACCGGACAGCTGACCGTGGTGCTGGGCGTGTTCCACAACGCGGTGCTCGGCAAGTGGGTCAGCCTGGGGATTACGCTGTGGGCCACGCAGGAGGCGGGGCAGCCCAACCGCTTCTACTCGCTCGCGGAGGCGGACCAGTCCATCGCTGCGGACTTCAGCAACTTCGGCCAAGACCCGCTGAAGCTGAAGAAGAAGCTCCGCGCCGCCGGGGCATCGGTCCATGACACCTTCGACCCCTACGCGGCCGCGTTCAAGCGCCAGTTCGGGATCAGCGGCAACCAGGCCATGGAGCTCTTCCACCGCACGGTGTCCATGAAGCAGGTGGAGAACATCACCTCGTTCGTGCGCAGCAACATGCTGGAGGAGGACGACGTCGCCACCCGGATCACCAACCTGATCCACCATTTCGACGACCTGAAGAAAGCCCACGACGCCGTCCTCCGCGCCAAGGACCAGATCGCCCTGCTCACACCCATCAAGGACGGCGCCGCGCTGCACGCCGGGCTGACCGCGGACGACGACCTGGCCCGGAAACAGCGTGGCCAGCTGCACCCCTGGTTCACGGACCGGAAGCTGCAGCTGAGCCTGGAACACCAAACGGAGCTGGAGCAGACGGGCGTCCGGCTCAGGGAGGACTCGGCCCGGCTGAACGGCGAGGTCAAGCAGCTGCGCCGGGATCTGGCCGGGGTGGAAGAGGACATCAGAACGAATGGCGGTGGACGGCTCACAGCGATCGACGCCGAGCTGGCCGCTTTGGCCGTCAAGTCCGCCGAGCAGCGGCAGCGGTTCGAGGCCTACTCGGATGCAGCAGCGGAGCTTGGCCTGCAGGCCCCGGGGGACCGTGTCCGCTTTGACGCGAACCGGGCCAGGCTCGCCACGGTGGAACAGGAGTTGACGGACCGGTCCAACGTATTGCACGAACAACGCACCACGCTGTCCATGCAGCAGGCTGAACGCTCGGCCAGGTCAGCGGAGCTCAAGGCCGAGCTCACCAGCCTGCAGGCCCGGCGCAACCTCATCCCCCTCCCCCAGCTAGATATCCGCGGCAGGCTCTGCGAAGGAACCGGTATAGCGGACAGCGAACTTCCGTTCGCCGGCGAACTGCTCAAGATCCGCGACGGCGAGGCAGCATGGGAGGGCGCCGCGGAACGGACCCTCCACGGGTTCGCCCTCTCGCTCATGGTGCCCGCGGAGCACTACGCCGCGGTCAGCAGCTGGGTGGACGCGAACAACCTGCGCGGCCGGCTGGTGTATCTGCGAATCGGTGAGTCCTACGCGCCCAGGGCCGCCGAGCCGGGGACGCTGGCGGCGAAGATCGCCATCAAGCAGGGCACGCCGTTCCGGAACTTCCTGCAGGATGAGCTCAGCAGCCGGTTCGATTTCTTCTGCTGCGACAACCTGGCCGACTTCCGCCGCTACCCCAAGGCGCTGACGGCCAACGGCCAGCTCAAGGGCGGCCGGGGCCGGCATGAGAAGGACGACCGCAAGGACCTGGCGGACCGGCGCAACTACGTTCTGGGCTGGGACAACCACGACAAGATCGCCGGGTTCCGCGCCGAACGGGACGAGGTGCAGGGCACGCTGAAGGTCGTGGCCGGGCAGCTGGACCGCATCAACCAAAAGCTGGGGGCGCTGGGCCGGCACAACCAGCAGCTCGGCATCGTACGCTCCGTCATTGAATTCGGCGAAATCAGCTGGCAGGCCACGGCCCGCAGCATTGAGGACCTGAAGGCGGAGAAGCGGGCCCTGGAAACCACCAGCGACGTCCTGCAGCAGCTCATGGCCAAGCAACAGCAGGTCACGGACGGGCTGGAGCGGCTGGAGGACAAGGCGGGCAAGCTTCGGGAGCGGCTGGGCGCCAACGAGAAGGACGCCCGGGACATCGCCGAGACAATCGAGGAGTGCCGGGCCGTCCTGGGTGAATCGCCGGTGACGGACGACGCCGGGGTGCTGGCCGCCGTCGGACGCCTCGCCGACGAGGCGCTCGGGGACAAGACGCTCACTTACAAGAACACGGCCACCGTGGAAAGCGCCGTGCGGAACGGGCTGACGGACACCATCGACGCGCTGTCAAAGCGGATCGCCCGGGCAGCGGAGAGCACGGTCCGGCAGATGGCGGACTTCCGCAACAAGTACCCGAACGAAACCACCGATGTCGATGCCTCGCTGGAGGCCGCGGCGGACTACAACCGGATGCTCGAGCAGCTGGTGGGCAACGACCTGCCACGGTTCGAGAATCAGTTCAAGGACCTGCTGAACCAGAACACCATCCGCGAGGTGGTGGCGTTCAACGCGTTCCTGGACAGCCGGCGGCAGAACATCATGGACCGGATCGGGGAGATCAACCAGTCGCTGTCGGGTATTCCGTACAACACAGCCCGGCACATCCAGCTGGAGCACCAGGCCACGTCGGACCAGGACGTGCGCGAGTTCGGCAGCGACCTGCGGGCGTGTTCGGAGGGGACCATCGGTGAGACGGACCAGTACTCCGAGCAGAAGTACCTGCAGGTGGAGCGGCTGATCGACCGGTTCCGGGGCCGCGAAGGACTGACGGACCTCGACCGGAAGTGGACGGCGAAGGTGACCGATGTGCGGAACTGGTTCACGTTCTCGGCGTCGGAGAAATGGACGGAGACTGGCGAGGAGTACGAGCACTTCACGGATTCCGGCGGCAAGTCCGGCGGGCAGAAGGAGAAGCTGGCGTACACCATCCTGGCGGCGGCCCTGGCGTTCCAGTTCGGGCTGGGGTCCGGCAAGGGGGCGGGCCGGAATGCCGGCAGCGGCAGGAGTTTCCGGTTCGTGGTGATTGACGAGGCGTTCGGCCGGGGCTCGGACGAGTCCGCCCGGTACGGGCTGGAGCTGTTCCAGCGGATGAAACTGCAGCTGCTCATCGTCACTCCCCTGCAGAAAATCCACGTGATCGAGCCGTTCGTCTCGCACGTGGGGTTCGTGGCGAACACCAACGGCGACGATTCGCAGCTGCGCAACATGACCATCCAGGAGTACCGCGAGGAGAAGGAGCGGCATGCCGGCTGAGTCCTGGACCACGCTGGCGGGCCTGAGGGTCCTTTCGCTGAAGGCGTGGAGCAGCGGTTCCCTTCTCCGCGAGCTTCTGGAACCCACCGGACTGTACCCCCGGCGTCGTTCGTTGAAGCGTCCGACGGCGGCGGCCCTCCTCAGTGACTACGCTGCGGCCCGTGCGTGGGCCAGTGAGCTATTTTCCGGGGCAGGTGCCTACTCATTGGAGACCGTGGAGACCGGGCGCCGGACTGCGGGGGCCAATTCCCTTCCCGCCACGGCTGTCTTTGCCACTGTTGAGGACGAGATCGGCTTTGTTGGGAAGACGCGGGAGGCCGGCGTGTTCCGGTCTCTGACCGAGGGCCTGGGCGGAATGGATCCCCAGCTGGTTGACTGGGCAGCGAGGCGGCCGATGAAGCTTCTCGAACTGGGGCCGGCTGCCTTGACTGCAGCGCGCGTAGCGTTGTGGCTGCGGGACAACCCAGCGCCGGCTATCTACGTCCGCCAGTTAGGCCTGCCCGGCGTGCACACGAAGTTCATCGAGCGGCACCGGCAGGTTATTGACCAAATGCTGGCCTCCGTCGAGTCTTCCACCCGTGACCAGGAAATGTCCGCAGGTGACGACGAGCTGGAGTCCCCGGGCAATGATGCGGGGCTCGAGGACAGCGCGGGACGGACACCTGCGGCGAGATTCGCGCGTCGGCACGGGTTCCTGCACCCTCCGGAGTTAGTAAGGTTTCGTCTGTTGGATCCTGAAATTGACCAGTTCGGTGGGGCCCGGGACATCACATTGACAGCCGAAGCGTTCAGCAGGTTGCGGCTGCCGGTGGATACCGTCATTGCAACGGAAAACCAGGTGAATTTCCTGGCACTTCCGGACCGCCCGGGGACGCTGGCACTTTATGGGGGCGGGTACGGATTCTCTTCCCTGCGGGACGCCGCCTGGCTCCGGGGCTGCCAGGTCCTCTACTGGGGCGACATTGACACCCACGGCTTCCGGATCCTCGACCAGCTCCGGGCGGTCCATCCGCACGTGGAGAGTGTGCTGATGGATGAGCGAACCCTGCTTGCACACAGGGATGCTTGGGGCAGGGAAGAATCGCCCTCGCGGGCGGCGCTCGCGAGGCTGACGGCGGCAGAAACGGCGCTATACGAATCGCTGGGGAACAGCTTCTATGGCTCGAATATTCGTCTGGAGCAGGAACTTATCAATTGGCGCTGGGCGCTCAAACAGCTGGGGGCTTGAGTCTTATCCCACGCGCCCTATCCTGTATCCGGGATTAAACGCTGCGACGTGCTCGGAGGTGTTCGCTGTTAAGCCGACGACGGCTGCTCTTCATGCAGAGTGCCGGCACCTATCCTGCGAACTCAAAGTCGATGGTGACTTCAGGATCAACGTTTGCAATGAGTCCGGAGTAGAAAACCTTGGCCTGCTCCTTCAGCGCTGCTTCGTTTTGGGAGATGTACTTCTGCTTGTTCTCGTCACTGAGGATGTTGTTCATCATGCGAGTTTCAACGGCTGGCGCTGCCAGCCAGCCAAGCGCGTTGCTGCTTTCGAGGGGGTCCTCGAACGTGGGCTTGTCGAAGCCGATGCCAATAAATTGAGGGATAGTTACCCGAAACGACTCTGAGCCGGTGGGCTCGATCGTCACCCGTGATCCGTCGATGCCTAATTTCGCGTCGAACTTGTACTGGATCAGGGTCGTTTTCTCGCTCGCGGGTACGGCCACACCGAAAATCTCTCCATTGCTTTCGTGCTTCGAGATACCCTCGATGTGAAGGCTGAGCAGCGCGACCTCTTCCAAGCGTGTAACTGACTGAATCACCTGCGAATCGCGTTCGTGCGAGCTGCTGGTGAACAGCGAACTGAGTGCGAGCGCGTTGAGTGCACCGGATGCGAATACAGCGCCCGATCCCGCACCAAGCAGCACTATGATCAGCAAAACAAGCCAAAGCGGAACACGCACTTTGAAAAAGTTGGTTATTGCTTTGAAGAAGTTCATGAGTATTGAGTCTCCAGTTTCGTTCGACGATGAGAGGCCCTCAGAATTCCGAGGTGTGACCGCATGTAGAAAAGCAAGAGCTGGCCGCTTATGACGCGCCACCCGGCCCCGGACATGCGGCTACAGCCGAGCGTTCCTGACTGCCGTATGCAAAGCGCCTAGCGAAGCGGTGAGGGCTGGTGTTCAGCAGTGTCCTGGCTCTCCGCCAGTTCCTCTGCATCTTCCGCTAGACCCTCAACCAGCTTCGGCTCAAGGCCGTTCTCGGACAAGTACTTCATTGCCCTTCCAATTGTTTCAAGCTTCTTCTTCAGCTCTTTCAGTGCCTGAGATGACTCATCGGAGAACTCGTCCAGGCGCTCATATTCCCGGCGGACTGTTATCTCATTTGAAGTTAGGATGCTCCACAACGTGTAGTCGGGTTCAAGGTTTTGCCGCTTGCGCAGTATGGCGGCCGCCAAGCGGCGCTGGATCACTGCTTCGACAGTTTCGGCTGTAGTGCCGGGGCTGGCAAGGCTAAAGGCGATGCCACCACCACCCGCACCCACCAGCGTTCCCGCAGTTAGAAGTCCACCAATCATTCCTCCAGGACCGAATCCGGCCAGGGCACTCGTGATGACTGCGGCCCCGACTACCCCAGGTGCCGCAGCCAGGGCCAGGCCGCCGGTAGCAACGACTAGTGCAACGGCACCCGCTCCAAGTGCTCCCCATTTCTTCCAATCAATAACGAGCGCTCCACTGAGGACATCTTGGGCCTCTTTGGCAGCCTCAAAAACGTGAGTACCGTACTGGCTACCCAACCCCATCTCCGAGGTGAGCTCCCGCATTGCGCCGGGCCATTTACCGCGGTCTACATTGATATCAAACGGCCGGATTACATTTTCGGATGCCAGAACTGTTAGTAGCGTTACTGCGTCCTCTTTAGTGAGATGACGGCTCGGCAGGGGCTCAGGGACGCTCGCATTCGAGTCTGAAGCGTCGAAGGCCAGCCTTGCAACTTGAGAGGGCAGCGGCCTCCCCGCTTCCTTATTCCTTTGCCGAATTTCATCGACGACTGTGGCCTGCACTTGCCGCAGCGCTCCAGCAAATCGAATACCCTGTTCGCCGTCAAGCCGTTCCTTGAGCAGATGGGCATAACGCAGTGCCACCAAGGCGGTCATTTCAGACGCATCCAGTGGAATATCGAGACCTCGCTCCACGGGGACGATTTCTTTGGACTTTGATCCGAAGAGCCCAAACCCCACGGCTTCGGCGACGGCATCGTGTGAAAGGTACGTTTCGGCGTCGTGTACATGGTGGTTGAATCCAGTTCCAATTCGGAAGTCAAGCATCCAGTTGTACACCGACGACAGGCCCCTGTGGGCCGCTACTGGGTCCAGCACGTTCCAGAAATTTGCCCACCAAGCCAAGTTGGTGGGTGGCTCCTGCATATTTTCGCGCAGTTTGTCGACATTGAATCTGCCACTCGCTAGTGGGCTACCGATGGTGACCAAGCCGACCACCTCGAGCTCTTCTGGTAACCGCTGAATCAGGTCTGCAGCAATTACTGACCCTAGGCTATGACCAACAATTACTATCCGGCCGGCTGCGGGCAGTTTGCTTAGGATTAGCCGCAGAACCTGTGCTCTGACGTCAGCGTCACCGAGGTACTTTCGGACTTGCGCGAAACCGGGAAGGTTCGCCGCGCCGTTAACCACTAGTTCGGCGCCACCCCAACCGGTTCCGTGGTCATGTCTTCCTAACCGAAACTCCAGCGCAGCTGTGCGTCGCTCAAAATCCCGGCGATTCTGGCGGACCTTGTCCCTCGCAGGCTGCTTGACGTTGATCTTCGGAAGAGGGAAGGATTCATCACTGTCCCTGAGCGCGTGAGCATATCTGGGCGCAAGTATGCGTTCAGGGTTTATGCCCGGATACCCCAGGCGCGATAACGCCGCCTCAAGGCCAGTCAGCCAGGCACGGTCTCTGTTTCCGTCTCCGACGCCGTGCAGAAAGAGCAGGAGGGGTTCTTGGGACATTGGAGCTCCGATCAAAAAATGAAATTAAGTTTCGTAAATCTGTTGCAGCATCTGGAAAACCGCATGGTACGCGTCCGGTCCTCTTGACTAAGTGACTAGCCGCACTGTGTCGCCGCGCAGTTCCAGATGTCCAGTGTCCACTCCATGCTGCAGCCCCTCATTCAGGCGAGCCGTGATGCCTGCAGTCCTGCGCTTCCCGCCGAACGTCTGAATCGTTTCCCGATGCAGCTCATCTACAGCAATGCCGCCGGTCGCACTGACGATATCCACCATGGCATTCCGTAGCTCGACAACGCTGATGTGCTCCGGTTTGCGAACGATGTCATCGCCATTAGGCCGGAAGATGCTCCAAGTGCGCCTATCTACCGTGGCATCCCAAACGAACCCATCGTCGTCGATAACGTGAGCCGACGGATCGACCAGACGAAGCACGGAGTTTGCACGGGAACCGTTGACTTTGTTGAGGCCGAATGCAGCACATACCAGTTTTGCTAAACGGTCCTGATGTACAGGCCCCTCAGCCGCAACAACAACACCTATGGCATCTCGGACGGCTACAATGGAACGTCGTGAGTTCAGACTGTCAAGAACGTCTGTGGTTCCGAATTTTTGGACGGTCCAGGGCTCGTAAGTCTGAACTCCGGCGTCAACACGTTCTGTCGACAGCGAGGCAATTGGTTTCCGGATCTCCTCGAAAAGTGGCCATGTCCCCGAGACGTCCGTGAGGCTTTCGTCCGCATCAGTGGGATGAGATTCGTCAGGGATTCCCGGGCCGGCGATCACCCGCGTCTCAGGCTCAGCGACAACCTCTACCGAAGCGTCCTCGGCAGCTTCCCGCAAAGACAGTTCCAGCCGATCGAGGACGGCCTCGCTGTCCGCCAGCCACGCCGGCAACCATACCCGCTCCACTGAAGGCCACCGCATCATCCGCGTCAGAACATCCCGGGGCAGCCCGTCCCTGTCCCCCGCCGTCCGACGGGCAGCCCAGGCCGGGCCGTCCATCAAGATGGCCATCAGCTGGCGCGAAGGATCTTCCGCCGACGCAACACTCAGGTCCACCTTGAAATCGGACAATCCCACATCTGAAGAAACAACAAAGCCGCGGTCCCGCAGCGCGTCGGCTATCTCTTCCCGGTGCAGGTCAATGCTGGCCGTGCGACGCCCGTCATAAGGCAGCGCCGCGGTGCCCTGCTCGGCCAGATCGAGGTAGGACCGCAGGTGCTTGATGCCAACGGAGCTGGTTTCCTCGGAGCGCAGATCGGCCGGGTTGAAGCTGGAGAAAACAATAACTTGTCGGCGTGCACGGGTGACAGCAACGTTGAGGCGCCGTTCTCCACCGGACCGGTTCAAGGGGCCAAAGTTCAGCGGCAGATATCCCTTGTCATTCTTGCTGAACCCCGTGGAGAACAGGATGACGTCCCGCTCATCACCCTGCACGTTCTCAAGGTTTTTGACGAACAGCCCTTCTGCATCCTCATCAAGGGCAGCGACGATACGCGGCTCCTCCGTATCACGCAGCAGACCTTCGATCAGCGCGCGTTGCTGCAGGTTGAATGTCACCACCCCCACGGAGGGAGTTCCTGCGGGATCAGCATCAAACCTGCGGCGGATCTCGGCGACCACCGCGGCAGCCTCCACAGGATTGGTACGGAGGACCTTGGATGGTCCCGAGCGGTGGAACTGGCCATCAACCCGGACGAAGTTCACGCCGTGTCCGCGGACACCCGCATTCGCAGCACCGTGGGACGGACCCGGGAACGAGGAAAGCTTGCTGTCGTAGTACTGCTGGTTGCTGAAAGCAATCAGCGATTCGTCCTGGCTCCGGTAGTGCCAGGACAGCCACTGCCGCGGCACCCGCGCTTCCACGCATTCGGAAAGGATCGACTCCATGTCCTCCACCACCGAGATCTCGGCGTCCCCGTCGCTGCCCGCGTCGGAGGAAATCTCCGCGAACGACGTCGGCGGCATCTGCTTGCTGTCACCCACCACCACCACTGACGCACCGCGGCCCATGGCACCCACCGCGTCGGCTACCCGGATCTGTGAGGCTTCGTCGAACACCACGATGTCGAACAGCCCGGCCTTGGCAGGGAAGAACCGCGCCACCGAATCCGGGCTGACCAGCGTGCAGGGCATGATCCCTGTGATGAGGTCTGCGTAGTGTTCCATCAGTTTGCGGACGGACATGCCACCCCGCTGCCTGGTCAGTTGCCGTTGCAGCTCGCCCATGCGCCCGGAGGTCGACGACGACGAGACCGTCCGGGAGTGCAGGACCCCGGCGGCGAGGTTCGTTTTGAGCAGCTCGCGTACCGTTTCCGCTCGGCTGGTGAACCGCTCGATGGTGCGCTCATGCACCATGGTGTCAAAATCGCTGAACCCGGTAGCGATGCGCCGTTCGGCCAGCGACCCTTCAGCCAAGCCGCGTTCAAAGGCTGCCGCGGCGTCATCGGCGTCCAGTTCCCCGTCAAGGATGGCACTACGGGCGTCCACCAGCCCCGCAGTACGCAGCGGCTCGACATGGCGGACCAGCTCGAGCCACCGCGTCAGGGGCACCGACCCCGCCGTATCCAGTCGACGCGCCACGGACGTTTCCCACCAGCGGGCCAGGAAGCCCCGCTCACCGGTCCACGTACGCAGGTCAGCGGTACCCACGCCCCGGATCTGAAGGAATTCTTCCCAGGCCTGGGAAAGCTCCCGCAGCCAGCCGACAACGTTCTGGTGGACGTCCGGGGCGTCCTTCAGGAACGTACGGAGCTCGCTCTGGAAGCTCACGACGGCGGGCTCCGGAGACGGCTGCACCGCCTGCGCGGCCCAGCGCAGCCAGGAAATGCGATGTCGCAGGTCGGCTTGGGCGTCCGGTATCAGCGGGTTCCATTGCTGATCCGCAGGAAGCCCCGGCAGCGAGCCCCTCGTTGCCCGCAGGCCAGAGACTTCGTGCTGGACGGCCACCAGTTTCTCCAGCAGCGGCACCAGCTCCTTGTGGCGGACTTCAGCTCCGGAAACAAGCACGGGGTACAGTTCGGCGGCCACTGCCAGCAACCGCTTCTTGCGTCCCCAGACCCCGGAAGCTGCGGCCTGCTGCGCACGGCCGAGGATTTCTGGCAGAGGAAGATCCATGGCCTCCGGCGCTACGTGCTCAAGGCCCGGGTGCTGGACGGACGCAAAGGCCGTAACCAGCTTGTCCAACTGTTCAGCATTAACCGACCAGTCGCCGGAGCGGACCACATCCAGGGTCCCCAACGGAACGTTCCGGTCCTGCAACAGCGTGGCGAGAGTTCCGACGTCGGCCGGCGTCTGCGCTGCGTCCAGAACCGACGGAAGCCCAGGGGTTGGCCGCAAGGCGTTCAGGGCCTCGTTGAGTCGACGTCCCAGAGCCAGCAACTGCTTCTCCTGCTGCTCACCGCCGGCAACGGAGGCAAACCGCCACGGGTGATTAGGCCCAGGACGGACAGGGTCGGTGAACTCCGGAAGTTCCCTGAACACCTGCCGAATGGAGGCGAGGGTGGAGTCATTCAAGGACGCTGTCAGTTCCGGGCTGAGCGGAACTGTCGCATGATCAGGTTCATAGGTCAGCGCCTTGGTTCGCGCGCTGTAGAGAGACAGCTGCGCACCATTCTCCTCATGGATGTTCTTGGCGTAGCGGATCAGTCCACGCCGGGCTGATGCAAGATCCGTCGAGGCAGTCTCAAGCTGCTGCTTGTTCGCAGACAGGCTCAGCTCCAGGGCATGTTTGATCTGGGCCCGAACCACTGCCGGCTTGCTGCCCTTGTCGTGCAGGTCCAGGGAGAACGGCCCCATCCCTACGTCGTCGAGCCGCTTCTGGACAACGTCGAGTGCTGCCCGCTTCTCGGCGACGAACAGGACCCGTTTGCCGTCGACAATGGCTCGGGTCAGGAGGTTGGTGATCGTCTGTGACTTTCCAGTGCCCGGAGGGCCTTCCAGGACAAGCGTCTGGCCGGCGACCGCAGACGCGACTGCCTCCAACTGCGACGAGTCCGCTGGTATTGGACATTGTGCCGCCAGGGCGTCCAGGTCGACGTCGGGGGTGACGGGAACGTTGTCTGAATATAGTTCCGTGGGGGTGCTGATGAGGTGTTTGACCAGGCTGTTGGCGGTGAATTCCTTCCAGTTCTCGTCAAGATCCTTCCACAGGCGGAATTTGGCGAACTGCAACATGGACAGGTCCACGGTGTTTTCCACGCGGAAAGCCAGGCCCTTGGCCGAAACGGCGGCCCGCACAGCAGCGAACGCGGCGTCCAGATCGATTCCGGATCCATCTTCCTCCGGCTCCGCGAGGCCCGGAATGCGCAGGTCATGGGACTGCGCCAGCTTCTCGAGGAGGCAATAGTTCGGCGTGGACTGGCCGGTCTCATCGAGTGTGACGCGGTACAGACCGTTTTTCCCTGCAGAAGTCAGCTTCACCGGGACCAGAACCAGCGGGGACCGAAGCGCCCGGCCGTCCAGCTCCCACATCAGGCTGCCAATGGCCAGGTAGAGGTTGTTGGCTCCGGTTTCCTCCAGCTGGGTCTTCGCCTTGTAGGCGAGACCGCGCATCTTGGCGCTGTAGCCGTCTTCGCTGACCTCGGCAAACACGGCTTTTTTGGAGCTGAGCAGGTCGGCGAGTTCATCCTGGGGAAGGTCCCTGCCGAACCGGATGCCGCGCTCCTGGTGGATGGCACTGATCTGGTTGGAGGGTAGCAGGCTGACGGACGTGCCCTTGCTGATGAGGTCCTCGAAGGCGCCCATCCATGCGGTGGGCACCGCGAGTGGGAACCGGGCGGTGTCAGTGAAGTTGATGAGCCTGTTCCGCAGGCTCAGGTCCAGCAGGGCGTTCTTCCACTGAACCACTCTGGGTGGAACGTTGGAGGTGGTCCGGGCGGGTTCTCCGCTGGAAGTTGCCTTCTCGGGCAGTGCCGGCGCAGTCTTGGTTTCCGGGACGTAGTTGACCACGGTGTAGGTTCCGGCGTCGGACGTGGTCCGGGCCGGCAGCGGGTAGATGCCATCGAGGCGGGCACGCCGGATGTCAGTCACCGCGTTGATCTCGTCATTGCCGCCTTCCACATAACGGTTCAGCGGGCTGCTGCGGAGTGCGGCCGCCGAGATCGGCTGACTGCCGGTGAGGAGCGTGGTTTCCACGAGGCCGATGAAGCCCCGCTGTACAAGGCTGACCAGCTCGGACACGTCGTCGGACGCAGCAGTGCTGAGGCTGCCTTCCTCGCGCCAGTAGCCGAGGAAGGCGTGGCCCTCCACCAGCCAGAGCAGAGGCCTGATGCCGCAGAATTCCAGGGCGGCGGCCAGGACCAGCGTGGTGTCGAGGCACGTGCCCAGACGGTCGTCAAGGACCTGCGCCGGGGTGCGTACCTGCTGGCCTTCCAGTCCCCAGCTGGCGGG
Source organism: Arthrobacter sp. PvP023 (assembly GCF_017832975.1). NCBI lineage: Bacteria > Bacillati > Actinomycetota > Actinomycetes > Micrococcales > Micrococcaceae > Arthrobacter > Arthrobacter sp. PvP023. The sequence continues at coordinate 3,900,564 of NZ_JAFIBI010000001.1, forward strand.
TGGCATGCTGTAGCGGATGTCACGGGCGCTCATGGCCTGGGCGATGGCAAACACGATCTGATCAACCCGGTCCCCATCTTCCAGGTACCCGTCGAAGCTGCCGCTGCCCGTTGTTTGCATGAGGATGTCGGCGGCCTCGGACATGAGCTTGGCAATGCTGGGATGGTGCGGTTGGACATACGCGGCCAGGAACTCGTAGGAGACGAGTCCCCGTCCCGCGATCCACAACTGGGCGGGCAGGAGCGTCAGGTCCGTCTCTGCGCGGCCCAGCTCCGCCACGGCGGCATCGGCGCCCGCCGATTGGACGGTCACCAGCACCTTTCCCATCTGCCGGTCAGCCAGTTCATACATGGTGGTGGCCTGAACTGGAACGTTGAGGTCATCGAGCGTGATGGTTTGACCTGCGGCTAGGTCCACGTACTGCTGGAAGTCGCCGGAGATCCGGCCCGACTGCGCGGAGGCCTCCACTTGGACCACGGCACCACGGATTTCCGCGCCAATGTTGGTGATCTTGACCTGCCTGACGAAGCGGAAGCCGTTATGCGCCATCGCGTAGCTCAGTGCGTCTGCAGTGGTCACCTCGACCACAACATGAGGAGCGGATGCCGCCGGTTCGTGAATCCCAGGTTCCGCTGAAGAATCTAGCTCCTGGAGGGCGGATTCCGCGACGGCCGCGGGCAGAGCCTGCTGTTCTTCTTCCGATTGTTCCCGGTTCAGAGAAAACCGGTTCTGGTACTCGGTGAGAAGCGCAGCCAACTCGCTGTGAGTTTGGTCCAGCCCGATCACTTTGGCCAGCCGACCGGCGGTGTCCAGGGCACGGAAGGTATCGGCGTCGTCGAAGCTCTCATTGTGGGCCCAGCGGTTGCGTGCCTGACGCAGCTCGGAGGTGTGGCTGCGCGCATCATGCGGGAGGTTGAAGGGGTAGCCTAGGGACCCCATGGATTCGGTCATAATGCGCATCTGCACGCTGAGATCCGTGGGGGCGTAGGTTTGCGCAGCGCGTCCGGCGTTCTCGTCCTTGTGCTGAAGGATCTTGGTCCAGACCACGCCCGGGGCTATCTCAGCGACCACTCCTGCGATGTAGGGCTCAAGGCCAACCGCCAAGGCGTCAAGGGCCCGGCCCACGTACTCGCGGTTGGACAGACTCATCGGATTCCCCCATCTACGGCACCGGCATCAGCACCGTCATTCAGTCAATGCAACCAATCATGGCATCCGGCGCTGACAATCCTGCGTGTCTGCTGGTTCCGGCGCCGCTCAGCGGTCCGGAAAACCGGTAAGTTACGGCCCGGAACAATTGAACCGATAGTTTGCGGCCCTTTCGGCCCTCCCGACGCTGCGGACACGGAGAAAGAGCCGTCCGGCCGGCGCAGCGAGCTTTGACCGCGGACGACGCCGTTCGGCAGGACCGGTGGGGCTGCGACCAAGTGGACTTCCGGCTTACTGTGCGATCCGCCCTTGAAGTTCTTCGTCGATCCTACGATTGCGTGCAGAGATGAAAGCGTTGCTAAGCCGTAAATACTCGAGGTATTCGTCACGGTCCTTCGGAACGGCTGGTGTGCTGAAGTCGGCGAACGGGTGGAAGAACCGGATTGTCTCGGCGTCATCCTCCACGAGGTCTTCCAGTAAGAAGAATTTGACGTACCCGGCGAAATCCCCGAACAGTGCGAAGAAGTCCGCATACCTGAGCAGGACCGCTGCGAGGGGGCTCGGCTCACCGAGATAGTGGCGGCGGATGCACTCAAGAGTCAGGTCGAAGCGATCGGCGATCCTGGGATGGAGTCCGCGTGCACCATTGATCGTCGGTTTTCTGCCGACCCTGTTGCCTGGAAACACGAGCGTGCTTCCGGGGGTGTAGCCGCGGTACTTGGGTAGGTCGTCTTCCGGTATGTCACGGATGACGTTCCGAGCCTTCTTTCGCAGCCTGGTGGTGATGGCGTCGCTGGCGAGGAAGTAAACACCGGACGAGGATCGGTGCACGAGGTACGCGCGGGGTTCCATAGTCAGGTGGAAGTGCTGGCCGGTGGGCAACTCCTTGCTCCACAGCAGCTGGTGGTACTTCCGTAGGGCGGGGCTGAAGGAGTCAGGGTCCTTGCCGTCCGGGGTATCGGAGTGGAAGTCGAAGGTCATCGGTGTCCTTCGAATTCGATGTGGATTCCACGGCTGTGACTTTCACCAGTCTGGGCGTGCCGTGGTTGCTTCGCGTGCCTGGCGGCCACTTCAGTAGGCGCTATATGAGCAAGCGCCGGCAGTAACCTTTTGTACTTCACTGTTGGAGACCCCCAAATCGTGCATCGTGCGCGTAGTGCGTGAATCGTCTCATGCGAACCCACTGGCAAAACCGGTCTTGATGCAATGCTTCCGGGTTCCTGCGCTAATGCTGAGAAGTAACCACTGGGACCGTGCAAACGTTGGCCTGATTGTCCGACCAAGGGCAGGCGTGGAGGGACGACGGCGGCACTCGCCTCCCGCCGTCGTCCTTCCAGATGCCCGCCCACCAGAACCTACGGGTGCACCAGCACCCTTAACCGCGGCGTCCTTGGGGTTGATGAGGGTATCGAAGCCGTGCTCCACCAGGTCCTCCAGCTGGATCCGGCCCGTGATGCGCGTCCACCGGAATCTTCTCGCTCAGCCCTCCCCCGCCGCCAGCCAGGTCACCGCGTCGACGGCTCCGTGGTCAGGGTACTCCCGCTGCTGCTTCAGCCGCCGCCAAGGCCTGGGAAAACCTGTCCACCGCGAGCTTGTACTCGCCCGGGTTACCAGCGGTTCTCTCGTGGTCGGCGGCGCGCATGGCCCTGAGCATGGCCGAAGTGGCCGGAAGGGACGTATCTGACATCGCGGGATAGTCGAACTGCAGCTGCGGGTCCACCTCATAGGTGAGCCACCGCCGCTTCAGCAGATCGTGGCGGTCCGCGGTCCTTCCGTATTCCTTCAGATCCGCCAGGGAAAAATCCGCCAGCAACACGCCGTCCACGCCCGCGGCCTGCGACGCTGTTCGGACTGCCTCACGCTGGCGGCCCAGGGCGTCCTCGGTCCCCAGAGCCAATGGTGTCACGCCCTTTTGGGCGAATTCTGCGTTGAATTGGTAGGCCCGGATCTCCGCCGGGGTCATAAAGTCCAGGTCGGCCGGGGATTTCTTGGCGAACTCCCTGACGCCGTAGGGGCTCGCGACACTGCTGCGGGGCACCGGGTAAAAGTACCTTCCGCCGAAAAACCCCGCCACCGTTGCAATCCAGAAAACAAGGTCGGGAGCATCGACCGACACTGCCCCGACCGCTGCGCCCACCGTGCATGCCGCGTGGCCGGTTGTGAAGAGAATTTTGGTCCGGCCCAGCCGGTGTACACGGCGGGGACGGTCCAGTTGTTTCTCATGGATATTCTTGAGCCCCAATGCCCAATCACTGGCGTTGCCCACCAGTCACGCTCCTCAGTAATTCCGGACGGCGCCTCCACCGTCAACTCGGACACCGGTGACGTGCTGCTGTGCGGCCCGCCGCGGTCAACCTGAACACCGGTGTAGGACTTGACCGTGTACGGTCCCCCCTCGCCAACAATACCTCCGCGGGCTGCCCCGACGGGCTTGAGTCCAGATCCAGGACGAGGCGTGCCCTGCGCCGCGCCCACGAACTGGTCATTTCCAGTGTCCCGCGCCCGGAGAGCCCCACCGGCCTGGCGCATTCGTGGCGCCGCTCCATGGCCTGGGTATCAGCCCGGATCAGCACAACCCGCGGCACCTGCACGACGTCGCCGACGTCCTGGAGCAGCGGCGGGAGCACCGGCTGCAGCAGGTCATGCCGGCGCTCCACGACCTGCTGGCCGACGATTCCACTTCCGGCCGGCACCTGCTGGTGCTGACCGACGCCCACGGCGAGATCCTGTGGCGGGTGGGCAGCGCGGACGTGATGCGGCGGGCGGACCGGCTGGAGTTCGCCGAAGGGGCGGACTGGTCCGAGGCCGGCATCGGCACCAACGCCATCAGCGAGGCGCTGGTCACCGGCCGGCCGGTGCAGCTGTTCTCCGCCGGGCACCTAGTCCGCACACCACGAGTGGGCCTGTACGGCGGCGCCCATCACGGACCCGGCCACGGGCCGGCTGCTGGGCCGGCCGTTGGGCGTGCTCGACGTCTCCGGTCCGCTTAACACCCTCAGCATGGACACACTGCGGATGGTGCGTTGCGCTGTCCGGGTGGCGGAAGCCTTGCTGGGAACGCCCGACGGCGGGATGGCCGTGGGTGCCGCTTTTCCCGTTCGCGCGTCCCGGCAGGCTGTCCGGCGGCCGGCTGTTGCGGTGGAGTCGCCGGAGAGTTGCGTGGACGTGAACGCCTGAAGTTTCTGCTACGTTTCAGCCGCGACGTGAATCCAAGATCACCAGGACGTGCTCCCCGCCGAGTTCCGCATCCTCGACAACATGAGGACGTCGGTCTCCTCGTCACCACGAAGACCTCTTCTCGATCCAGGGCGCGATGCCGGGGCTGGTGGCGCGGTAGAGTCCCTCAGTATTAGGGCTTTTCGAAGCGCGCCGCTATTGTTTCGTCAGCTGCAGCTGGCTTTAGGCGACAACCGGTCCATAATCTGGGCTATGACAAACGGGCGGCCGTATTCGCGTTGACACTGCCATGCGGGCCTACTTTATATTGACGGATGACGGCTGCCTCGTCGACCATGCCGATGCTAGTCCGCATTACGTGGTAAATTTCGGCTGAGTGAGCCCTGAACTAGCAGAGGTTCTTGATTCCGCCGGGGGGCTCGTGAAGATCATCGACAACGTCAACGACCTGCTAGGTGACGATCTCAAGGCCGAGGTCACATCCGGGTCCAAGGTGCGCATTGCCGCTTCGACCTTCTCGATCTTCGCTTTCGAGGCTCTTCGCAAAGAACTCGAGCAAGTCAATGAGCTGGAGTTCATTTTCACTTCGCCATCATTCTTGACGACTCAGGTCACCGGCAAACTCCCCAAAGAGCGGCGCGAGTTCTTCATTCCCGCCGACGGTCGAGCTGAGTCGAACCTGCACGGCTCCGAATTCGAGGTTCGGCTCAGGAACAAGCTCACCCAGCGAGCAATCGCGAAGGAGTGCGCCGACTGGGTGCGCCGCAAGGTCACCTTCCGGTCAAACGCTACTGGAAACCCGATGCAGCAGTTCGCTGTCGTCGACGACAAAGCCGCGTACATGCCGCTCCAGGGCTTCACCACCGCCGACCTTGGCTACGAGCGCGGCAACGCGGTCTCGAACATGGTGCAGCGCATCGACGAGGCCCCGATGACGGCGCAGTACATCCAGCTGTTCGACCAAATCTGGCACAACTCGGAACAGCTCGACGACGTCACCTTGGCGGTTTACGACCATATCGCCAGCGTGTACGAAGAGAACTCCCCCGCGCGCATATATTTCTTGATTCTCTACAACTTGTTCGCAGAGTTCCTCGATGAGATCAACGAGGACGTGTTGCCGAACGACCGCACCGGTTACCAGGAAACGAAGGTCTGGCAGAGTCTCTACAACTTCCAGCGCGACGCGGCGACGGGGATCATCAACAAGCTGGAGACCTACAACGGCTGCATCCTCGCCGACAGCGTCGGCCTGGGCAAAACGTTTACCGCTTTAGCGGTGATCAAGTACTACGAGCTGCGCAACAAGTCCGTGCTAGTGCTCTGCCCGAAGAAGCTCGCGGAGAACTGGACGAACTACAACGCCAATCTCACGACTAACATCTTTGCCGAAGACCGGTTTAACTACGACGTCCTCGCCCATACCGACCTCTCGCGCACCGGCGGCGAGTCTCTGGGCTTACGACTTGACCGGATCAACTGGGGCAACTACGACCTGGTCGTCATCGACGAGTCACACAACTTCCGCAACGCCGACTACGCCGAGGAGAAAGAGTCCCGCTACCAGCGGCTAATGCGGCGGGTCATCCGCGAAGGCGTGAAGACCAAGGTGCTGATGCTGTCGGCGACCCCGGTGAACAACCGATTCAACGACCTGAAGAATCAACTGCAGCTCGCCTACGAGGGTGAGTCGAAGAACCTTGCCCAACACTTGAACATCTCGACATCGGTCGAGAAAGTCTTCAGCGACGCCCAACGCGTCTTCAACGAGTGGTCCAAGCTCTCCCCGGAGGACCGCACAAGCGAGCGTATCCTTCAGATGCTCGACTTCGACTTCTTCGAACTCCTCGATTCCGTGACGATCGCTCGATCACGCAAGCATATCCAAGCGTTTTACGACACTACAGAGATTGGTGCATTCCCCGAAAGGCTGGCACCAAGGTCAGTCCGTGAACCACTGACCGACCTGGTGGAAACACCGAGCTTCAATGACATCTTCGAGCAGCTCCAGGCCCTCACCCTCGCCGTCTACACTCCGCTGGCTTACGTTTTTCCTAGCAGGATCAGCAAGTACGAGGACCTCTACAACGTCACTGCAGGCAGCGCCCGTTCTAACCTCGGCCAGCGGGGGCGCGAGCAGGGTCTGAAGAAGCTCATGACCGTGAACCTCCTTAAGCGGCTGGAGAGCTCGGTTGATGCATTCCGGCTAACGCTGGCGAAGATCGAGGGCTCCGTAAACCGGACCCTGCAGCGCCTTGACTCCCATGCAGGCCCGCTCACGGAAGTGAGCGCTGACCTAGCGGGTCTCGACCTTGATGTGGATGACGAAGACGACGCGAACGTCGAGGCGCTCTCGTTCGGCGAGAAGATCAAGATCGACCTCGACGATCTCGACATCGAGTCCTGGCAGCGCGACCTGTGGAACGACCGCGAGACTCTGCGCGAGCTGCTCGACGAGATGCGCAAGGTCGTCCCGGCCCACGACTTGAAGCTGCAGAGGCTCAAACAGCTCATCACCGACAAGGCCGCACATCCAATCAATGCGGGTAACCGCAAGGTGCTGGTTTTCTCCGCTTTTGCTGACACCGCCAACTATCTCTACCGCGAACTTGCCCCTACCCTTCAGAAGGCTGGGCTCGAGGCCGCCGTAATTACGGGCGGAAGCCACGGCTCTAAGACGAGCTTGGGTACCGGGTTCGACTTCCAGCAGGTGATGGCGCTGTTCTCCCCGCGCTCGAAGCAGCGTCACCTGACCATGCCGAAAGAGACGCGCGAGCTGGATGTGCTCATCGGCACTGACGTGATCAGTGAGGGCCAGAACCTTCAGGACTGTGATTACCTGATCAACTACGACATCCACTGGAACCCGGTCCGAATCATCCAGCGCTTTGGCCGTATCGACCGCATCGGCTCTATCAACGCTCATATTCAGCTGGTGAACTTCTGGCCCGACATCTCCCTCGACGAGTACATCAACCTCAAAGAACGCGTCGAAAACCGCATGGTCATCGCCGACCTCGCGGGCACCGCGAACGACAACGTCCTCACTCTCGAAGACTCCGACGCCGCGTTCCGCAAAGAACAGCTCCGCAAGCTCCAGGACGAGGTCATCGAATTGGAGGACGTCCGCGCCGGTGTCTCCATCACCGATCTGGGCCTCAACGACTTCCGAATGGACCTGCTCGGCTACATCAAGGAGTACGGCGACCTCGCCACCGCCCCCAAAGGTCTCCACGCCGTCATCCCCGCCGACCCCGCCAACGGGCTGAAACCTGGGGTGATCTTCGTGTTGCGGAACATTAAAACCGACGAGAACATCAACCGCGGAAACCGGCTCCACCCGCACTACCTCGTCTACCTCGACGACGAGGGGAACGTCATCGCCGACCACACCGAGGCCAAGCATCTGCTCGACCTCATACGCGGGGGCTGCCGCCCCTACGACGAACCCGTCACGGACGTCGTGCACGCTTTCAATGCAGCTACGAGTGAGGGAGCCGAGATGGGCAAGTACTCCGAACTTCTCACAGATGCGATCCGCTCGATGATCGACGTCACCGAGGAGCGCGACATCGACAGCCTCTTCACTGGAGGCCACACCACGGCCCTGACCCAGACCATCGCGGGTCTGGACGACTTCGAATTGATCGCTTTTATCGCCGTCGTCGACCCCGCCCGGGGTGTGCCCGCCAATGGCTGATCTGCTGTACCGATGGCCTGTTGCGGCGAAGTTCGGCAGCCGCGTGCCGAAGGAGAAGTTCTACGAGCACAGCACCGTCACCAACGCCGTCCGGGAGAAGTTTGTCACCGAGGTCCAGCGCATCGTCTGGGCCTACAAGCTCGCAGAGGCCACGGTCAACCTCCCCGGCAGTCCTGCGGTGCCCGAGGTCCAGGTCTTCCAACTCGACTCTAAAATGGACGACGTGTCCGAACCGGTGTTGACTGCGATCGACAAGGCCATCCCGTTCCCCATCATCTTCGAGATCACCCGCAGCGACGACAAAGATCGAGGCGTCCGCATGGTCGCGACGCCCAAGCATATGGGTACCGAACTCCCCCGACTCAGCGCCTACTACTCAACCGACTGGCAGCCCGCGGATTCCGAGCGACAGCCGCTCCCGACCGCGATCTCACTGCCCGCCCTCTATACTGCGCTTCTGAGTCCGCTGACGCCGGTTACTGTGCGGACGGGCGAGGAAATATCAGACGTGGCGGCCAGACTTCAATCCGTTCGCAAGCTCGAACGCGAGGTCGCGGCCCTGGAACGCATGATCCGCACCGAGCAGCAGCTCAACCGCAAGATCGAACTGCGCCGGGCCCTCAGGACAAAGCAATTAGAGCTAGAGCAACAGAGGTAAGCAATTGGAGAAACTACGCATGACGTCACCGAACCTGACCGACGCAAACATTGAGAAGCTCGCCGAGCTGTTCCCCAGCGTTGTCACCGAGACGACTGACGACGATGGCAACCCGACGCAGGCCGTCGACTTCGACCTCTTGCGCCAAGAACTCTCCGACCACGTCGTCGACGGGCCGCAGGAACGTTACCGGCTCGACTGGCCCGGTAAGCGCGCAGCCGCGTTCGCCGCAAACGCCCCCATCGCTAAGACCCTGCGTCCCGTCCGTCAGGAGTCTGTCGACTTCGACACCACAAAGAACCTCTTCATCGAAGGCGACAATCTCGACGCGCTTAAGCTGCTCCAAGAGTCGTACCTCGGCAAGATAAAGGTAATCTTCGCTGATCCGCCTTATAACACCGGGTCGGACCTTGTGTATGAGGATGACTTTTCCACGTCGACCGGGGACTACCTCTTGCGATCAGGAGAGCTCGACGAAAGGGGACGGCTAAACGCGAATCCGTTGACCAATGGTCGCTTTCATTCTGACTGGTTGACGATGATGTACCCGCGGCTGCGTCTCGCGCGGACACTGCTCTCTGATGACGGGGTTATTTTTGTCACCATCGGGGATCAAGAGGGCGCGAATCTTCGCGTTCTGATGGATGAGATTTTCGGCGTTGCAAACTTCATAGCCACGATTGTTTGGCAATCCCGAACTTCGATCTCAGACGATCAGGAAATCTCCGCTAACCACAACTATGTTCTCGCCTATGCTCGGGATCGCGGCAAGCTGAGCTTCTGGGGAGAGCCCCTTCGCTCTGACGAGTACTCAAACTCCGACAACGACTCTCGTGGGCCTTGGAAACTTGTGCCTCTGGATGCTAACAAGCCGGGAGGCGACACGAACTATGAAGTTGTCAATCCTGATACAGGACAGGGATTCTGGCCGCCGGCTGGACGTTCGTGGGCGATCAACCCGCGTTCCATGCAGGAGTTGATCGCAGACAACCGTGTGAAGTTTGGTCTCAAAGGGGACAGCGCGCCCAAACGCAAGCTGTACTTGAACGAGCGAATCCAACGCGGCGATACGCGCACCCCTAGCTCTCTGCTCCTCAATGCCGGTACCACGAAGGACGGAAGCGAAGAAGTCGCGAAGATCCTCGGGGGCAAGAAGATATTCGATTACCCAAAGCCTGTCTCCCTCCTAACCCGGCTTGTCGGTTACGGCGCTTCTGGCGCGAAAGACTGCACCGTGCTTGACTTCTTTGCTGGCTCCGGTACGACCGCCGATGCAGTCATGCAGCTAAACCTGCGCGATGGAGGCTCACGTCGATTCATCGTCGTTCAGTACCCGGAGAAGGTTGACCCTGCAACGCCGGCGGCGAAAGCAGGGTACGAAACGATCGCCGACGTAGCGCGAGAGCGGATCCGCAGATCAGGTGCACTAGCGAGTGACAAGGCCGGTCTCATCGAGGACGCCTTCGATATTGGGTTCCGGGCGCTCAAGGTCGACACCACCAATATGGCTGACGTGTTGCGCTCGCCGGACGAGACTGGTCAGCTCATGCTCGGTGAGTTGGAAAGCAGCGTGAAGGCGGATCGTTCGGGAGAGGATTTGCTATTCCAGGTCCTTCTCGATTGGGGCCTCGAACTGACAATGCCCATCGCCATTGAGCAGATTGAAGGTCACGAAGTCTTCATCGTCGAAGACGGTGCGCTGGCTGCCTGCTTCGGGTCGGGCATCACACCAAATCTTGTGCGCACAATCGCTAAGCGCGAGCCCCTGCGGGCTGTTTTCCGTGATGCGGGATTCGCCTCCGACGATGCCCGCATAAATGCCGAGCAGATTTTCCACGAGATGTCTCCGGCGACAGAAGTAAAGGCCCTCTGATCCCGATGAAACTTCAGTTTAAGGTCCAGCAATACCAGACAGACGCCGTCGACTCCGTAGTCCAAGTCTTCGCAGGTCAGCCCAAACACGACGGCATCTCATACCGAATCGACCCCGGCAATGGGAGGCCCGCCGTTAACCCCACGCTCTTCGAGACAAGCCAGACACCTGACTCGGGTCTGCGAAACGCGGAGATCGCGCTCACAGGTGTGCAGCTGATGGAGAACGTGCACAAAGTGCAGCGGTCCCGGAACCTGCCGCTCTCGGCCAAGCTCGTCGACAGCAAGGCCGCCCCAGGAGCCCCTAATCTTGACGTGGAGATGGAGACGGGTACGGGCAAGACCTACGTCTACATAAAAACGATCATGGAACTGCACAAGCGGTATGGCTGGTCGAAATTCATTATTGTTGTCCCTTCGATTGCGATCCGCGAGGGTGTGAAGAAGACTTTCGAAGTGACGGCCGAGCACTTCCAGCAGGTCTACGGGACGAAGCCACGCTCGTTCGTCTACAACTCCTCACAGCTCCACGAGCTGGAGCGGTTCAGCTCGGACGCCGGCGTGCAGGTAATGATCATCAACATCCAGGCCTTCAACGCCACTGGGAAAGACCAGCGGCGCATCTATGACGAGCTCGACGACTTCCAGTCCCGCCGCCCGATTGATGTCATCAAGGCCAATCGCCCGATTGTCATCATCGATGAACCCCAGAAAATCGGCGCAGACAACTCACTTAAGGCGCTGGCGCAGTTCGACGCGCTGATGATGCTGCGCTACTCGGCCACCCATAAGATCGAGCACACCAAAGTCCATCGGCTTGACGCGCTGGACGCCTACAACCAGAAGCTGGTCAAGAAGATCGCGGTCCGCGGGATCACCGTGAAAGGCCTGGCCGGTTCCACCGCATACCTATATTTGGACGCGGTCGAGATCGCCAAGGGCGCCAAGCCCAGGGCCAGGGTTGAGATCGAAGTGCAGACGAAGGGTGGCCCCATCAAGCGTCAGGTGAAGCGCCTCGATGTGGGCACTAACCTGCACGATCTATCAAATGGAATTGAAGCCTACAAGGGCCTCTTTGTTACCGAGATCGATGCCAACCGCGACGTGATCGAGCTGAGCAATGGTGACGTCGTCATCGCCGGTCAGCTTGCCGACCGCGACGTGACCCAGGAGACGAAGCGGCGCATCCAGATTCGTGAAGTGATCCGCGCCCACCTCGACAAAGAGCGGGAGCTCTTCAGCCAAGGGATCAAGGTACTCTCCCTCTTCTTCATCGACGAGGTCACGAAGTATCGCGACTATGACCGCGAGGACACGCTCGGAGACTATGCTCGCGTATTCGAGGAAGAGTACGCCGCCGTCCGCGACGATGTGCTAGGTGAGCTCGGCCTCGATGAGACAACCTCTGCCTATCAGGAGTATCTCCGCCGAGATGACGTCCGAGCCGTGCACGAGGGTTACTTCTCCATCGACAAGAAGACCAAGCGTCAGGTCGAGGGTAAGGTGAGCGGTCGCGGGGATGACAAGGGCCAGTCGACCGACTCGGACGCATACGACCTGATCCTCAAACAAAAGGAACGTCTGCTGTCGTTTGGAGAGCGGGTGCGGTTCATTTTCTCGCACTCTGCTCTGCGGGAGGGCTGGGACAACCCCAACGTATTCGTCATGGGCATGCTCAAGAAGAGCGACAACACAGTCTCCCGTCGCCAAGAGATCGGGCGTGGTCTGCGCTTGGCGGTCGATCAACATGGGGAGCGCATGGACAACCCAGTGACGGTACACGACATCAACGAGTTGACCGTGGTTACCGACGAATCCTACACCCACTTCGTCGCCGGCCTTCAGCAGGAGATTGCAGAGTCCCTGACCGCGCGGCCGCGCAAGGCGAGCATCAAGTTCTTCACTGGTAAGACGATGCAGACACCCAGCGGCGAGTCTGTCGTCGAGGAGGCACTTGCTCAGGCCCTGTACAAGTACCTCATCAAGAACGACTACCTTAACGACGACGACACCGTTTCCGAGGCCTACAAGCAGGCGAAGGAGACCGGAACTCTTGCCGAGCCAACCTCGGAGGTATTGCGGCCGGTCATCGACTTCGTTTGGCCGCTCGTGGAAATGCTGTATCTCGACGTGCCACTACCGATCGACGACCGTAAGCCGAAGAAGATTCCGCTCAACCAGGCGAATTTCGCGAAGAAAGAGTTCCAGGCACTCTGGAGTCAGATCAACCACAAGGCCGTCTACCAAGTCGAGTTCAGCTCTCAGGAGTTGATCCGTAAATGCATCACGGTGCTCAACAAGCACCTGAACGTGGCCGCCTTGCAGTACGTTGTGCAGGCTGGCCAACAACGTGCGTCGCTGGAGGCCGACGACCTTACCAGCGGGGGCGGGTTCACAGTGTCGAGCACGCAGACCCATACCGAAAACGTCAGCGCCGGTTCGCAGGTGAAGTACGACCTGCTTGGGGAGATTACCGATAAAACGCAGCTCACGCGACGAACTGTCGCCGAGATCCTCGGCGGGGTTGCCCCAGGAACTTTCGCGAAATTCCGGCTCAACCCGGAGCAGTTCATCACTGAGGCCGCCCGCCTCATCAACGAACAGAAAGCGACGGTCATCGTCGAGCACCTGACCTACGATGCGCTGGAGGACCGCTTCGACTCGGCGATCTTTACCGAGAATCAGACGAAGCAGGATTTCACTCATGCGGGCAGCAAGCTGACGAAGCACATCTACGACTACGTCATCACCGACTCGAAGATCGAGCGCGCGTTCGTTAAGGAGCTGGACACCAGCCAGGAAGTCGCGGTCTACGCAAAGCTTCCACGCGGTTTCTTCATCCCAACCCCCGTGGGCGACTACAACCCGGACTGGGCAATTGCGTTCACCGAGGGCAGTGTCAAGCACGTCTATTTCGTCGCCGAGACCAAGGGCTCCCTCTCGACCCTCCAGCTCAAAGGCGTCGAAGACGCCAAGATCGAATGCGCTCGCAGGTTCTTCGCATCGCTCAACGAGAAGAACGGTGACGACGTCACGTACGACGTAATCACGGACTACAGCGAGCTCATGCAGCTCGTAGGTCCGAACGCACCGGTGGCTGCACAAACGGAATTCGCTACAGCGGGCGATGCGAGCTGATCTGATCTCAAATGAGGTGAAGCGGTGGTGCGGTAACTCTGTCGGTCCACACCGTGGGTAAGGCCGCGTTCTGAATAGAAGCGAGAGAAATAGCCAAATGACTTCCCTCATCTCCTGGCTCGACGCGTCCACCGAGGAAAACTCGAAGATGCGCGAGCTCGTGAAGCTCTTCGGCACGCCGGAAACCACTGATGACCTCGGCATGGGCCAGCTGCGCGACGCGATCAGCAACAGCTTGTTCCCGGGTACTTCTGTGCTGCACCTGGGCGCACGGTATATGCTCCTCGTTCCGTGGGCTTATCAAGTTGCCCATCGCAGTACTCGGAACCCGGATGATCTGAGGAAGCGGTCCGAGGAGTCTGAGCGACAATTGATCGTACGACTTAAGGAGCGAGGAGAGGACAGCTTCATCGGCCGGGACGCCGGCAGGAACGTTCGGCAGCTTCCTTCGGCGGCCTACTGGTCGGCGCTTCGCCGCTACGGGATCGTGAACCCCGAGACAGACCGTTCCTCCGTCGCCCAGCTCATGTGCACAGACACCCCTTCCCCCGAGGATGGCGACAACGCCTACTACATCTGGAACCAGAGCCTCCCGAAGCCCCCGGAAGGCTTCCCTCAGACAGACGAACGCGGATTGACCCTGTCCCACGACGAGGCCCGTTGGCTTCAGGAACGCATCCTCACCACCTGCCCGGGCACGATGCTGGCTCACGTTGTCGGGTCCGAAGTCAGTCCCGAGCGCAGCCTCTGGGCTCCCTGGCTTGACCCGGCGTGCCGTAGCGCAAATGGCGAACCTGCGCAGTGGCTGAAGGATGCGGAAGCATTCTCTTTCATCCACAACGGCGCCACCATCCTCTACCAGCACCTCTTGGGCGAGCTGTCTATGAGGAAGTTCTCCTCCGGCGAGGGCACCCTCGAGCCAACGAATAAGCTCCTGGAAGCATGGGAGGACCAGCGCGGCACCAAACGCGACCTCCTCGCCAGCTGGGACGTGGACGATTACCTCAGCCGCGCCAAAGCACTGAACCACAGCATCAATATCAGCGCCGCCGACTTCGCACGGGCCATGCTTGCGGCAGCCCTAAGCCCAGGAAGGCTGATCGACAACACAGACTTCCGTCCCGCCGTCGAAACCCGGGAGAAGCTGATGAAGAAGTCCAACTCGCGGTTCCGCAACGAACGCCGGCTCCGCGCCTGGCAACCGCCCAATCAGGTCGCGTCCCTGACCTTCCGCTGGGCCCAAGTCCGCAGGAACGTCCTGGACATCCACGCAGGACTCGCACTGGAAGGTCAGTCACATGCTTGAGGCAGCCAACAGGCAGGCACTCACCCAGCAGCTGCGCCCACCGGCAGGATTCCGGCTCGCCCACGCCGTCGGCACCACTTTCACGCTGGACATGACCAGCGCGTTGTCGGTTCCGCTGAGCTTCGTGGCCGGCTCTGGAGAGGAATTCACCAATCCGGTGGCGATCCTCAGCGCACTGCGCAAGGTCTCCGACCGCGTGGACATCTTCTGCCAAGCAGGCCATATCAAGGCGCCCTCGGACGCCTCGGACCTGCTCGCGCTGCTCGAGCCGATGGTCCATCAGGTCAGCGTCACGCGCGGGCTGTTCCACCCCAAGCTCTGGCTCCTTGAATTCGAGAACGACACCGAGCGCCGCTACCGCTTCCTGTGCAGCAGCCGGAACCTCACCACTGACGCCAGCTGGGACCTCCTCGTCCGGCTGGACGGCGAACCCGTGCAGGGCTCCGAAGCCGCCGGCCCGGACAGCGGACCCCTGGCGCGCTTCGTCGCCGCGCTCCCTGACCTCTGCACCGTTAAGCCCGACGCCGAGAGGCTGGGCCGCGTGCGCGGCCTCGCCTCCCGCCTGGCAGACGTCCGCTGGGACCTGCCGGAGGACATCCATCGGCTAGCGTTCCGGCCGATGGGCATGGGCGAAGAGTTCGAGCCGGGCTCGATCGTGGCTCACCTCCGCGATCCCGAGAAGTTCATGGCGCTCAACAACAAGACCGGAGACGCCGCCTTCCTGGGCCGGGACAAGCTGGTCATCTCGCCCTTCCTCGACGACAGGCTGATTGGCCGGCTGCAGGACCGCTGGACCGAGAACCTTTACGTCTACTCACGGGGAGACCAGCTTGACCTCCTGAACGAGAAGACCGTGGCTGACACCCGGACGTCCTTCAAAGCCTTCGACGAGCTCGGCATCCCCGAATCGGCAGACTCAGGATTGAGTGAGACGGACGAGTCCGGCGTCCAGCGCGTTGCCGACGACCTAACCGGCCTGCATGCCAAGGCCTACTTCTGCGACTACGACCACTTCACCTACGCCCTCCTGGGATCCGCCAACGCCACAGAAGCAGGGTTCACACGGAACGTGGAGTTCCTGCTGGAAATGCGCGGAGCCAAAAAGCGCCTCGGGGTTCAGCGGATCAGGGAAAGCCTGAAGGACGTTCCCTTCGCGGTCTATGACGGCACCGGCGGCCAAGACCGAACCAAAGAGGACGAGGCTGCCTTCCGGCTGGAGAACGCCCTGCGGGGCGCTGCCGCACAGCGGTTCCTCCTCGACGCCGTCCCCGAAGACGCAGCCAAGAACACGTTCACGGTGACCGTCTCACACGACTGGTCACCGAAGCCCGAGTTCACCGCGAAGCTGCGGCTCCTCTCACTCCCCCAGCCGAGCTCCGTCGTCGAGCCTTCCGGAGGACAGCACGAACATTCCTTCCATGCCATACCGCTCGCAGACGTGACCCCGTACCTGGTGCTGACGCTGGAGGACGCGGAAGCCGGGATGTCCAAGAGCACTGTGATCCAGGGCAGCCTGCGCACCGACCCTGCGGGGCGGCTGGACGAGATCATCGCCCGCCAGCTGGATGACCCGCAGAAGCTCCGCCAGTTCCTCCTGTTGTTCCTCACCCCTGAAGATGCGCTGCTGGGGTCGGGAACCGGCACCGGCTGGTTCACCGGGTCCGGATTCGGGGACGGATCCACCGCCGGGCTCTTTGAGGCGATGGTGGGCGCCATGGCCGGTCCGGACGCCAACTCAGTGTTCCCGGACCTGAAGGTCGTGATGGACCGGCTGCTCGCCCTTCAAAGCGATAATCCGGAGATTCAGCAGCTGCACGCACTATGGACGGCAGCCACGGAGGCACTAGACATGGGGGAACTTCATGGGGTTTGACGCAACGCCCGCGCTTGATGGGCTCCGGGGCTTTCAGCGCCGGACCGTGGAACATGTTTTCAAGCGCCTGTATCTGGATGACCAGCCGGCGGATCGCTTCCTCGTCGCCGACGAGACTGGTCTGGGCAAGAGCATGGTGGCCCGCGGCGTCATTGCCAAAGCGATTGAGCGGCTGGACCGCTCCGATTCAGGAGTGGACCGGATCGACGTCGTCTACGTCTGCTCCAATGCCGACCTGGCCAAGCAGAACCTCGGCCGGCTGAACGTCACCGGGCAGAAGGACATCATTGAGTCCGGGCGGCTGACATTGTTGCCCACCGAGCTGGACAAGCTCAATGCTCCCGCCGCCCCCGGAACCCGGAAGCGCGTCAACTTCATCTCGCTGACTCCGGGCACCTCGTTCAACGTCAGCAAAGCTCCAGGCCAGGCCAGAGAGCGCGGAGTGCTCTTCCGGATCCTTGAACAGCTCGGAGCGATTAGTCCGGAACGAAGGGATGACGCCGTCGAGCTGCTGAGGTCGGGCGCCGGCGTCCCCGGCTTCAGTTGGGAAGTCAAACGACTCACTGAACTACACCCCGAAGGGTTCGTCACGTCCGTGTGCGACAAATTCAGCGAGCTCGCCACGAAAAGCGGACATCTTGCAGCCTTCGAAGCTGCCATGTACGACGTCTTGACCGACGGAACTGACGATGTCCGGCTGCGCATGAGCGCTATCATCGGCGGGCTGCGGGGAGACCTCGCCCAGGCCGGACTGGATTGCCTGGAACCTGACCTGATCATCCTGGACGAGTTCCAGCGCTTCCGCGATCTGCTCTACTCCCCCGGCACCGCACCCGACGACGAGGATCCCGCGGCGGAGCTCGCCCGGCAGTTCCTGAACTACAAGGGAGCCAAGCTCATCCTGCTCTCGGCCACGCCGTACAAGGCGCACACGGGAGCGAACGAGGCCGACGGCGACGACCACGCCGCAGACTTCCGGCAGCTGCTGCGTTTCCTCAGCAGCGAGCGGGCGGGGTATATGGAAAGTCTCGAAACCGATCTGGATGACCGGCGGACACAGCTTCTGAAGCAGGTTCCTGACGAAGCGCTGACACATCGCACCGAGGACGGTCTGAAGATGTTTATGAGCCGGACCGAGCGGCCGCAGCTCGGCAAGGACGACATGCTATCCGTGATCGAGATGGCGCCCACGGATGTTCGGGCCGGGGACCTCACCAGTTACAGATCGCTGTCCGCCCTGTTCAGCGCCACGCGCGCCGGCAGTCCGATGGAGTATTGGAAGTCCGTGCCGATGTTCGCGCATTTCCTCACCGACTACAAAGTCGGCAGGATGTTGGACGGCCGGATCCACTGCGACCGAGAGGCTGTTGACCCCGTACTGCCGGCCTTGGCCACGATCGACGCCGATGCGTACCGACGCTACGGCGCCGTGGAGACCGACAATGCCAAGTTCCGGGCGGTGCGCGACCACACTGTGGGCCAGGATTGGTGGAAGCTGCTGTGGATGCCGCCTTCGCTCCCCTACGTTGAGCCTTCCGGCGCGTTCGCCGAAGTGGGGCCGGATGTCACCAAGCAGCTGGTCTTCTCAGCGTGGAACGCAGCCCCGACGGCTATCACCACCTTGCTCTCCTACGAGGCCGAGCGGCAGATCCTGGAAGGCTCGGCGCTCCACGGTGAGAACTCGGCGGAGGCCCGCAAGCGCTTCCGCGGCCGCTTGCGTTTCCGTGTTCGTGTCGGCGAGCCGCAGGCCATGTCTACTTTGGCGCTCTTCATCCCGCACGCCGCCCTGGCCCTCGCGGGGGATCCTTTGCTGAGCGCGTCAATGAGTGGTTTTGTGGTGCCCGCCGACGTAGTGCGGGATGCCGCGGCCGCGGCGGGCAGCACCTTGGTGGGCGGTATCGCCGTCGACCCTGCAAGCCGTCTGGGCGCATGGGCTTCCTATTTCTCAGTCCCTGGCGCCCTGCCGGCAGAGTGGAGGAGCGATGCCAAGCTGGCGACGCGGGAGCTGAGGCAGCTGGACGAGTACACGCAGCAGCAAGGCAAAACACCCGACAGCGGGGAGACCGACCAGGAAGGCGGCTCCGAGGCCGGGCTCTACCTTGCCCACATTGAGCGCATGTTGGAGGTGGCCGGCGGCGTGCCTGCGGGCTGGGAGGACGGGATAGAAGACCTGGCCGTCAATTCTCCGGCCAACTGCCTCTACCGCGCCTTGCGGCGTGTGGTTCCGGATGAGTTCGACCCTGCTGAGCTGTGGAAGGCCGCAGTGTTCGCGGCAACCGGTCTGCGAACACTCTTCAACCGGCTCGACGCCACGGAGCTCCTGGACAAGCTATACCCCGAGGGCGATTACTGGCAGAAGGTCCTACGCTACTGCGAAGCCGGGAACCTGCAGGCTGTCCTGGACGAGTACGTATTCCAGCTCCGAAGCCAGCAGGCACCTGGGGAGATCACAAACGAGCAGCTGTGGGCCCTGGCAGATGACATCCGCCGCTCGCTGTCCCTGAAGCCTGCGCAGATGCTCGCCAAGTATCCGGACGGATCCCATGAAGATCTCCGAATGGGCGTCCGCTTCGCCGTCCGGTACAGCAATGCCAAGACGGACGACGGCGACAGCAACCGCATGCCCGATGTCCGGCGCGCCTTCAACAGTCCGTTCTGGCCGTTCGTTCTGGCGTCGACTTCCGTGGGGCAGGAAGGCATCGACTTTCACTGGTGGGCGCACTCCGTCATCCACTGGAACGTGCCGGGCAACCCGGTTGATTTTGAACAGCGGGAGGGGCGGGTGCACCGGTATCTGGGGCATGCAGTGCGGAAGAACGTCGCAGATGCCCACGGTGCTGCCGTGCTGAAACCTGGGGTGATGGATCCATGGGAGACGCTGTTCTCGGTTGCCACCTCTGAGATCGCTGCACGGCCAGAGGATTCCAGCACAGAGTTCGCCCCGCACTGGATTCACCCGGGAGAGCACAAGATCGAGCGACGACTACTGGACCATCCGCTGAGCCGTGATGTGCCGAGGACAAATTACATGCTTGCCGGGTTAGCGAAGTATCGGCTGACGCTGGGGCAGGCCCGGCAGGACGATCTGTTGGGGCTGATCAAAGATGGGGCGGAGATCAAGCCGCTGAATTTGCGGCCATAAGACTTGAACGGGATGGATCTTTTGCGCTGTTTACAGATTCAAAATACGGGAAAGTTGGAGGAGTAGTGTGGCACAAAACGTCTACCCTCAGCTGTAATGTGGCCAAATTCCTGCCCTGATAATGCAGCAGCGGGTAACATGCAACCTGCGGCCCTCAAGCAGCCTCTAACCGAAGGTGCACCTTTTGCGAAGAGGACAAGAGGAGCCCACACCTCGATAGATTTATCCTCCTGCGCGGTGCCCGAATTACGATTTTGGAGGCCAGTCCATGCTCATTAGTTCGTTGTCGCTTCCTCGGGACCTGTATCTCCTAGAAGGCGAAATAACGTGCGTCCGCAGGTCGGAGGTCCACCTCCTGACAGCGAGACGAAACGCGTGGAACAGCACAACGATCAATCAGTACAAGACCAGCTCCGCTATCTTCACCAATGCGACTTCGGCACGCAAAGCGGCTGAGCGGCAAAGGAAACCCGGCACATATTTCGAGATTGCTGAAATTCCATCGCTCGTATTCGACCTGGCACAGCGCAGCCTGGTCGTCTGCCAGCTCAATGCTTCTCCGCTGTTCAGGTCCTGGAACATACCCAAGGTTATGATCGCCCGTGACTACTCGATGACGGGAATCGAGGTCTTCAACATGTTTGCTGGGGGCAGCTACCGGGAATCAGTTTCAGGTTGGCGATACACCGAAGGAGAGCCGGACGTTATCCTCGGAACAGCGGAGGGAAATCCGCTGGCCAGTTCACAGGGCCGGGGGCAGCTTCAGCTAGAACGCTCCTCCGTGGAGTCCGGCGGTTGGATGTCGTTTAGCGTCGTGCGAAAGACGCGCGCCAATCCAACGCATATAGAACGCGTCATTGGCGAACTCGGTCACCTGACTCAGCAACAACTTCGTGTCAACGAAGTCGCAGCCAGATTTCACGTAACGAGCGCGCATGTCCTGGACATGTTGCGGGTGGTCGGATCGCCGGCAAAGAGTAACCGCAGCTGGGTAGACGTTGCCGCTATCGACCAGATTCGGCCGCTCGCTAGGAAACTACTGCGGGAGCGCGTACAACAGCCATAGTCGGCTGCCTGACTTGAAGCCAAGCTCCGGCAGGCACGTTATGCCTCCCTGAAGCGCGCATAGGCAGCTTCCAGAAGCGATCTACTGGGACGCTCGGCCCGCTTCGGTGGAACACTCATGAGCGGCTGCCCGTGCCGCTCTTGGAGACCATACTTCAGCATCGGACCGTCAACCTCGGCCAGAATGTCGGTCCGTATTTCGACTATTAGGTCGGGCCGGACTCCTAAGATTTTCGAATCAAACGCCGCATGGTGAATTTTGCACATTGCCATGCCATTGACGACGGTCGGAACACCGCCGTCGTGCGAGTCCGGGATGATGTGAGCGGCATCCAGCAGCACCTTGTGCCGGAGGTTACAGATGGCGCAGCGCGTTCCATATGCGTTGATAACCGTTGATCGAAATAGACGCTGGTGAAGTCGAGTGCGGGCAATCCGAGTCCCATAGCGTCTTATGGCGTCGACCTCCAGCGGAGAGTCCAGGTCCGCGTCACCCCCTAAAAATGCCCGCTGTGGGTCAATGTCCACGACAAACTGCTGCTTGTCCACCTCCTCGTCCATCAAGAAGACCGGGAATACCGGCTGAAATAAACCAGGCGCGACTCCGAAAAACCAGATCAGCGGGAGTCCCTCGTCCATGGCTCTGCGCAATGCCCGGTTGTCGGAAGCGTCGGCATCATCCCCCTGCCACTTGTAGCGCAGCATCCCGTCCAATCCGACTTCGTCCTCGTAAGGCCTTTCCTGGCCGGGGCGTCGAAAAGTTGTAGAGATCGATAGTGCTGCATCCAGCTGGCGAGGTTTCCAGATCCCCCGCTGTCTACTTTTCAACGGCAGCCTGGTACCTTCGAATTCAAAATCCTCCAGATCTAGATAGCCGATGGAATCCTGACCGTCATTGGTGCGGACGGCCAACCAGGAATGCGCTGCTCGTCGGAGACGAGAATCCAGCGAATCGGAGGGACCCTCCAAATATCGGAGAACATCGGCCTTGGGCACCCGAAATGCGCCACGGGCACCTCTGGCCGTGTCGAGGTACACGTTTGGAAATACGCCGCGCTGCACATAATCAGCCGCCGTGCTTTGGTGGCGGCCAATCATGACAGCCACTTCACTTGTGCTCAGGTGGGGCCCTGCGCTAACGGGAGCCTCGGGAAAGATGCGCTTCATGTCGCCAGGATAATCGGATTTAGCAGATGTGTAGTTAGCAACATATATCGGTCTCAGTTTCCCAACATGTGCGACGAGTGTTTTCCTGCAAACCAACGGCCAGTCTCCCGTGATTTTCGGAATTCGCCAATGTAGCCGAGCGTTGCTGATGTAACATCGACTCTCCACGAGCGCCTAATTGGACGATTGGGCAACAGGTCGCCATTTTGCTGAAGAATCTCGTACCATCCGTACCCGTCAGCGAGGAGGAATTGGGTGTGATTGGTGGTGGTAAGATCATGGCCACCTGCAAGCCGAACAGGGTGACGGCTTGGCCCAAGTAGGAGCCTCTGCAAATGGACGCTCAAGTGCAATGAGTCGGACCCCTCAAGTGACATCGCGCGCCATCTACGATTCGCGTCGACGGCAATATGAATGTCCGGACGCTCGAGCAAGAATTGCGAGGGATCGAAGGTGCCCATAATCTCGCCTCCACCGTCCACAGTTCTGACAGTTATTTTATTGGCCACGTCAGTAACTTGCGCGTTAAGTATCAGAGCGGCGGCATCTGCTCCATACAGGCGTTTCAGTCCGGCAAGAATCCCGTCATCCCCGGGCATTCCGGAATTGATCCATCGGGCCATGCCACGAGCGGGGTTGGCCCAAGCTAAGTGACCTAAGACGACGGCTGAGAGGGAAAACCAATAAGTGATGAAATCCGCATGAACCCCGGACCCCGCTGGATCGGACGGAGGTAGCCAATCCTCGTCGTGGGACCTTAGCGCTCTCCAGACCATCGGAAGCTCGTATTCAGAGTTTCGCAGCCCGCTTTCCCAACCCGCGTTAAAATCGGTCCACTGCCATCCATATTCGCTCAGCTCCCGTGCTGTGTGCACGGACCTGACCACCTGACCAAAGCGCGCGAGCAGCAGTTTCAACTGCTCAAAGAGCTCATGCCGTACCCTCACATCCGTCAGCGCAGAGCTACCTGTAAGAGCCAGCAAACGGTGAACGACGACGGCCGCGTCTGCAGATCTCACTTCTTGGTATCCGCACGCGGAATCTCTTTCCACTGGCAGGTACTCAGTAGCTGGATCTAATCCCAACGATTCACACATAAACCCGGCAAGCTGACTGGCGAGAAGGTGAGCCAAGGATTTCGGAACTCTTTCGGCAGCGTTACCCGCAACAAAATTCGCCAGTTTCTCCAGCTCGCCGAGCTTATAGATATCTGAGGGCTCCAAGAGGGCAATCCGAACTGCGATTTCGGACTCAAATTCTCGAGTTGGCATTTTTCCTTCACTTGCGAATTGTGGAGTTTGACCGAGTGTAGGCAGACCGGACGTATTGAAGACCAAGGCGCGCTACACGCTGTCCCGCACCCACAACCGCGAAGGCCTCCCCCGCGTCCCGTCGGACATCTGCCCCGTCCCCGCCAGTTTCGGCTCCATGAACCGCCGGAACGTGTCCCGCATCAGCGTCTGCCCGGCCACCGCCTCATGCAGCTCTCTTAGATCCTTCAATGTGAACGGTTCATCCAGCAGCGCTCCAGGGTCCGGCGCCTCGACATAAGCGGCCCGCAGCCACTCAACCGCCTTGGCCACGATGTCGGCATGCCCGTACGGCAGTCCGGCGATTACCTCCGGTTCCCCAGTCACGGAAGCCAGCCTGACGCCGTCGGACTTTAACGCTTCCTCTAAAGCCGCCAGCGGCACCACGTCCACGTGCGCCACCGACAACACCCAGCCGCGGTCATCGCGCCCCGGCTCGTCAAACACCTGCAGCTGCCGAGGCACCCGCCCTGAGATCCCTGCCTTCTCGCGCAAGCAGCGCAGCACCGCATCCGCCAGGGTTTCGCGTTCGCGCAGGAACGTTCCCGGGAGGGCCCACTTTCCGTGCTGATGATCCTCCGCGCGGCGCACCAGCAGCACGCACACGCTCCCGTCCGCGACGGTCAGCACCGCCGTGTCCACCGCCACCGACGGCCGCGGGTAGTCGAGCAGTGACGGGGCAGGGCTGTTCTTGGAATCCTTCACATCATTATTTATCGCAGTATTGCGCTAAATACGCAAGTGGTGCATACTGAAATCAATTAGCGCAAAAATGCATTAAATCAACCGGAGGTCACCATGAAAGTCCCGCAGCTCCACGTCGGCGCCGGCAGCAGGCTCGGCCCCCTCAGCATCTTTCCCGTCTGGACCTCCGGCTCCGGCAGCCTCGGAATCAGCACCGGTACCCACGCCGACGTCGCCGTCACCGAACTCGCCGGTGGCGCCCAGGTGGCCCGCCTCACCGTCACCAACAACGGCCCGAATCCCGCGCTGCTGCTGGAAGGCGAACTCCTGGAAGGCGGACAGCAGCACCGGACCTGCGCCCGCGACGTCGTCCTCGGCCCGGGCGAAACCCGCGACATCGACACCTTCTGCGTCGAGGCTGGCCGCTGGGAAGCCGGCCAGACCACCCACCGCCGGCAGGCCCGGCGCGCTCCCCTCAACGTCTGGTCCGAGCTGGCCAACGGCCCCGACGGCCAGCACGGCGGAAACCGCCAGGGCCGCATCTGGGAGCGGGTCAGCCGTTTCGACAACGCCCGGGGCGCTTCCGCGACCAGCTCCCTCCTCCAGCACATGGACTGGTTCAGGGACGACAAGGAGGAACGCAACCGCTTCAGCGCCGCGGACGCACCGAAGCCGCTCGAAGGCCAGCGCGGCGTGGTGATCGGCCTCGGCCAGCAGCCGCTGCTCCTGGAGGTCTTCGGCACCAGCACGCTCTTCCTGCGCCACTACCGCCAGCTCATCGAGTCGGCACTGCTGGACCTCGAGCTCCTGCCACCCCAGGCACTGGCATCCGGTGCCATGCCCGGCCAGCGCGCCCGCGATTTCGCCGCCCACGTCCAGGCGATGGACTTCGGAACGTTCGACGACGGGCCGGCGGCCGTGGAGGTCCGTGACCACGGCGCGCTCCGCAGCCGCAACGTCTCCCGCGCCGCCGGAGCGGTCACCGCCGCCGGGATCGCCGTCGAACTTCCCCGGCGCCGCCCCCAGCTGGCCCACCTGACCGGCTGGAACACCAAACACCCCCTGATGGAGATGGCATGAAACTGAACCCCCTGCAGAATGACCGCGCGGCCGGCGTCCTCGTCGCCCTGGCCGCGGGCGACGCCCTCGGAGCCGGCTACGAGTTCGGCGCGCCGCTGCCGGACGGCGCGGAAGTGACCATGAAGGGCGGCGGCCCGTTCGGGTTCGCGCCGGCCGAGTGGACGGACGACACGTCCATGGCCATCCCGATCGCCCAGGCGCTGGTGGAATCCGCCTCCGGTGCCGGGTCCTCCTCCCCCGCGGCGCTGACCATGGTGGTCCGGGCCTGGGCTTCCTGGGCGGCGGAGGCGAAGGACGTGGGCGCGCAAACCAGCTCTGTCATCGCGACGGCCCGACTGCTGGCTTCCGCTGACGGGCGGAGCAAGGTTCACGCGGCCGACTTCAGCGCCGCCGCCGCGGACTTCCACGCCCGCACCGGCCGCAGCGCCGGCAACGGCTCGCTGATGCGCACGGCCCCGCTGGCCCTCGCATACCTGCACCGGGATCCGGCCGAACTGATGGCCGCGGCTGGCGTGATGAGCGCCCTGACCCACGCCGACCCCGACGCCCAGGAAGCCTGCGGTCTGTGGTGCGTTGCCATCCGCAACGCGGTGCTCACCGGGCGGCTCGACGTCCGTGCCGGTCTGCCGCTGCTGCCCGCCGAGCGTGCTTCGGTGTGGCTGGAGCGGGTCGATGTTGCGGAGCGGTCCCGGCCCAGGGACTTCACCCGCAACAGCTGGGTGGTGGAGGCGTTTCAGGGCGCCTGGAGCGCCATCCACTATGCGGGCCAGTCGGCGTCGGGTCCGGCCCACTTGCGGGCGGCGTTGGAGGAGGCTGTGCGCGGCGGCCGGGATACCGATACGGTGGCCGCGATCGCCGGCGGGCTGCTGGGCGGCGCGTACGGCTACACCGCGGTGCCTTTCGAGTGGCGCCGGCGCCTGCATGGCTGGCCGGGCCTCCGTGCCCGCGACCTGATGACCCTCGGCATGGAGCTTGGCCGCGGCGAGGGCCGCCGGCCCGCCTCATGGCCGCGCGCCGATCGCCACGACTACAGCATGTGGAGCCGCACCGACGCGCTGGTCCGGCACCCGCACGACGACGGCGTGTGGCTGGGCGGGGTCGGCTCCCTTGCGCGGGTGCGTGAGCTGGGGATCGATGCGGTGGCGTCATTGTGCCGGCTCGGTACGCAGGATGTTCCTGCTGTCGCGGCGGAGAACCACGCGACGTTCTGGGTGGTTGACTCTCCTGGTGCGGAGGACAACGCTCATCCCCGCTTTGTGCTGCAGGAGGCGGCGGCCGCCGTCGAGCGTTACCGGTCGGAGGGCATGACGGTGCTGCTGCACTGTGTGCGGGCGGAGTCCCGGACGCCCACGGTGGCTGCTCTTTATGGGGCTTCGGTTGCCGGCGCGTCTCCGTTGCAGGCGCTGGAGGATGTGCGGCGGGTGCTGCCTGGGGCACGGCCAAATCCTCTGTTTTTGGGGGTGCTCAGGGATGACAAGGCGCTGCTGCAGCCGAGATCTGACGTAGCGGGGGACGTGGCAGCGAAAAATGTCAGTGGCCGTCTGTAGCCTTCCCAGCAACAGTTCATCCGCTCCAAGGAGGACCACATGCCGTTTCCCGCCCCGCCGCTGCGCCGAGTCCAGTCGGCCGCTGAAGTTGTTGCCAAGCGTTCCGGACTCACTGTCCTCATCGTGTCTCGCCGGGGACTCGTCCTGTGGGCTGTGGCGAGAACGGTCGAATCAACCGTGGTTGGATTGCGCTCCGGCTGGATCGCCGAGGCCGCAGCAGGACCGCGCTGGGGGAAAGCGTATGCGGAGGCCGTTCATGCGCTTGTGGAGCTGGTTCCGGACCGGAGCGAACCCGTCTTTTCCATGGTGGACACTACGGCCGAACGGTTGCTGGAGCTTGGGCTTCCGGTTGTTCATTCCTATCCCCCGGCGGCGGGTGTGGTGGCCACGGAAAAGGCCATCGCCGAAAGCCTGGATACGGTGTTCTCCCGACTGGAGATTGCCACCGATGCCTCGGTGGGGCATCGCACTCCATGGGCAGGGCACGGCTGGGTCTTGGATTTCGGAAAGGGGCAGCCGCTTCGAGCGGGCCTGAAGGCCGTGACCGGCGGAAGCATTCTGGAAAGCGAGCTGCGGGCGATCCGGCTGGCCCTTTGCGCAGCCAAGAACGCGTACACGGGAGTCCTGGATGGACGCTGCGCCGTCACCGTTTGCTCCGACAGCCTCTCAGCCGTCAGGATGCTCAGCGAGGGAGACTCTCCTCGAGAACGATCAACGTTGGCCTGCCGTGATGAAGTGCAGCGGATCCGGACGCTGGTTGCCTTTGCCGACGTCCAGTTCGACTGGGTCAAAGGCCACGCGGACCACCGGCTGAACATTCTTGCTGACCGGCTGGCGGTCATGGCCCGCAGGCACAAGGAGGCCGACCTTCCGGCGGACGACACTTTGCGTATGGTCGCCGGAATAGTCGAACAAGGGAATCTGGATCTGGCAGCCTGAGCCGGGTTTTGCGAAGGCTAGGAGCCACGCCGCCGGTTGCCAAATAATGTCCGCAGCTGCTGATAGGAATATGACCATGACAACAACTCCTGAACTCAGTCGGGAGCAGCGCGACGCCGCGATGGTGGAGCGCTACTCGGACGGCGAAACCCTCGATGCCATCGGCGAGAGCTTCGGCATCACCCGCGAGCGTGTCCGGCAGATCATCGCGAAGGTGGGCGGCACGAACGCCGAGGAATCGCGCAAGAAGCGGATGGCGGCACGGGAAGCGGCCGCGAAGGCCGCCACCGACGCGTTCCTGGCTGAATACGGCCCTCTGGCGCGCCAGATGGCCAAGCGCGGCGTGCCTCGGCCGGACGCTGTCCTGAAGCTGCAAGCGCTCTACCCGGCGATCGACGTCGACGTCGCGGAGGAGGCACTTAAGGGGTCGTCCATTATCTTCTCCAAATCCCAGGTGGAAGACATCTTCTCGAAGGAGGCGTTGGCGGCCGGGATCTGGTTCCTGTTGGGCTCCGACCGGAGCCTCTCACCTGACCGTGAGTGGGCAGCAGTGAACCTGGACCTGTCCCTCATCAGCGAGCTGCGAGCCGCGCTGGAGTCTGCTGAAGCGTCGCCCGATGACGTGGCAACCATCCTTGGGGTCATTGGTGCGGCCCAGAAGCTCGTCTCGGAGAACCCTGACGCCAGTATCACCGGCGCACGCTACCAACAACTTCGAGACGAGCTTGTCGTTGCTCTGGGCCTGGTGTCCAGGCAAGGATCCTTCCCCTGGCCACCCACCCGGCAAACCGTCATGAAGCGCTTCAGCGGCTGGAATGAAGCGTTGGAAGTCATGGGAATCGGGCTCGCGTCAAAGGGCCGCCCGAAAGGCCTCGTCAAATTCACTCGTGAAGAATACGACCACGCTCTGCGAGACTATTGCTTCTTCGCCACGACAGCTGAAATGAAGGCAACGAATTCCGGCTACGAGGCTTGGGTAAAGGAAGAGTTCGCTGCTGGGCGCGAAAGGCCATCCGTAGCGTCAGTTCGGAACATATACGGCACATGGATGGACGCCATCCGCTCAGTGCAGGAGTAGATGCTTGGAAATGGGGGAAAGCTTGTTGGCACAGCATGAGGACGCGCCCACGCAAGGCACAGCTACGGTTGACATTCGCGAACTCTACAGAAGGGGCGATCCGCTCCGCTTCATCGCTGCAGCAAAGGAGTGCTCTACCGAAGAGGTCTCACTTCTCGTCTTGAACCAAACAGACACCGATGACGAGCTGGAGCGCTCGCGTGCGATCCGGCGGCGCTGTCTCTCTACAAACGAGATCATGTTGGCAAACGAGGCAATGATCGAGCGGCTTTACGGTTCGGGAATAGACCGCGACGAAATACCTAAAGTCTTGAAAGCATTGGGAATCTCAATAGACATTCAGATCGCCGCGGAGCTTCTGCACATTCCTGGAATTCCCGGTGGCCAACCAGTCGAAGAAGTTCCGTCCCCGCAGATAGGTGACAAGCTGAGCCTGCTGTATATAGCGGGAATCCACCATAAAATCGAACCGGATTACCAGTTGGCGTTGGGCAAGATGTCGCTTGCTGCTGTATCCAAGCTCCGAGGCTTGCTGAATTCACGCTTGCCGTATCGGAGAATGGCAGAGATCCTGGCCATTATCGAAACTACGGCTCTTGCAATCCGGGCCAGAACCATCAGTACGCTCTCGTACGCGGACTACAAGAATGCCATGGAGGCAACATCGAGGCGTCTTGGTTCGATAGCAAACGATGCTGCTGAACCTTGGCCCGTTCCGGCAGACAAGCTAAGGACACGTTACGGTTCCGGATCGTGGGAGAGCGCACTTCGCTCGGTGGGCATGCGGCTTATCGCCAGTGACCATCGTTTCAGCGGGGTGGATTACCTGGAGACCCTGGATCACTTCACCGAGGAGTGCATTGATCTCGGAATTCCCATGAACGTAGAGCTTTACGATCAGTGGATCATTGCCGCAGCCGCCGTGAAAACGGAATGCCCGTCCGCAGTGGAGGTGATCCGCCATTACGGCAGCTGGGACGAAGCCATAGAAGCTGTTCTTCCTCAGGAGGAAGAGGAGGAGGAAGGCGACGAGGAACCGTATAGCCATGAGTCTTACTGGGGCTTTCCGTTTGGACTCGAGGATGAAAGCTTGGCCATCAATGAGGCGAAATCCCAACGCGTAGCTGAAGAGTGGCACAAGGCAGGCAAACTCATTGGTCAACTCTTGGCAAAGATGCCATGGAACAGCTTTCTGCGCGTCGAGTATGACGGAAATGAGGAGATCACGACTCGGCCTTATGCTCAAGCAACACCAAGCGCCGACGGCGTGTGGTGCGAGATTGTCTCTGAGCAATACCTACCCGCAGCTGAGTGGCCCATCAACAGACGATTTCTAACGAACAATGGCTGGGTGGCCCCGGATGACGAGGTGCCTAACTGGTTGAAAGCAAGGGTACCGCTGGCCGCTGCCGGTCACGAGATTGTTTCCGGGTTGAGACATGGACGGAGTTGCACGGACGCAAAAAACCTGCGCTGGAGCACTGGCGAGTTTCCATCGGGACCAGGCCCGGAAGGCGGCGTCACAATAGAACGGGCGCTGGAAGGCGAAGTTCAGACCCTGCGGAATGCGAGCTGACACGGCGAAGGATCGACCCGCTACCCCTGAGGGTGCCTATTGCACCCTCGCCGCCTCAAGCGGGATGGGAGGAAGTCCCGGTGCAGCAAAGTACAGCGGTGCCTCATCTGACGTGACATCGGTACCGGACGGGGCCAGCTGTAGCCGCGCGGCGCTGTTCCACAGCGACTCAAAGCCATCAAATTCCGCCAAGCCAGTAACTGCAGTACCGACAACCAGCGTGACGTTAGTTTGATTGGCGGTCTTGGCTATGAAGTCGATCAAGGTTTCTACGGCTTCAGCTGCTTCCTCAAGTTCGGGCCGGTTGGCGCTGTCTTTCTTCATGGCATCAAGATCGTCAACGAAGATTACGAGAGGACTTGCCAAGTTGGCAGGAATCCGTACGTCCCTCACATCAGTGGTATTCAAGGCCCTGCAGGCATCGATACGCGGAAACACCCGATCGCAGACGAGCCGCAGGAGTTCAGCCGCCTGAACGACTCCGGTGGCCATACTTCCTCGATGGTGCCGCCAATCGGCACTGAGATCAGAATCTGGAGCTGACGTGGCGACCCATATGAGCGCTCCAGATTCCTGTGCATCCTTTGCCATCGCTGCAATCACTCGAGACCTGTCATAACGTGAACCGCCGCATACCACCAGGTTTTGTTCCCACGCCGTCGAGAAATTGGCTCCTTCAATCCCGATTGGCAGCTCCAGAAACGCATCCCCCACAGACCGGCCATCGGGGCCTACACGAGGGCTGAAGAATGTTGACAGGGACCCAAATGGTCCTTCATAAATGGCAGCCCCCGCAGGAATAACAGCATCTTGCAGGTCGCCTAGCAGATACTGAGGGGCGTTCACCTGGTCGCAACTGCCGAACTCGATCCGATGACCACCGTCCACCCCGGTCACTAAAAGCTCGGTCATGTCGAAGTCGCCACCAGCCAGCACCACGGTCACACCTCCTCGGGGCTGGGAGACGATCAGCTCGCTGAGCTTAGCGGCAAGCAAGCTTGAGTATTCGTGAGCATCAGAGCAGAGAAACTCGGCGCCATTGATGATGACAGTGGTACCCCGGGGATCCTCGTGCATGCCCGCGCGAATTTCACCAAGTGTCATGCAGGCTTCCCCCATGGATCTGGAGAGTGTCCTCATCCCTTCCAACATCCAGCTGTAGTCACCTTCCACGAGGTCTACGACGTGTGTAGCACTCGTACGGCAAAACTGACTGATGATCTCGTCGAGGTACGTCATGCCCCTCGTGACTGGCCCATCACCGCGGATCAGTAGAACACCTCCGCCTGCTAACCAAAATTCAGCCGCATCACCGAGGTGGAGACGACGGCCGTCAGGCAGCGTCCCGAGCATTATCGGGCGGTGGTCCATGGCAATTCTCCGATCGGATTGTGAGTGCTGGAAGACAGTGTATTGCCAGGAAGTGACATGCTTATCAAGCATTGTCCGACCCCGTATTCATAATGCTTTCGAGGCCTCGCAGAGATGCCTAAGGGAAAGCATTCAGGAGAGCGTCATGGCAGACGGGTACGAGGTCTTTGATAGTGGACACAACAAGCTGGTTCGGAGACATCAAAGACTCAATGCTAAACAAATCAACGAAGTCATGGTTGCGCTTCGATTGGGGAGCGTCGAAGAGGCACGGATGGTGCTGCTAAAGGGCACAGGCCATCGAATCACACTTGTCACGGAACTATATGACGTGGAACTTCACCGGATCATGGCCTACATTGCGAAAGAAAAGCGCAAGCGACTTCTCCAACAGCATGCCCCAACACGTTACTAAGTGCGGGCCGTATTCGTGTCGCCACGACGAACTCGGCTTCCACGGCTAACGTTGGATCAGCGCAAAACCGATCCACCGGTTCAACAGTTTGGGGGAAACATTGAGGTGCATACCGGAGGAACCGGAATTCGGCGAGGGGCAGCAGGCAGAAAAGGCCGTCTGGGACGCACTGAAGAAAAGCCTTCCGGATGACGTTGTCCTGGCCCACTCCGTCCACATCCGCGACGGCCGGAAGGAATACGAAATTGACCTGCTGGTCCTCTGGCCCGGAGTGGGCATGGCGGCCATCGAGGTCAAAGGCGGCCAGGTCACCATCGCAGACGGCCAGTGGTATCAGTCGGACAGGAGCAACAAGCGCAAGATACTGAGCCCGGTGGCGCAGTCCCAGAGCTCACTTCATGCCCTCAAGAATTGGCTGGAGATCCAGCTCGGTTCCCGGGTCAGCAGCCGCTGCGTCTACATGGTGAGTCTGCCCTACACCGATGTACCGAGGGACTGGACCATGGCCGGCTGCCCCCGGTCGCTGATCCTCGACCAGACGGACAGCAAGTCGCCCGCCGAGCTTGTCCGCCAGGCAATCGAAAACGAAGGCGGAGGTACCGCCCCGCTGGCCCCGGCCTTCCTGGAGCGAATCGTCCGCAAACTGGGCGGAAACCTCGACACCGCCGTCGGACCCTCCGGCAATCCCCAGGAGGATGAAGACGCCCAGGACCACCTCACGGAGCGCCAGGTCGTCCTGCTGCAAGCAACCCGCTCACTCCCCCGGATCCGGTTCACCGGCGGTGCAGGAAGCGGCAAGACCTGGCTGGCTGTGGAGAAGGCCCGCCTGCTCAGCAGGCAGGGCAAACGCGTCGGCCTCTTCTGCTACAACAAAGGCCTCGGGCAGTATCTGCAGGACCGCGTTTCCACCTGGCGCCAGGCCAAGCCCGTGTTCACCGGCGAGTTCCACGAATACGTGCGCGGGCTGGGGGTTCCGGACGGATCGGGGCAGGAGTACTTCGACGTGGAGATGCCCCGCCTGCTGAAGGAACTTGCAGCAACCATGAAGCCACACGAGCGGCTGGATGCCGTCGTCGTCGACGAAGCCCAGGACTTCGCCCCGCTGTGGTGGAATGCGCTGCTGGCCTGCACGAAGGACCCCGACGGCGGCGAGGTGTACGCCTTCATGGACGACCGCCAGGACGTCTACCGCCGGTGGGGCGGCGCGACGGCGGACCTCACCTCCGGCCCCATGGCCGCCTTCGTGCCCATCCACATTGATGAGAACCTCCGCAACACCCGCAAAATCGCCGAAACGTTCAGACCCTTCGCCGGCGAGCACTTCACTCCCCGCGGCAGCACGGGATTGCCGGTCCGGGTGGTGGATTGCCCCACCGACGAGGCCCTCGACGTCGCCGGAGACTGCGTGGACGCCCTCATCGCCGAAGGCTGGGCCAACAACCAGATCGCCCTCCTCACCACCAAGGAACGGCACCCGGTGCACCGGGACTTCTTCGAGCGCGGCGCCACCGAAGACTACTGGCGCGAATTCCACGCCAGTGAAGCCGAATTCTACGGCCACGTTCTGGGCTTCAAGGGGCTGGAACGGTCCGTGGTGGTGCTGTGCATCAACGGCTTCAAGGACATGGACCGGGCTGCCGAACAGCTCTACGTCGGGCTGTCCCGGGCAAGGAGCCTGCTGGTCGTTGTTGGCGACTCGGGCTTGCTGGAGGAAGCCGGAGGCCGGGAGTTGAAGGTGGCGTTGTCACGTGCGCAGGCGTGGAATCCGATGCTGCAGGAGCGATAGGTGACGTGGCCCACGTAAATTGTCGGAGCCACCGCATAGCCTGCAGTCACTAGATTCAGAACCGTCCAATGGGGGATGAAATGCCAGAACTGGTCGACGCCGGGACAAGCCCGGTCATGACGCTTCCGCAGGTGCCGGCCCAGGCTGCGCCCGCGCCAGTGCCGACTTCTTACGACTACGCCTTCTGTACGCGTGGCAGCAGGAGGCATTGAAGGCATGGCACGCGAACGCCCGCCGCGGCGTGGTGGAAGCCGTCACCGGTTCCGGCAAGACACGCGTCGGCATCGCCGCAGCGTTCGAGGCAGTCCGCCAAGGCATCAAGGTACTCATCCTCGTGCCAACCGCCGAACTCCAACGCCAATGGCTGGCGTCACTGCAGCGCGACCTGCCGAAAGCACGGCGCGGAGCACTCGGCGACGGCCGCCTCGACTCCCTCGACCACGTCGACATCCTGGTGGCGATCGTCCATTCGGCGTCCAACCGCCAGACGCTTCGCACCCACAAGGCCGGCCTGATCATCGCTGACGAGTGCCACCGCTACGCCGCACCGATGTTCACCGGCGCAC
This sequence comes from Arthrobacter sp. PvP023, assembly GCF_017832975.1. Classification (NCBI taxonomy): domain Bacteria; kingdom Bacillati; phylum Actinomycetota; class Actinomycetes; order Micrococcales; family Micrococcaceae; genus Arthrobacter; species Arthrobacter sp. PvP023. The sequence continues at coordinate 3,935,163 of NZ_JAFIBI010000001.1, forward strand.
TGCAGGAAGGGTACGCCTGGCGGCTTGGGCTGACGGCTACGTACGAACGGTCCGACGGCGAGCACGAGAACCTCTTGACGCCCTACTTCGGCGGCGTCATCTACTCGCTTTGGTATGACCGTGCTCTGAAGGACGAGGTCATTGCGCCTTTCGACATCGCGCTGGTCGGCGTTGATCTGACCCCGTCGGAACAGATCAACTACGAGGAATTCTCGAACACGATGTTCGAAGCGGCCCGAAACCTGGAGTCCTACGCCGGAATCCCCAGGCGGCCCTTCCATCAGTTCATAGCCGCGGTGGCCACCCTCGCGGGATCGGATTCACCGAGCAGGGAAGCGACGATTGCCCGCAAGTACATGAGGGCCATGGCGTCCCGGCTCACCCTCCTGGCCGAGGCAAAGACGAAGTATCACGCGCTCGCAGCCCTGAAGGAAACGGTCGATGGGTCCCACGGCACGCTCATCTTCACCCAGACCCAAGAATCTGCCCGCCGTGCACAGGAGCTGTACACCACTATGGGTTCCAAGGCCTCCGCGTTGTTCAGCGGGATGGCCAAGGACGACCGCCGGCAGGGCATGGAGGATTTCCACAGCGGCGCCTCCCAGATCCTTGCGGCACCAAGGCTCCTCGACGAAGGCATCGACGTTCCAGAAGCCGACCTCGGGATCATCGTGGCGGCCAACCGGAGCCAGCGCCAGATGGTGCAGCGGCTCGGCCGAGTCATCCGCAAGAAGGCGAACGGCCGCGTTGGCCGGCTCGTTGTCCTCTACTCGACAGGCACCGTTGAGGATCCCAACGTCCAGGGCGAGGAATTCCTCGGCAAGGTGCTGCCTTTCGCACGCAACGTGGACTTCTTCGACATCAAGACGGATCTGGACCGGCTGCAGGAGTTCCTTGTCAGCGAGGATGTGGTTGAGACGGAGTCAGGTGGCGAGGCGGACCAAGCTGACGGTGAAGCGCTTGGTGACCCGGAAGTTGTGGTTGCCGAGCCCGGCCGCGACGCAGTCGACGAGAGCGAGGAAAGCGAGGAGAGCGCGCCGACGCACTTCGATCTGGAAGATTCCGACTGGCCGGAAGAACTCGCCGGATTGGAGGGCTTCAGCGAGGACGCCGTGCAGGACTACTTACGTCGCGCAGGACGCGCGGATCTTCTGACGGCTGAGCAGGAAGTGGAGCTCGCCCAGGAGATTGAAGCCGGCCTGTATGCGTCGCACCTCCTGACGGACGGTGTTCCCCGCGGGCGTCGGGAATCCCGGGAGCTCCGCGAGATGGCCCTCCTGGGTAGCCGCGCCGCCAACGCGCTTCTTGAGGCTAACCTTCGGCTGGTGGTGTCCATCGCCAAGCGCTACATGAACCACGGCATGGATTTCCTGGACCTGATTCAGGAGGGCAACATCGGCCTTCACCGGGCTGTGTGCAAGTTCGATTACACATTGGGCAACAAGTTCTCGACATATGCGACTTGGTGGATTCGCCAGGCCGTGACGCGGGGCCTGGCTGACCAGGGGCGCATGATCCGTCTGCCTGTTCACATGGTGGAGCAGATACAAAAAGTCTTGGCCGCGCAGCGTGAAGCGACTGTGCAGGGACTCGCGCTAACTCCTGCGGAACTCGGAAAGGCCACCGGCCACTCAGCGGAGAAGGTGGAGTATCTCCTGAGTCTCACCAGGCCAGCACACTCTTTGGACTATTTGGTACCCGATGGCAAGGGCGGCCTGGAGCCGCTGGCGGACCAGCTGGTGGACCCAACTGATGTGGACGTGGTGGACCGCATTGCCGGTGAACAGCTGAAGGCCGAGGTGCATGCGGTGCTGGACACCCTGACAGAGCGGGAGGCCGGCGTCATCGCGATGCGCTTCGGCATTGACGACGGTGAGGAAAAGACGCTGGACGCGATCGGGAAAGTCTACGGCGTCACCCGTGAACGTATCCGCCAGATCGAATCCAAGACCATGGCACTGCTCAAAGAACCAGAGCGGTCCGCGTCCCTTCGCGATTACTGCGGAGGCTTCGCGGTCGCGGACAGCACCGAATCGGACTCAGACTGATGGCGGAGCCAAAGAAGCCAGCATGGTCGGCCAGGACGGCCGCAAAGGTGGACAACTATGAGGAGTTCATCGGACGCCTCGATGCCGCCAGCGCTAAGCTCACAGTACGACGCGACAGCCTGGACACGACCCTTGAGATCCTGACTGTGCTGTTTCGGCACAACAACGCCGGCCTTCAGCTTTGGGAGGAGCGGCTTATCCGTTGCGACGCCCTCTTGGCTGACTCTGCCAAGGTCCCCGAGCGGGAAGCTGCCTTGGGCGAGCTCCACGAGATTGCGCTGAAGATGGAGCCCCTCTTCAGGAACCGGACACAGCGGATCGGCGACCGATCAACTGTGGTCCGCGCCCGCCGCGACGAGATCAACAAATCGTTGGCCGGCCTCGAGAAGAGCAGAATGAAGCTGACATCGTCGCGGATGCTCGCGCAAGAGCGCGAAAACCTCAGCAGGGTCATCGGAGAACTTGTGGGGACGCCGGACGCGGCCGCAGCGGTCAACCCGGACCCCGGTCTGCGTAGCGACCTCCAGGACGCGCGGCACGCCATCATCTTGGCGGAGGCCCTACTCGAAGCGAAGCGGGACAGATAATGCCAAAACCCAAGGCCGAACAGCGCGTCCTCTGCAGCTTTACGTCCGACCAGTGGAGCGGCCGGCCGGCTCAGGGCGGCGGAAACATGTTCATCGGCTTCGCCGTGATCGGTGCGGTGCTGTGCCTCATCCTCATGATCTTTTTGCCCGGGCTCCGGAGTTTCGGGGCAGTGACGCTGTTTACTGCTATCTTCGCCATCCTCTTCACGGCTCTGTCCATCAAAGGAAGAGCCTCCGCCGAAAGAAGATTCCTGGCAGGCATCACCTCAAGAGTGAACGACATAATCGCGGGACTGACCGGAAATTCCACGCACAATCTATCCGCCCAGCAGTTCAGGGCGCTCATCGAAAACGGCAGGCCCCGCCCGTTAATCGTCAATGGGGTTCCCGGGCTGGAGCTTCAGGCAGTCAGCGAACAGCTGCCGCCCCCGGCCCAGAATCCTGTGGTGAAACGGGTAAACAACGTGGTCCGGACGACGCGAGTCGTCGTCATAGTCACGCCGCCTGATTATGGAATATCGAGCTTTGACCGGCTGCTTGCGGCCGCCGCAGAAGCAGGCGGAAACAGCGGCTCGGGAGCTTCGTAGCAGTTTTGTCGTTGCCGGTTGCTATGTTGTGTGAAATGTCAGGATGAGGGGGACAGCATGACCTGCAGTACTTTTCCGTCGGTGAGCGATGCTCTGGCCGGGCTTGCAGCAATGATCAGCCAGGCCCAAGCCAAGGATCCGCTAGCGCCCGTCACCGTCCTGGTCCCATCCCACGCGTCCGGGAGGGATGTGACCCGGTTCCTCGGCAGAACCCTCAACTCGGGCGCAGGAAGTGCGGGCATCAAGGCACTCACCCTAAAGGATCTGGCAACCGAACTCATCGCCGACGAGCCCGCCCTGGCGGGAAAACGCCCCCTCCTGCCGGTCCTCAGGCTTGGAGCAGTCAGCAAGGTCCTGATCGATAATCCAGGTCTCTTCAAAGATGTCGCCGAACAGCCCGCTACAGCCCGCGCCATCGCCAAGACGGCGGAGCTGCTGGACGCCGTACCTTGCTCCTCCGACTCGGAACTCCCTGAGCTCATGCATGAAGTGCTGCGCATCCACGGCAAAGCCAGGGAGCTGCTGGGCCCGCGCTGGTACACCGACCACGAAGCTTTCACTCTCGCTAGCCGCAAACTTGAAACCATGGCGGCGATGCGACGGCTCGGCACCGTCATAGGCTTCATGCTGGGCACCGATACGCATCCCTCCGAATCCTTGTTCAGACGGAGCCTCGAAGAAGCCGGAATGCGAGGCATCTCCGCGTCAGGTACCGGGGCTGACCGCACAACCCTCATGACGGCCTCCGACGCTGACGACGAAGTCCGCGCCGTCGTCCGCCTTGTCGTCGAAAGGCTGGCAGCAGGCACAGCCGGCCACCGCATCGGGATATTCCACTCAGCCTCCCTGCCATACGCCGCTCTGCTGACCCAGCGCCTTGGCCAGGCGGGCATAACTTTCGTCGGTCCGGCAGCCCACCGTCTCGCGGACTCACCGCTTGCGCGCGGACTCCTGCAACTGCTGACGCTCGACCCACAGGATCCCGACATGCGGGCCATCCTGAACATCCACGCCGAAGGAACGTTCGTCTGGCAGGGGGGAAAGCTGCCCAGCAGCGCCGCCTGCGAGAGGCTTCATGCCAGTCCCCCGGCCGAAGAGGACGCCGATGAAGGCGCCGGGGAGAAGGCATCCACTACGCGGGCCATTCAACGGGAACAGCTCGGAACGCTGCGATCCTTTGTGGCAGACCTTGCATCTCGGCTTGGGGAGATCCAGACTGCCACGACCTGGGGCGAAGCATCAGCCGGGCTGGTCCGACTCCTTGAAGGCTTCATGGGCCCGCGGACAACCACCGAACGACCGGAAAAGGCTGCTGCCCGCGACGCGTTGGCCCAGACCGCCCGCGACCTCAGCCACCTCGACCTCGTCGGCCTGCCGCCCACCCCCTCGCTCATCCGCAGCGCAATGGAAGACGGGATCGCTGCGAAGGGAGGCTGGACCGGGAAAAGCGGCACCGGCGTCGTCATCGGCAGCTACGCCGACGCCGTCGCCAGGGACCTGGATTCCCTGTTTCTGCTTGGCGCGGCGGAAGGGCTGGCACCGGCAAGAATCAAGGAAAACCCGCTCCTCCCGGACAGTGTCCGGATCATGATGGGCGGGAACCTCCCCACTGTGGAGCAGCGTGCAGAAGCCAGGAGGGAACAGTTTTTCGACGCCCTCGCCGCAGGATCCGAGCGGATCATCACCAGCCCCCGCGGCGATCTGCGCGGATCCGGCAGTTACCAGATCTCCCGATGGATCACCGCCAAGCCTTACAAGGAACTGCATTCCTTTGCCCACGGCGTCGAGAACGGCGCCCCCACATCGGCCGCGCTCCCTCCGACTGCCCAGGAGTGGAGGCTGCGTCACATCCTCAGTGCGGAGGACCGCTCAGCGGCGCTTCGCGACGATGCTGCGCTGCAGCGCGCACTCGATGTCACCCGCGACCGGCGCGACGGCATCTTCTCCAGGTTCAACGGCAACCTCGGCGCCCACGCCGGAACTATCGTTGATTCCGACAAGGCGTTGTCCCCGACCCGCCTCGAGGACTGGGTGACAAGTCCATTCAGCTACTTCCTAAAGCACGTTCTTAAGGTGAGCATCCTGGAGGACGTCGAACTGGAGGTTCAGATTTCGCCACAGCAGCGAGGCATCCTCGTCCACCAGGTGCTGGAAGACTACGTCCGCAGCATCACCAAGGATGGGCTTCCAACGTCGTCGAGCCGCCTAACGGAGCTTGCCACTGCTGCCTTTGCGGAATTCGCCAACCCGGCGTGGCTCCGGCACGTCTGGGAGCGGAACCAGGCCATGATCCGCCAGGACCTGGAACGGGTTTTGGCCGACGATGATGCGAGGTCCGCCGAGGGCTGGAGCTACCTCGCTGAGGAGGCCAGCTTCGGGCCGGAGAACACCGACAGCCACCCGCCGGTCGAACTGACCCTTGACGACGGCACTGTGGTCCGGTTCCGGGGCAAGGTGGACCGGATCGACCGGAATGTCGACGGCACGGTCAAGGTCATCGATTACAAAACCGGCAAGGCCGACAAGTTCAAGCCGCTCAACGACCACCCCACCGCAGACGGCACCCGGTACCAGCTTCCGGTCTACGGCCTGTTTGCGCGGACCCTCGCAGCCCCTCACTCACCCGTCGCGGCGGAGTACTGGTTCATCTCCAAGGCCGGCAACTTCGCCAGGATCGGCTACTACGTGACTGACGATGTCATTGAACAGCTTCGAGCGGACGCCGGTCTCATTATGTCCGCACTGCGGAACGGGATATTCCCCCTTCGGCCCGAGTCTGACCGGTACGTCAACTTCACCACCATGATGGGGGCCCAGGAGCTTGGCCAGCGCTGGCTTAAGCTTCAAAACGCCCACGAACTTCAGCCCTATGCCCAGCTCCTGAAGGCGGAGAAATGAAAACCGAAGTCCTGGAACTCGTAGACCAGACCGACCGCACCCTGATTGAGCAAGACCTCGACACGAACATTTTCGTCGAAGCGGGCGCGGGCAGCGGCAAGACTCACGAACTTGTGGAGCGCATCTGCGCAATGGTGGACGCCGGAGTGGAACTGAAGAGCGTCGCCGCCATCACCTTCACGGAGAAAGCGGCGGGTGAGCTGCGGGAACGGGTCCGCCGGCAGCTGAACGAAGCAAGCCCCACGGAGCTGCGCCGGCGGGCACTGGACCAGCTGGACACTGCTCCCATCGGCACCATCCACTCGTTCGCGGCGCGGATCATCAGCGAACACCCGATAGAGGCCGGGGTTCCGCCCCTGATCACAGTGGTGGACGAGCTGAGGTCCCAGATTGCGTTCACACGACGATGGGAAGCGGCCCGGCAGAAACTCTTCACCGACCCGTCCATCGACGACGCCCTCCGCATCCTCCTCGCCGTCGGCGTTTCCTTGGACCACCTGCAGAACGTGGCGGCTGATTTGGACGCGAACTGGGACAGGCTGGAAAGCCACCCTCCCCGGAAGCGCCGGATCCCGGCCGTGGACCTGGGGCCGCTCCTGCGCCAGACGTCCGAGGTCCTCGCACACGCTGATCACTGCACGGACCCCGCCGACAAGTTGTTTACCGCCTTCGAACAGATCCAGAGCTGGCACGGCCGTCTAGCCGAGGCCGAAACCGGCGAGCTGGGCTTGGTTCTCGAGCTCCTGCATTCTGTTCCGCAGAAGGGGCTCAGCGGCGGACAAAAGGGCAACTGGTCCATCAACGTCGCCGACGTGAGGAGCTCGTGCAAAGACCTGGCTGAACAGGCGAAAGCACTGCGCAACAGCTTTGTCCAGCCCGCCGTAGAAACGGTCACTGCCGCCATGGCTGAAGTACTCGTCGAGGCTGCCCGCGAACGCCAGCACAGCGGCGAACTCGAGTATCACGACCTCCTCATCCATGCCCGGGACCTTCTTGTCGGCGACGACAAACGGGCCGTCCACGCGGCGCTCCACAATCGCTACCGCTGCATCATGCTTGACGAATTCCAGGACACCGACCCCGTCCAGGCCGAACTGGCCACCCGGATTACAGCCGAAGACGTCTGCGGACCCGACGGGTGGGAGCATCTAAGCATCCCTCCGGGCCGGCTGTTCACCGTCGGCGATCCCAAGCAGTCGATCTACCGTTTCCGCAGGGCCGACATCGCCACCTACTTGGGGGCCCAGCGACGCTTCGCCGACGACCAAAATTCGAACATCGCGTCGCTTAAGACCAATTTCCGGTCAACCGGAAGCCTCCTCGATTGGATCAACGCCACATTCGGTGAGCTCATCACGGCGAGAGGCACCATTCAGCCTCAATACCGCGCGCTGACGCCCGATCCACAGCGCCCGGAATGGGACCTCGAGCACGGCCCGGCGGTCGCAGTCATCGGCCGCGCCGGTGCCCAGCCTGGCGAGTCCGGAAAGGTCTCGGCTGACGGCATGCGCCGGCAGGAGGCAGCCGACGTTGCCGCCGCGATCAGAATCGCGACCGGGACCGCAGGACAGCCAGCCTGGCAAAAGCAAAGCAAGCGGTCCGGCGGTTTCGAGCCTTCTCCGGTCGAACTGAAGGACATATGCGTACTGATCCCAACCCGCACGTCCCTCGCCGCGCTGGAGGATGCGCTGGACGACGCCGGTATCGAGTACCGGGCGGAGGCATCGTCCCTTGTCTACTCGACACAGGAGGTCACCGACTTGCTGCTCGCGTTGCGGGCCATCTCAAATACGGCGGACGAAGCTGCTCTTGTGTTAACCCTGCGGTCGGCGATGTTTGGCTGCGGCGATGACGAACTGTTCGAGTGGAAGAAGGCGGGCGGCCGGTGGAACCTGTTCTCCTCCGCGCCGGATCGGCTCAAAGAGTCCACTGTGGCGCATTCCCTTCAGTACCTTGCCACGCTGTGCCGCGACATCGAAGTCCTGACGCCCGCTGAACTCATGGAGCGGTTGGTCAACGACCGACGCATGTTGGAGGCGGCAATCGACGCCCCCCGTTACCGGGACGTCTGGCGCAGGCTACGTTTCGTGATCGACCAGGCCAGGGCCTGGACGGAGGCCACGCATGGCGGCCTGCGCGATTACCTCGTATGGGCCGGGGTGCAGCAGGAGGAAAACTCGCGGGTTAAGGAAGCTGTGGTGCCTGAGACCGATGTCCAGGCCGTAAGGATCATGACCATCCATGCATCGAAGGGCCTGGAATTCCCCATGGTGATTCTGGCCGGTACCGGGTCCGGCCCCAGCAACCAGAAAGCCGCAGCCCTTTGGGATCAAAGCGCACAACTGCAAGTGCACTTCATTGGCGACATCCGGTCGGCTGGATATGGCACCGCTGAGGAAGTGGAGAAGCAGTTCGACGACGCCGAGCGTCGCCGCCTGCTCTACGTTGCCTGCACGCGCGCGGAAAGCCATCTTGTGGTCTCCCACTACGTGAACGCCAAGAACAGCCTCGGCCAGCTCCTCAAGGATGCAGCCGAGGGAGCTTCAGCACCGGATCTGAAAATTCCGGAGGACATGCCGGGACAGGCCAGAACGCCCCATGAGGTCCGGCCAGTAGAAGAGTTCGATGTTTGGCAGCAGGATCGCGAGGCCTGGCAGAAGTCCTCAGCGAAAGCCTCCTCGACTTCGGTCACCGCGACTGCAAAGGGCACGGAGAGCGACATGGCAGGCCTGGACACGGAAGGCGCTGCTCGGTTTGTGAGCCTGGAAGAGGCCGGAAAGGTACCGTCTTTCGCTGAGCCCGGCGCGGAGCATGGCACGGACTTCGGTACTGCACTGCACCGACTGCTCGAACTGAGCGACCTCAAGGAGACTGAAAACTTCGATGCGCTGGCCGGGAGGATCGCCAGCGCAGCCGGCCTCGAAGACCCCGCCGGCCTCACGGAACGGGCCCGCTCCGCGCTGAGGAGCGCGCCGGTTCAGCGTGCGGCGGAGAGGGAGCACTGGCTGGAGCTGCCTGTTGTCACGTCCGTCGACGGCATGACGTTGGAGGGCATCATCGACCTGATGTACCGCGAGGACAATGGGGCGTTGGTCATCGCCGACTTCAAGACGGACATCAGCGTCACGCAGGAGAGGCTCATGTCTTATTGGCGCCAGCTATCCACCTATGCCCGCATGGTGGAGCGCATTACGGGACAGACAGTGAGCGAGCTGGTGTTGATTTTCTGCCGGGCAGGAGAAGCCGAGGTCGTGCGACAGTCTCGGCAGAGTAAAGCCGGCGACGACTTATAGATTGCCGGGTGCCGTCTACCACCAGCGGTGCCGGCACTCGGCACTCTGGCAAGCCCACTTCGGCAAGCCCCACTCAACGCGGCCGGTTGCGGGATAGATACGCTGTTCATGCATCATGACGCAACCAGCAAATTCCGCCTTTGGGTTTTGCTCGACTGTGTCACGCATGACCATGCCATAGATGATGCGCCAGGATTCGTGCCCGCACACAGGGCATTGGCGAACGGCTGCCGTGCGCTTCTTGGCGGACTTCGCTTCATGGGTCATGGCAGAAATGTATCTTCCAACACCGACATCTAGCGCAGTTACAAAAATTGCTATCCGTAAGAAATTTTTGTAACTTTCCCGAGTGCGCAAGACCATGTAGCCAGGACCGTCAAATGAGCTCGATGTTAATTCAGCGCCTTGTCGCGGACAGCGCACCCACATGAGGCGCTTAATCAGCCAGTCACGGTCCCTGGCAAATACTCCTGTATGAATTTCTGTATTTGTATTGACAGAGTGTATCGATGGGCGTATTTTTCATACATGAACGACGCCACAGTCCCATTCAACCTTGATGTCACCCTTGGTCAAGCAAGCTTTTCTGCGAGCGGATCGAGCGAAGACGTCCTCAATGCATTTGCAGATTTTCAGGAGCTCATCGCAAGTCCGCCGCTGCAAAACATAGGCAGCTCGAGCGATGGGGCGAGTCGTGCAAGCGATGACGAGCTCTTACCGATCGTTCCTCCTCTCCAAGGCGGTGATGCAGAGGATGAAAGGGTTCCGCTCCGAGTCTTCCTCGACGCCAAGGTGCTTCCGCGTGGCAACTCAGTTATCGCACTCGGTATCGCAACGTGGGCCAAGCGATATGACAACACGTATGAGGTCGACGCGGAAACGATGAAGCAGCTGTGGAGAATATCAGGCAAGAAGATCCCGACGAACATTCCCCGGGATCTGAACACGGCGGCTTCTGAAGGCTGGCTGGAGCGGCGCGGCAAGGGGTCGTTCAGTGTCACATCCTACGGAGAGAAACACTTCGATAATTTTGATTCTACGACCAGGTGAGCCGCGGAGACCGCCACAACAAATCGACTGAAGATCAACCGCGCCCGGTGTAAGCTCCGCCTTTTCGTTTCGGAATGCGCATTGCTCGCCACAGAGTATCCGGGTTTCTCAAAGCCGCCGCTGCCGGAACATCGGGAACAGCTCCCGTACCCTGGCCACCGTCTCTAGCGAGACGTCCACTGCCCGCGCCCCAGGCTCCAGTCCAAGATCGGCTTCCACAACCCCCATGGGATCAATCAGGACGCTCCTCCCCACCGAGACCGGCGGCGTCTGGCAAACCCCTGCCACGTACACGCTGTTCTCGATGGCGCGTGCCGCATTGAGCGCCAGCCACTGCTCGGTCTTGTGGGTGCCCGGCACCCAGGACGAGCAGACCAGCAGGACCTGGGCGCCGGCGTCGGCCAGTGACCTGGCCAGCTCCGGGAACCGCAGGTCGTAGCAGGTCATCAGGCCGAAGCGCGCTCCCCCGTGCTCGAACACCACCGGGCTGGTGGTCGGTCCCGGTTTGATGAACGTCGATTCCCCGAAGCCCTGCGCGTCGAACAGGTGGATCTTCCGGTAGACAGCCAGCCGACCCCCGTCCGGCCCGAAAGCCACCAGGGTGTTGTAGGCCTTGCCCGGCTCGTCCGAGGTTTCCACCACGCCCGCCACCAGCGCGATGCGGTGGCGGCGGGCGATGGCGGCGAGTTCCTGGCAGACGGGACCGTCCAGCGGCTCGGCGATCTCCGGAAATGTCGCGTCCACCTTTTTCTTCTCGTAGGTGGCGTATTCCGGGAAGGCGATCAGCGTGGCGCCGTCGAGCGCTGCTTCGGCGGTGAACCGGTCGATCGCGGCGAGGTTGGCCTGGGTGTCGGTGCCCGACTCCAGCTGCCCGAGCGCTATCCTCACGGCTGTTCCTTCCCTTCTGTCAACCAGCTCAGCTCAGGCGGCGGCCCGAACTCAGGCGCCCAGCTCAGGCGGCCGCCTCAACCGTCGCCTTCTCCGTGGCCGTCATTTCCGGCGGCGCCGCCTTGAAACCACGGGTGATCAGAGCCAAGACCACCACACCCAGCACCAGCCAGGACAGTCCCAGCGTAATCGCGTTGCTGTCCAGCTGGGAGAGCAGGTAGGCGCAGATGACGGCTCCCACCACCGGGACCACCACGTAGGACACGGGGTTCAGCTGGTGCCCCGCACGGCGCTGGCGCACGTAGTGGAACACCACCGAGGCATTCACCAGTGTGAAGGCGGTGAAGGCGCCGAAGTTGATGAACGAGGTGGAGGTGGCCACGTCCAGGAAAATCGCTATCAGGCCCACGAAGCCGGTGACGATCAGGTTCACCACGGGGGTGTGGAACTTCGCGCTGAGCCGGCCGAAGACCGCCTTGGGGAGGACGGAATCCCGGCCCATCGCGTAAAGCAGGCGGGAGGCGCTGGCCTGTGCTGCGAGGCCGGACGCGAACTGCGCCACCACTAGGCCGGCGAGGAATACGGCGCCGAACAGCTGCCCTCCGATCTGCAGGGCGATGGAGCTGGCTGCTGAGGCGGAGTCCTCGAACACCCCGCCCGGGTGGACCAGTTGCGTCACGTAGGACACGGTCACGAAGATGCCGCCGCCGATCAGTGCGATGAGCATGATGGCGCGGGGCATGTTCTTGCGCGGTTCGATGGTTTCCTCGGTGAGGGTGGTGACGGCGTCGAACCCAAGGAAGGAGTAGGCGGCGATTGCGGCACCGGCGGAGATGGTGGCAAAGCTGGAGGTGTCGTTGAAGAACGGCTGCGTGCTGGCCAGCCCGCCGGCGCCCTGCGTGGACACCACGTTGCCGATGGACAGCGCCACAAAGAACACGATCACCAGCAACTGGAAGGCCATCAGCACGTAGTTGGCTTTGTCCGCCACCTTGATGCCCAGGATGTTCAGCAGCGTGGTGATGAGGATGAAGCCCACGATCCAGACCCCGATGGGGATGCCGGGGAACTGCGCGGTCAGGTACGAGCCGCCGATGAGCCAGATGACCATGGGCAGGAAGAGGTAGTCCAGCAGGATGGCCCAGCCCACCAGGAACCCCACCCTGGGATCGATGGAGCGGCGGACGTAGGTGTAGGCGGAACCGGCCACGGGATAAGCGATGGCCATCCGGCCGTAGCTATGGGCCGTGAACAGCATGGCGACGAGCGCGACCAGGTAGGCGGACGGCGATGCCCCGCCGGTGGTTTCGGCGATGATGCCGAAGATTCCCAGGACGATCAGCGGGGTCAGGTACGCCAGGCCGAACAGGACCAGGCTGGGCAGTTTCAGCGTGCGGGTGAGCGTTGTTGTCACGGTGTTTCCTTAGGCGTTGAAGGACTGGGGAGCCCAGGTGGCCGGGCTGATACGGCCCTGGTACACGGGCAGTTCGACGGCATCTTCGCCGTCGCGGAACTGGGACCAGGGGCGGTTGAGATTTTCGGTGCCGTGCGTTCTGACGCGCTCGACGGCGGCAAGGTCCAGTTCCGCCGTGAGCAGCACCGGTGCGTCGTCGGGGGCCTCGGCGAGGGTGTTGCCCTCGGGGTCCACGATGATGCTCAGGCCCTTGCCGGTGGGTCCGGCGCAGTTGACGCTGACCACGAAGACCTGGTTCACGATGGCGTTGGCCTTGGCGAGCACCAACTCCTGCCGGCGGTCCGGCGTCGTGGTTTTGACGACGTTGAGGATGACTTCGGCGCCCATCCAGGCGAGCTGGCGGGATACCTCCGGGAACCACGCGTCGTAGCAGATGTTCAGGCCCACCCTGCCGATGCCGGCCAGATCCACGGTGGTGAACCGGTCGCCGGGGTCGTAGGGCTCGAACGGGCGCCAGGGGAAGACCTTCCGGTAGTAGCCGGCGAGCTCTCCTTCCGGGGACAGGACCAGCTGGGTGTTGAACAGCTGGCCTTCGGGACCGCGCTCGCACACGCTGCCCGGGACCAGCCAGATGTTGAGGTCTTTAGCGAGTTGTTTCAGCTCTTTGACCCTTGGGCCGTCCAACGGTTCGGCGGAGGCCTGGAGCATTTCGGTGCGCTGCTGGTCCGGCTCCGTGTCCGCGAACAGGTGCAGCTCGGGGAAGACGATGAGCTTGCTGTGCGGCTGGACGGCGAGGGCGGCTTTGACCTCGTCGGCAAACGCCGAGACGGGTTCACCGATGAGCCGGGGCCGGGCCTGGGCTGCGATGAGGGGAAGAGTGCGTTGCATGATTGTCTCCACGTTGGGGGTGTGATCTGAGTTATATTAGATCAAAATGATCTAATTATGGGAAGGGGCAGGTTTGGGTCGTAAAGTAGCGGATATGACCCGACAGTTGGAGGACACCGCCGACTCCTCACCCATCGGCGCCGGCAGACTGGCCGGCATCGACCGGCGCAGCGCCATCGATGCCGTCCGGCTACGGATCGGCATGGCGATTTCGCTGGGTTTACTGAAACCCGGCGAGCGCCTGCCCGACCAGGAGGATGTGGCCCTGGGCCTGTCGGTCAGCCCGATCACGGCCCGCCGCGCGCTGGCGAGCCTGGCGGAGCAGGGCGTGGTGGTCCGCCGCCGGGGGCGGGCCGGCGGAACGTTCGTGGCGGAGGAGCCGCCGCAGAGCGTGCTGGCCGAGCTCTCAGCGTCACCGGCCGAGTCGCAGGCTGTGAACCGGCTGGTGGACCGGAGACTGTTGTTCGAATGCGCGGTGACGCACTACGCGACGCTCAACGCCACGGCCGAGCAGCTGGATGAGCTCGACCGGCTGACCCGGGAGATGGCCGAGTCCTCGGACTGGTCCGACTATCACCAGGCAGACGATCAGTTCCATCAGCTGGTGGGCACGTCATCAGGGCTGGGGACCGCCGTCGCGGCTTACCACGAGACGCTGGCGGAGCTCTACGCCTACTTCATTCCTTACCCGATCGAGCTGCTGCACAAATCGAACTGCGACCACGTGGCGCTGGTGGCAGCGCTGCGCGCCGGCGACGTCGAGGAAGCCGTTGAGGTCTCGCGGAAACACGTGGACGTGCTGCACCGGACGATGTTTATGGGGCTGACGCGGGGCGGGGTCTAAGCTACTGACTGACGTGCCACCACCGGCGCAGCTGTGTCTATCGAAATCGTTGGGGAGCCCGGATCAACATGGTTACAGAAGGCACTTAAGGCTGCGCCGTTCTACTTGAGGCGATCATCCGCCCGATGTCTCTGCTCCCGGATATTAGTGCACGGTGCACGTACCCGGCAGTCTTAATATCGTCCAAACGCAACACATAAGCGTCATCGATCCGCCACTGGCCGCTGGTCAATCTCTCTGGTGCGTCTTCGTTAGCATTGTCCTAGGACCGAAGGGCGGTCAGGGGATGGGGCAAGAGCATGAGCGTTTCAGGACAATCGGAGACTGTTGAAGAAGCAATAGAAGGCGTGGTTGTTGACGGCTCCCCTGTCAATGAACCCGACGTTGGCGAACATCCCGACCCCGAAAGTTACTACTTCGCCAGATTCGGAAGCCTCGTCCTGCTAGCAGCGGATGACGACCGGACACCGGAAGAGGAAAGAACGGCCATCATTGAGGCCCTGAAGTCAGACCCTCGGGTGGTTCACGTTTCCAGTGAGCCCCTGGAAACGGCAAGGACCAACTACCGACGCATTTTTCCGCCCCGCCACCAAACTGATGTGAGGAGTCTCCTCCTAGGAGAGGACATACACCCTGCCCTGAAAATGTCCCACCCAATCAGCTTCAAGGTCCACGTCCCGTTGAAGAACCAGCCACTATTCAGTGGTTATGACGACCTTCCAACCGAGGACTACTGGGTGACGTGGGATGGATTCACCGCGATCGTTATGTGGCAGCGCTCCGAGTTTGAAATGCCAACGCGCTCTGGTGGTCACATAGTTGTAGACATGCTTGAGGAGGCCGCCAAAAAGGCTGGTATGCGGCTGCATGTTCAGGCATGCAGTCCGGGCTGCGCCAACATGTTCGCCCACAGGGTTATGAAAGTCCAGCAATATCCCGGAGAAGATGGGTATGTAACGTTCCAGGAAAAGGGATTCCCGGTGGTGGAGGTTCACCTCCACAGCCAAAACGATCCTGAGGACGTTCTGGCGGTCCTGGGAGCCAACGTGTTCCACGTCGGACAACAGTTTGCCCTCTATAAGAACGTTGGGCGACGTGTACTGGACATGGAATCCACTGCACGAGCAATAGCCGCCGACCTGCTTGAGATCGACTACGACCGGCTTTTGGCCAGATCGAAGCACCTACCGGCTCGTTTTTGGAATAACGTCAAGGACATTCCTGCAAAGCTCACAGGTAAGGGAGCACGCCAGCGTGAGGGCAAAGCAATTGCCGAACTATGGATAGCAATGTCATCTATCGAGGCGACACGCCGAGACTGGGTGCAGCACCGGCTTGGATTCCTAGGATCTGCCGATTCCCAAGGCCGCCTGGCCCTCTATGACATCGACAGGACCGACGATGACGTTGTCATTCAGTCCCTAAACCTTGACTTCATTCGGTCAGCAGTGGAACAGAAGTCCAGAGCCATAGACAACAAATCGATCGCGTTGGCCACTATCGCTGGCGCTATAGCAGCAGCTCTTGGGGGCGTGGCTGGGGCAATCATGTCGAAAGGCTGATGCCCTAGTGGTGTCACCGCCGCCGTGGGGCCACTCCTCGTAGGTTCGGGCGCCAGCACCGTCCATGGTCTTCCTTTCCTTCCCAAGGCAGGGCATCTCCACGCCGCACCCTTCCACCCGAAATGCTTTGGCCTGCTCGCAGTGAAACTCGGAGGGGCGACCCGGAAAACACGACTCACGGAGAACGCAGCTGGCGCGGCTGCCCCGTCGCCTGTCGTCGAGCCTGGCCGACCGGCATGTATGACAATGGGCGCGTCCGGCCAAAGCCGGACGCGCCCTCCACATGCACGGAATCCGCGAAGTGGTCCGCTACGCCGGCCTCAGTCGATGAGCACCGGCTGCTTGGCGGGCTCCGAAGCCTCAACAAGAGGCGCAACCTTCCCGGAACGGTGATGCACCCAGCACCCCACCGCCAGGAGCGCCACGAGCGCGAACGTGCTCAGGAGCTGGGGCCGGGAATCCTCGCCGATGAAGCCCACCGTGAAGATCGCCGCGAGGATCACCAGACCAAACACCGTGAGCCACGGGAAGCCGGGCATCCGCAGGGGAAGCTCCGTCCCGTTGCGGTCGGCGCGGAGGCGCAGCGCGAGCTGGGCCAGGAGCGCGGACGTCCACACCAGCAGGCACGTCGAACCCACGATGTTCAGCAGGACGGGAAGGACCTTCTCGGGGAAAGCCAGCTCCAGCACAACCGTGACCACGCCGAAGGCAACGCTGGCCAGGACTGCGACCACCGGGACCCGCGCTTTCGAAACGGAGGCAAGCAGGCGCGGAGCTTCACCGCGTTCGGCCAGGGAGAACGCCATCCGGGACGCCCCGTACAGGTTAGCGTTGAGCGCGGACAGCAGTGCCGCGACGGCCACCAGGGTGATCGCCGTCGCTGCACCGGGCATGCCGGCCGCATCCAGCACCGCGGCGAACGGGCTCTTCAGCCCCGCCGAGCCCACGGGAACCACGGCCGCGATCACGAAGATCGCACCGATGTAGAACACCAGGATGCGCCACAGCACCGTGCGAACCGCTTTCTTCACGCTGCGGGCAGGCTCGGCGGTCTCAGCTGCCGCCACGGAGACAATCTCAGTGCCGCCAAATGCGAAGGCAACCACGAAGAGGGCCGTGGCAATCCCGGCGAAACCGCTGGGCGCGAATCCGGCACCCGTGAAGTTGGACAGGCCCGGCGACTGGACGCCCGGCAGCCAGCCGAAGAGCAGGGCCGCGCCCACCAGGAGGAAGCCGACGATTGCTGCCACCTTGAGCAGGGCAAACCAGAACTCGAACTCGCCGAAGTTTTTCACACTGGTGAGGTTCACGGCGGTGAGCACCACGATGAACACGAAGGCCATCAGCCACACCGGCAGGGCCGGGAAGATGGTGGCCAGCAGGCCTGCCGCGCCGAGCGCCTCGGCCGCGATGACCACCACCAGCTGCAGCCACCAGAGCCAGCCCACCGTGGCACCGGCCACCGGCCCGTAGGCCTTGGCGGTGTAGACGGAGAACGCGCCGCTGTCCGGGTTGGCGGCGGCCATCTCGCCGAGCGCCCACATCACCAGGATGATGAGCGTGCCGGCCACGAGGTAGGAGATCAGCACCGCCGGGCCGGCAGCCTGGATGCCCGCACCGGAGCCGATGAACAGGCCGGCGCCGATGGCGCTTCCCAGGCCCATCATGGTGAGCTGGCGGGGTTTAAGGGCCGCGCCGAGGGCGCGGGCAGACGTCTTTGTCTGTTGTTCCATGGGGATTCCTCTGGTTGTAGGTGGAACGGGTTGCTAAAAGGTCAGTCGGTTGTCAGGCGGCGTGGGCTTCGAGGAGCCGGAGCACGCGGTCGTTGGAGGCGGGATCGGCAACGGTGATCCGCACGCCGTCGCCCTGGTACGCCCGGACCAGGATGTCTGCGCGGTCGAACGCGTCCACCAGCCTCCCCCGGAGGCTGTCATCCGCGCGGATCCACAGGAAATTGCCCTGGCTCGGCTGCAGTTTCCAGCCCTGCGCTACCAGCTGCGCGGCCATCCGTGTGCGCTCTTCCCTCACGGCGGCCACCCGCGCTTCCATCTCCTCCCCCGCGTCCAGCGACGCGATGGCCGCCTTCTGGGCCAGCGCGCTCACGGAGAAGGGAAGGGCGCTCCGGCGCAGACCCTCGGCGATGTCCGGCGCAGCCACGGCGTATCCCACGCGCAGCCCGGCGAGTCCGTAGGCTTTCGAGAAGGTGCGCAGGATGCAGACGTTCGGGTACTGCCGGTAGAGCGCCAGGGAATCGGGGCCGCTGCTCGCTTCGGCATATTCCACGTAGGCCTCGTCGATCACCACGAGGATGTCGGAACGGACGGATTGCAGGAAGGCCTCGATGCGCCCGTGGCTGATCGGCACGCCGGTGGGGTTGTTGGGGGTGCAGACCAGGATCACCTTGGTGCGGTCGGTGACGGCCGCAGCCATGGCGTCGAGGTCGTGGCCCTCAGCGTCGTCCAGCGGGATGCGGACCGGCCGGGCGCCTGCCAGCTCAACCAGGATGGGGTACGCCTCGAAGGAGCGCCACGCAAAGATCACTTCATCCCCGGCGTCGCACAGTCCGGTGATGATCTGCTGAAGGACGCCCACACTGCCGGGCCCCACCGCGACCTCCCCGGCGGTGACGCCCAGGTGCCCGGCGAGCCGTTCGCGGAGTTCGACGGCGGCACTGTCCGGGTAGCGGTTCATGGTGCCGGCCGCTTCGGCCACCGCAGCCGCGGCAGCAGGCAGCGGAGCGTAGTGGCTTTCGTTGCTTGCAAGGGCGGCGATGTCTGCGCCGGCGCCGCGCCGGCCCGGGACGTAGGACGGAAGTCCGGCCACAGCGCCGCGAAGGGTGGGAAGCGCGGTGTCCGGGGCAGTCAGGAGTTGATCACGGGTCATGAGGACCGATCATGGTTGTGACCCGGCACACAATGCAAGATACCCTCAACCCATTGGGACTTCTGCTCAACTTCTAGTGACTGTGGTGAAAATATGACCATCCCCACCCCGCGCACCCTGGATTCCCTCGACGGCAGGATCATCCTGGCCCTCGACAAGGATCCGGAAGCCAGCGCCCTTGCACTCTCCCGCACGCTCGGCGTCGCACGGAACACGGTCCATGCCCGGCTGGCACGGCTCGAGCGCAGCGGCGCCCTCCGCTCCTTCAGCCGGAGGCTGGATCCCGCCGCGCTGGGCTATGACCTCATGGCATTCCTCTCGCTGTCCATCAGCCAGACCCGGACAGGCGCAGTGGAAGACGGCCTCGCCGCGATCCCGGAAGTCATCGAGGTGCACGCCACCACCGGGGACGCGGACCTCATGGCCAAGGTGGTGGCACGCAGTACGGCCGATCTCTACCGCATCACCAACGAGATCCTGGAAATCGAAGGAATCCAACGCACCAGCACGGCCATCTCCGTGCTGGAACTCATGCCGCCGCGGTACGACGGCCTCCTGGCCCGGCTCTCCGAGCAGGAATCCCACCCTTCCTCGTGAGTTGAGGTGACGCGCACCACAAGTGTGCATATTTTCACTCTGGGCCACGTTTGGCTGCCAAATATCCCAACCAAAACACACTCTCTTGCCGATCCGTGACTTAGCCCACAAGATTCCTGCATGACTACTCTTACCGTCTCAGGCCGCGTGGCGCAGGTTCTCAGCAGCTACCTCACCGATCTCTTCGGTGTCATGGGCAACGGAAACGTCTACTTCCTGGACGCCGCGGAGAAGCTGGGCCTCCGCTTCTCCCCCGTCCGGCACGAGGGCGCCGCCATCGCCGCGGCCGACGCCTACTACCGTGCGTCGGGACGCCTCGCAGCAGGCACCACCACCTACGGCCCCGGCTACACCAACGCGCTCACCGCCCTGGCCGAGGCGGTCCAGGCACAGATCCCCGTGGTGCTGGTCACCGGGGACGCTCCGAGCACCGGCGCCCGCCCCCAGGACGTGGACCAGGCAGCCATCGCCGCGGGCCTCGGCGCGGCCACCTTCACCATCACCCGCGACGCCGCAGGCTCCATCACCCGGCAAGCGGTGGAGTACGCACTCACCAAGCGCACCGCCGTCGTGATTGCCATTCCCTACGACCTCGCGGCACTCGAGGCGGCAGATGAAGAGCTTCCGGCGCCGCTGGCACCGGCGGTGATTGACGACGTCGACGGCGGCCTTGGGCAGGTAGCCCGCCTGCTCGCCGGGGCGAAGCGGCCGCTGATCCTCGCCGGCCGCGGCGCGCATCTCGCCGGAGCCGGCCCGGAGCTCAGCGAGCTCGCAGACCGCCTCGGCGCACTGACCGCCGGAACCGCCCTGGCGCTCAACCTCCTCAAAGGCGAGGGGTACTTGGGCGTCGCGGGCGGGTTCGGCACGGACACCGCGGCCGGGCTCATGGGTGAGGCCGATGTTGTCCTGGTGGCCGGGGCAAGCCTGAGCCCCTTCACCATGCGGTTCGGGCACCTGCTCGGCCCGGACAGCACCGTCATCCAGATCGACACCGCCCTGCAGCCGACGCACCCCCGGGTGGACACGTTCGTCAGCGCCGACGCGAAGTCTGCGGCGGCCCGCATCCTCCAGCTGCTGGACGGCGAGGCTTCAGCAGAAGCGTGGCGGGCGGAAGCCCGGAAGCGTCTGGCCGAAGGACCGGCCCACCACCCCGGCTCCGACGGGACCGCGGACGGCCGGCTGGACCCTCGTTCCCTTGCCGTCGCGTTGGACGCCGTGCTGCCGGAACGCCGCACCGTGGTCCAGGACGGCGGGCACTTCCTCGGCTGGGCCCCCATGTACTGGAACATCCCGCGGCCGCAGGACCTGGTCATGGTGGGCACGGCCTTCCAGACCATCGGGCTGGGCCTGGCCAGCGCCGTCGGGGCAGCCCGCGCGGTGGAGGACGGCCGCACCCTGGTGCTGGCCTCCGGCGACGGCGGTTTCCTGATGGGCCTGTCCGACCTCGAATCGCTGATTGGCGCGGCCAGCAGCGCCGTCGTCGTGATCTACAACGATGCCGCCTACGGAGCGGAGATCCACCAGTACGGTTCCCAGGGCCTGACCGAAAAGCCGATGCTGATCCCCGAAGTGGACTTCAGCGGTGTTGCCCGCGCTTTGGGGGCTGAGTCGGCGGTCATCCGCTCGCTGGCGGACCTTTCCGCGCTTCAGGACTGGATCGACGCCGGCGCCAAGGGAACCTTCGTGGCCGACTGCCGCATCACGTCGAGCGTCCGGGCACCGTGGATGAGCGAGTGGATGAACGCCAAGCAGGAGGCGCAGGCGGCGGTGGCGGGCTAGCGGGGAAGAAGCCGCCACGGCGACGCGACCGCGCCGCCGTCGAACGCAAAATAGGGGAAGCCCCACCAGCAATGCTGAAGGGGCTTCGACTGTTTTGATTCCGTTATGACGAACATCATCTCCCGAACTAGCGGGAATCCTGATTCTTCCTGCCTCGTCATCGGCAGACCACGTGGATCAGATCCACAGTGTGTTCCAGGGTTCCCTGTTGTTCGTTCCCGTCCTTCTTTCGAAGAACGTATTAACAGTGTTACGCCTAGTTTTCCGGTGGCGCAAGAGCCAATTCTCCCGGGGATTCGGGCGTTCCAAACGGTGCCGGTTTATGAGTTCCATCGGACGCCCTCCCGGAGCAGCAAGCTCCAGCGGAGTCACGCCTTGCGGTGAACCACCAGGACGGGACACTGAGCATGGGTGACAACCTGGGTGGAGACCGAGCCCAGGTGCAAGCCCGGAAATCCCCCATGACCCCGGGATCCGACGACAATAAGGTCCGCGTCTTTGGCAGCCTCCAGAATTGCCGAAGCAGGTGAAGGCGTGTCAACTAGCTCTCCAGCCGCGGTCACGCCTCCGTCTGCGGCAGACTTCAGCGCCTCACCCTGGCGGGTCCGTGCGACTTGCTCCGGAGAGTCTTCGGCCGCAATCTCACCTGCCGCCGTTTCCAGGACAGTTGGATACCACGCCATCGGCGGCTTATGCCAGGCTGTGACCAGGCGGAGGTGGCCATTGCGCTGCCGCGCCTCATCCATGGCCCAGTCCAGTGCAGCCTGGGAATATTCGGAACCGTCAAAACCGACAACAATCAAGAATGAACCGGTACTGGCCATCTGTCTTTCCTTTCACTGCCTCGCCGAACCGTGCCGCGCCGAGCCTGACCTGTGAGGGCTACACAGCAATCCGGGCACGCTCGCCTGACCCTGGGACGGACCAGACTGCGTGCGGGGTTCGGTTCCAGCTGTCATGGTTCCATCGGACGCCCGTGCCGGCGTCGGGGGTAGAGTCCAAGGTCCCCGGCGTCGCCGTCGTACGCCGACGCCATAGGAAACCCACAGGTCCGCCGCCTACCATGGCCCACATGAAAGCTGCCCGGGACGCCCGCTCTGCCGCCGTCGTCATCAACGCCGGATCACGCCGAGGGGTTGCACAGGAGATTGCCGTGGACACGATGCGCAAGGCAGGCGTGCCGATCTCCGCCGTGCACCGGGTCCAGTCCGGGGGCGAGCTGGCCGCGACGCTTGATCGGGTGCTTGCGGACGGGCACGACCTGATCGTTGTAGGTGGCGGAGACGGGACCGTGAGCTACGCCGCCGGCCGGGTTGCCGGCACCAACGTTGCGCTCGGCGTTCTTCCGCTGGGCACCGCCAACGACTTCGCCCGCACGCTGGAGATACCGAACAACCTGGCCGAGGCGTGCGCCACCATCGCAGAAGGAAAAGTGGTGGACATCGACCTCGGCCGGGCCAATGGTGAGCCGTTCCTCAACGTTGCGTCCGTGGGCCTGTCCGTGGCTGTGACGGAGGCTCTGAGCCCCCGCCTGAAGCGGTACATCGGGCCATTGGCCTACAGCGTCGCCACGCTTCGGGCTTATGCCCGGCACAAGCCGTTCCGGGCCCGCCTCGAGTTCCCCGAGGGGGACCACGAGCCGATGGAGCTCGACAACCTGCTTCAGGTCGCCGTCGGCAATGGCCGGTATTACGGCGGCGGCAACACGGTCTCTCCCACGGCAGGAATCGATGACCACATCCTCGACGTCTACGCCATCCTGGCCGGCCCGCTCCGGGAGCACGTGAGTATTGCACGGCTGCTCAAGGACGGCAGCTTCATCAAACACGACAAGGTGTACCACCTGACCAGCCGGCATGTACGACTGGTCACGGAGCCGCCGCTGCCGGTAAACCTCGACGGCGAGATCGCGACGGTCACGCCTGCCGACTTCACTGTCCAGCGCAACGCCGTCCACGTGGTGGTGCCCCAGAGCAGCACCAGCGCGTTGCTTGACGGACCGGGCGCCGCGGACTGACCGCCGTCGTGATTCCCCGACGGCGGAAGGTTGTGACTATCTGGTAACAAGCCGCCACAGGGACGTAACCTCGGCCGTGCGCGCCTCGAACAGAGGATCGTCCCGGTCCGATGCCTTCGGATGCGTTGGCTTGGTGTCCAGCCGTTCCATCACCTTCAGCCCGGCCGCCTCGATGGCGGCCAGCAGACCCTCACGCGACCGCAGGCCAAGGTGCTCGGCCAGGTCGGAGAGGACCAGCCAGCCCTCCCCGCCCGGCTCAAGATGGTCGGAGAGTTCGTTCAGGAAGCGGAACAGCATTCTGCTGCCGGGGTCGTAGACGGCACTGTCCAGGCTGGAATGCGGCGTGGCCGGAATCCAAGGCGGGTTGCACACGATGAGCGGTGCCCGCCCGGGCGGGAACATGTCGGCCAGGACGGCCTCGGCACGGTCCTGGACACCGAGGTTCCGGAAATTCTCAGCGGCGCAGGCGATGGCACGCGGTTCATTGTCCGTAGCCACCACGCGGTGGACGCCACGGCTCGCGAGGACGGCAGCGAGCACCCCGGTGCCGGTGCCGACGTCGAACGCCAGCGTGTCAGAGGGCAGCGCAGCGGCGGCGACGAGGTCCACATACTCACTCCGGGTGGGGAAGAACGTGCCGTAGTGCGGGTGGATGCGGCCCTGCAGGGCATCGACGTGGACGCCTTTACGTCGCCACTCGTGCGCGCCAATGGCCCCGACAAGCTCATGCAGGGACACAACGGAGGATTCGCCGATTTCGCCGTACGCTTCAGCGGCGGCCTCCCGGATATCCGGTGCGCGGCGCAGCGGCACCACCGGACCCGGATCAAGCGGAATCAGCAGGAGCCCGAGAATGCGTGCACGGTGCGAGGCGGACTGGCGGTGCCGATAGAACTTTTCGGCCGGAGTTGCTGCGGTCTCTCTCTTTTCGGCGCCCATCCGCCGGTCCATGGCGTTGAGGATCTGCCGTGCATTGTGGAAGTCACCGTGCCAGAGCATCGCGATCCCCTGTGACGCCATCCGGTTCGCATCATTGGCCGTGAGGGAGTCGGAGACCACTTGGACGCGCGTCGGCGCCGGCCTGCCGTTCGCTGAACGCCATCGCGCGGTCATGCTTTCACCGGCCTCGGCCCAGGTCACGATGGCGGGAGCATCCACCGCAGCTGCGCGCGAGTGGTTAAGGACCGACGTCGGGATTCCCACGGGAGCTGGCGTGTCGGTGGTGATAAAGGTCCGTTCCAGGCGTCAGAGGAGCCGATCGGCGACTGACGATTGCGGCGGTGATTCCACGACGTCCAAGGCCACGGCCCAAGATTCCGGACCGTCATCCGGCCGCGAACTGAGCTTGGTTGATCGCCGCTGGGGCACTTCAACCTACATAGTCAGGATACAGGTGTGCCGTCAGCGGGAGGTGACGTGCCGTCGTCGTACGCAATGCCATACTGACGCCATGGCTACAGGAATGACCCGGGGTGGGGCAGCACTGCGTTACGCACTGGCTTCAGTCCTGCTGAAAGACAAGCCCTCCCGCCCCGTCCTCCATGCCCTAGAGAACGCCGTGCCGTCAAGCATAGACACCGTCCCGACGGGCCCAGGCCAAGGCCGTTCGGCCCTATCAACCTGCGGCAAGCGGACGAAAGCTTAAAACAGATAGGCGCTGGGACGAACGCCCGCGGGCCCCGCACCGAGCCTTTGCCAGACCGCGAGCTCTGAGGACATCCGGACATGTCAATCGACAAGCGCCGGCTCCCGTTGCGCAGGCGGGCCGCGACGCACGGAACTCAGCGCCATGATGTGACCCGCAAGGCCCTGCTCGCCGCAGGAGCGCTGTCTTCGCTGCTCTACGTGGTTGCCACAGATGGCGTGGCGGCGTCCATGTGGGACGGGTACCGACGCACCGAACAGATGGTGAGCGAACTCTTCGCCGTCGGCTCCCCCGGCCGGGACGTCCTGCTGCCGTTCACGTGGCTCTATACGGTGCTGTTCACCGCGTTCGGGGTGGGCGTCTGGAACTCCGTGCGCGGCAACCGCGCCCTGCGCATCAGCGGCGGCCTGCTCACCGGGTACGGGCTGTGGAACATCATGGGCGCCATCTACCCGCTGACGCTGGGGGACGATGCTTCCGTTCCCATGCATATCCTCGTCACCAACGTTCAGCTTGCACTCATGGTCGCGGCAATGTGTTTCGTGGCTGCGGGGTTCCACGGCCGGATGCGGGCGTATTCGATCGTCTCGCTCGCGGCTTCCGCGGTGATGGGCATGGTGGCGTTCATGGCCGCCCCGGGCCCAACCTCGTGCTGGGCATCGGCGAAAGAATCAGCATTGGGGCGTTCTTGCTCTGGGTAGCGGTCCTCACGGTGGCGCTGTGGAGGCGGCTGCCGGCAGTCATGGCAGCTCCGGCGGGTTCGGTGCCGGACCCCGCGGCGCAGTAGCGGGCCTCTCACGGCCAAAGGCGGACGCAGTTCATAATGACCAAGTGATCACGCTCATCAAGGTCCTCCACAGCATCATCTACGCTGGCGGCTACCTGGCCATCGTTGTGCTTGCCTCAGTGATCAGCCGCAACGGCAAGCCGGCGGTAGGGCTCGGCATCATGTTGACCCTCGCCGCCGTCTCGGCGACACTCCTCATCGCTTCCGCCGTGGTCACCCGCCGATACAAGCGGACGGTGCATTCCGCCCCGAACGCGGAGACCGCTGCCGCGGCCGGACCCACCAAGACCTACAGCGCGCACATCTCGGAATCCTACGAACACGACACCCACACTGTTTGGTCGCTGATCCGGCCGGCCGAGAGCGCCGTGTTGCTCACTGACGTACAAAGGGCCTTCACCGTGCCGGGGACACCTGTTGGCGTCGGGGAACAGCAATGCTTCATCCGCCGCAACGGTTCGGTTTCCATCATCGAGGTCATCGGTGAAGAGAGCCCGTGGTGGGCAACAACGAGGCCCGTATCGCCGGACGATATGAATAGTCGCTCGACCTACCGCCTTGAACCGACCTCAACCGGATGCACTCTCACTCTTGGAACCGTCATTGAACTCCCTGCAAACGAAGTGCTTGCAGAGGACCCCGACCAATGGTGGGAAACCCAAATGAGGCCCTACCTGACCCGGATCAAGGAAGTCCTGGCCGCGGGTCAAACGTAGCGTGGGCGGAGCAACGTCAGCTCCCCCCAACCGGATGCCGCCGTCGTCGCAAGGATTCAGCCAAGCCCCGCCGGCTACCCGTGGGTGACCGCAGCACCCAGCAGTCCGAACAGCGTCCCGGCCGCCAGGGCAATCAGGGCACGCATCCCTGTGGGATACAGCCAGCGCACTGCGAACACAGCCGCTGCCAGGATGACGCCGTTGACGATACTCAGGATGACCGCGATCCACTCGGACCCGGTGGCCACCCCGAAACCTCCGCCGCTGCAACCGCTGACGCCGCACCACGCAAAACTCGCCACCATCCACTGTGGCAGGCTCAGCAGAACTGCCAAAGGAACCGCCCACCAAAGCTTTGCGACGTCCGGGGTTATCCCGCGCAATTCGCCTTCGGGTACTGAGGCGAGGGACCGGGCGTGCCGGCCCGAACCAGTGCACGCCTGCGGACGCTGAGGACAATCCAGCGGAAGACCCCCGCGTTGACCACCGCAAGGAGGAGGTATCCGAGATAGTAGAGAACCGTAGTCAGGCCCAATCCACCCCCGGAGCCAAAAGTCCCGACGACGAAATACGCAAACGAAACGGGCATTGTCAGAACCACCAGGGCGAGCAGCAGGCCCTCCTTGAACCCGGCATCCAGGTCCATTGCGAAGCCTCGGCTAACCAGCGCAGCCACCACAACGGCGAACGTCACCGATAAATAAACGACGACGGCGGTTCCGGCCCAGCGCGGCAAGCCCCTTCCATTCGGCCGTGATCCACTGCCCACAACGTTCCCCCTTAACGTCGTTCCGGCCTATCCCCTCACCCGAACAGCGCCGCGACGCCGGTCAGCGTGACAAAGACTCCGTAGAGCAGCGGTATCCCCACCAAGGCCCACGCCAGGACGAGCATGCCGGTGGCCGCTTTGACGGGCGCCTGTGCGCCGGTGTTTTGGGTGTTCATCTCAGGCCTCCAAGGCAGGTTCGGGCCGACGGCGGTCGGGGCGGAGTTCGTGGAACCGTGCGTCCACCGGTTTGACCAGCAGGTTGGCGGCGAAGCCGACCACCAGCAGCCCCACCATGGTGAGCAGTGCCGGCTGGTAGGACGCCGCGTTCAGCTGTCCGGGCTTGCCCTGCGCATCCAGGAACGCGTTGACAATCAGCGGCCCGGCCACCCCGGCGGCGGACCACGCGGTCAGCAGCCGGCCGTGGATGGCGCCCACCTGGAAGGTCCCGAAGAGGTCCCGGAGGTAGGCCGGCGCTGTGGCGAAACCGCCGCCGTAGAACGAAATGATGAAAAACGCCAGCGCCACATACAGGACGGTGGTGCTGGAGCCCGCCAGCGCCAGCACCGTGTACAGCACCGCCCCCACGCCCAGGTACATCATGTAGATGCGCTTGCGGCCGGTGACATCCGAGGTGGCGGACCAGGCGAAGCGCCCGGCCATGTTGCCGATCGAAAGCAGCCCCACAAAGCCGGCGGCGACGCCGGCACTGACCAGGGACACGCCGTCGGACTTTCGGAAGAAGTCCTGGATCATGGGCGCTGCCTGTTCCAGGATGCCGATGCCCGCGGTGACGTTGCAGAACAGCGCCACCCACACCAGCCAGAACTGCGGGGTCTTGATCGCGTTCCTGGCCGAGACGTTCTCGGTGGTGACCAGCTTGGCGGCCTTCACCTTGGCGGGGTCGAATCCCGCCGGGCGCCAGCCTTCGGCCGGGACCCGGATGGTGAAGGCGCCGAAGAGCATGTACGCGAGATAGACGACGGCGAGGGTCAGGAAGAGCTTGCCGACCGAATCGCCGCTGGCCACCCAGCCCTTGGCGCCGGAGTTGGGATCGTACAGCTTGAGCAGCGCGGTGGAGACGGGGCTGGCGATCAGCGCGCCGCCGCCGAAGCCCATGATGGCCATGCCGGTGGCCAGGCCCGGCCGGTCCGGGAACCACTTGATCAGGGTGGACACGGGCGAGATGTAGCCGATGCCCAGGCCGATCCCGCCCACTACGCCGTAACCGACGTACACGAGCCACAGCTGGTGGGTGAAGATGCCCAGCGAGCCGATCAGGAATCCGCTGGCCCAGAACATGGCCGAGGTGAACATCGCCTTGCGGGGGCCGTTCCTGTCCACCCACGTGCCCATGACCGCGGCGGAGAGGCCCAGCATCACGATGGCGATGGAGAAGATCACGCCGATCTCCGTCAGGCTGGCCCCGAAATGCTTGACCAGCGCCGTCTTGTAGACGCTGGTGGCATAGGCCTGGCCGATGCAGAGGTGGACGGCGAGCGCCGCGGGCGGTACCAGCCAGCGGTTGAATCCCGGCGGAGCGATGGTGCGGTCACGGTCAAGCCAACCCATGTTTGCTTCCCTTGCGTGTCGAAGACGTCAATGTCAGATCGATCCAGAGGCTAAAGACCCCCACACGGCCCGTTGCCTCCAGCAATCATGGGCCCAGATCATCAGCAAACGTACTATTGGCGCGCCAAGCGGTAGGGACTTTACGACGAACGGTCC
Source organism: Arthrobacter sp. PvP023 (assembly GCF_017832975.1). Lineage (NCBI taxonomy): Bacteria > Bacillati > Actinomycetota > Actinomycetes > Micrococcales > Micrococcaceae > Arthrobacter > Arthrobacter sp. PvP023. The sequence continues at coordinate 3,964,140 of NZ_JAFIBI010000001.1, forward strand.
GGCAGGTTGAAAAAACGCTCCTGGCTGCAGGAGCGCGGCGGAAGCACCGCCTCTAAGATGAGGCATGGACTTCGAGGACACGCTCTGGACGGTTTTGGGCGCCGGGCTGGTTCTGCTGATGCTCGTCGACGTCTTCCGTACACTCCTGTACCCGCACGGGTCCGGTCCCCTGGGCCGGGCGATCATGCGCGAATTCTGGCTGGTGTCCAGGAAACTGCGGGGCCGGGGCTCCTTCATCGCAGCACCCCTGGCGATGGCCGCCGTCATTGGCGCCTGGGCAGGCCTGGCCGCCATCGGCTGGGCCCTGCTCTATCTGCCCCACCTGACGGACGGTTTTATTTACGGAGCCGGGGTTCCGCTGCGGGCCGACTTTGCCGAAGCCCTCTACATCTCCCTGGTCACCCTTTCCACGGTGGGGTTCGGCGATATCGTGGCAGCACATCCGGTGCTCAGGCTGGTTGTTGCCCTCCAGGCCGTCACCGGCTTCGGGTTGCTGACGGCAACGGTCACCTGGATCCTGCAGACGTTCCCGGCCCTGAACCGCCGCCGGGCCCTTGCCCATCAGCTGACCCTGTTCGGGGAGGCTGCAGGCCCGGCAGGTGTCCTGGCGCTGGACCCCAGGCACGCTGCCGGGCTGTTGGAGTCAATTGCCGCAAACGTGGCATCGGTGAGCATAGACCTGCTCGCGTTCCATGAAACCTACTACTTCCGTGAAATCGAACAGCGCGGCTCCTTGCCCGCAACGGTGGCGTACGCCCAGGAGCTGGCATCCCAGGCCCAGCGCAGCGAGAGCCCTGAACTCCAGTTCGCCGGGCGGATGCTCCACGCGGCACTGGATGGACTCGCGGACGTCCTTCGCGGCAAATTCGGCCACGCAGGAGCCACGTCCGCCGATGTATTCGACAGCTACGAGCTGCACCACCGACACCGGCGGCCGGAGTAGCCGGGCCCCAAGTAGCATCCCAGTTAAGGTCGAGCCCCCGGCGCCTTGGTCCGCACCGGTCACTCCCGGCCTTGTGGGGCGTTCAATTCGCCGGCAATCTTCGCCTCCAGCGCCGCGACCGTAACGTCAGGGAGGGAGATGAGGCCGTCCAGTTCCCGACGGGCGCGCTTGTACGCTGTTTGCCGCTCGGCAGGTGTTGCGGCGTTGTCGGAGGCGATGCGGAGCAGCTTCCTGGCCGTCGCCAGGCGCTGGCGTTCCAGCTCAGTGAAGTTGTGGTCCTTGATCCGCTTGGCTTCACGCTCTGCGACGTCAAACGCCAGCTCAAAGCCGTGAACGGCTGACCGGTACTCCGCCAGCCGGGCCGCCGTCGCAATGTCACCCCGGGCAGCCGGCCGCAATCCGTCCGCTTCTTTCTTCGCCCGGAGGAATGCGACAGTCAGTGGCTCCCGCACATCTGTCATGGCCGGGAAGTCGATGAGTTTCCCAACGTCGAGCTCGTAGTCCAGCCATCGCCCGTTCACGGCGTCGTGCGCTGCCATAAGTGCGGCCACCTCAACCTGGCTGGCTTGTTCCGCCTGCACCGCTTGGTTCTTCAGCTTGTACAGCTCCATACGGCGGCGGTGCCGGCGTTCGCTGGCCTTGGACCACGATCTTGCCCACCCTCCGGCCATTCCGCCGAGGGGAAAGACCAGCCACCAGTAGCCGCGAAGAAAGTCAAAGAATTGATCCACGGATTCATCCTCCCACTGCCCCCGCAGCATCCCAAGGCTGCGGCCGCGACCCTCGCCGTGGCGCGATGGAAAGCCGGCGGCGGAGCCCTTCCGGGCCAGAGCCGCCGGCCCGGCAACTACGCCATTGATCCCTCCGCCCGCCAGCAGTATGCTTTCGCCATGCCGGAGGTGCTTATCACCGACGCCGGCCGTCATCAGCTGGCCTACCTGGACGACTTCGCCTCTTCGGCGCCGAATTGGCTCGGCGCCCCGGGGCAGGGCACCCTTGAGTTCCGAAGCCCGCGCGCGGTCGTGCGGACCGGCACCGGGTTTCTGATCGCCGACAGCGGCAACCACCGGTTGGTATCGATCGACGACGTGTCCGGCAGCGGATGGCGCACTTTCGGTACCCACGGCTCAGGTGACGGCGAGTTCAGCGAGCCAGCCAGCGTAGCGCTGGACAGCAAATCACGTATCTACATCGCGGACACCGGCAACCGGCGGGTAGTGCGCATTGACGGCATTGACGGCTCCGGATGGGTCTCCTACGGCACCGGAGGGACGCCCACGCCGGCCGATCCGGCAATCGGCAAGTTCCGCCAACCCACCGGACTGGCAGTGGATAACAAGGACGAGTTATGGATCGCCGACTGGCAGTGCTCGCGCGTGGCGCATATCGCGTCCATGTCAGGCGTGGGTTGGTCCACCCTCACCGTTGATGGTCCGGCGGCTCTCACCTCTGACGACGCCAACTCGGCGATCATGGTCGGCGCGATCGGCGCGAAGCGGATCAGCCGGCATGATGCCGCCACCGGCGCCCTCACTGCCGCAACTCCGGCCGGTACGCTCACTGCGCCTACGGCGGTGCAGATCCACGACGGGAAGATCGTTGTGCTCGACGCCTCCGCCCGCCGCCTGGTGACGATCAACGACGCTCTCAGCCAAGTCACCACGCAGGTCCACCTCGCTGACCTCGACTTCCAACGACCCACGGGGATGGTGGTGTGGTGACACGACGGCTGCGGGTGCTCACCTACAACGTACAGATGCGGTCCTGGGGCATGGAGGTGGGCGCACAGGGCTCGCTGACTCCAGTGACGAGCGTCGAGAAACGCGCGAACGCCATAGCCGATCGAATCCTCGCCGCCACCGAGCCGTGGGATGTGCTGTGCTTCAACGAAGTCTTCGACGAGGACGGCCGCGAAATCCTCGAACACCGTCTCGGCGCGGCTTACCCCAACTACGTCCTGAAAGCCGACGCCGACGACCGCGGGGTCGGCGCCCTCCTGGTCACAGCCGGGTCCGCGATCGCAATCGGCGGAGCACTGTGGGGCATCGCGCTGGGCCTTCTCGGCGGAGCCTCGCTGTTGTCATCACGGTGGGAAGACAGCGGCCTGATGCTGTTCAGCAAATTCCCGTTCAAAGGCATCCGCATTCCGGATGCGCTGGCCCAGCTCGCCGGGATTACCGCCGGCACAACGATCCCCAACGTCGCCTTCGTCCCCTACGAGGACGCCGTCGGAAATGACAAGAACGCAGCCAAAGGAGTCGTTTACGCACAACTCGAACTACCCGACGAATCGCTGTTCAACCTGATGATCACCCACACCCAGGCCGACCCGCTCGACGACATCGGCAAGAACAAAGCCACCCGAAAATCCCAGTTCACCACGGCGATGGCGCTACTCGACAACCGCCTCGAGGGCAACAGCGCCCGCAAGGAGATCCTGTTCTGCGGCGACTTCAACGTTCAGGGCATGCCCGACTCCAACGGCCTGCGGCCGGAGTGGACGGCGCTGCTGGGCACGCCGTCGACCATGCTGACGAAGGTCCTGCAGGACGCGTGGACGTTCGAGCAGTGCCCGGGCCGCCTGCTGCTCGGCACCACGCCGTTGCCGGACAGCTGCGACCCCGGCATCACGGCGCACGCGCAACGGCTCGATTATGTATTGCGCCCCAAGCCCTATCCCGGGCGGATGGTGGCACAACACATCCGCATCGCACACGAAGTCGCCCAGATCTCGCCCACCAGCCCGACGAAGTACACCAGCGACCACCTGCCGCTCTCGATCGACCTTCACGAGGCGAGACCGTTCAATACAGCCAACACCGCAGAGAAGCTGACGTTCAGCATCGACCACCCGGAGAACCGCTCAACCGCCACCCTCCGCGCCGGTGAAATGCACTGGTACCGAATCGACGATCCAGGAGGCTACGGGTTCGCGATGGTCAATGGCTCCACCCAGGTTTTCCACGCCGTCTACACCAAAGCCGATCTGTCCCAGCCCTATCAGCCCTTCGTCCGCGACACCACGCCGCCCACGCCGGAGAGCCCTGCTGTCTACCGCTACGCCCTGGCCGAAGCACCGTTCTTCATCAGGGTTTGGCTGCGGCCCAATGTCACGAGCGCCGCCTATTCCCTGTACTCGCGCCGCTTCATCGGCACCCGCCCGAAAGACGCACTCCCGCTGATGCGAAGTTGGCCGTGCCCCGGCGAAGCGCGGGTGGGCGCACCGCACTCCTACGACAATCCCGACACGGACGTGGACGACTTCGACAGCGTCTGGTTCACCGCCCGGCTGGACCGCACCTATCCGGGCGTGAACACCTACACGTCAACCGTGACCCTCAAGGACATCCAGGGCGGACTGTTCGGTCTGGTGGTCCTACGGGATGACGGCGGCAACGGCTTCGAAGTCATCGAGGAACGTTCCCATGGCCCGGACCCCCTCGTGGTCACTTTCACCCATAGCCGCCACGGCAGGCTTTACGTGCTGGTGCGCCGTGAGGAACCGGACCCGCGCCCGTTCGATGCCAGGTCATTCACGGTGTTGCTCGAAACTGACGCCTGCTACCTGTATTCGAACGGCACCGAACGCGGCGGCCGTTCGCTCGGCGGGGATGCCCGGCTGGTCTGCTTCGACGAAACCGACGGGTTCCTCGGATCGGAGTCCGGGTCTGACGACATCCAGATCAACGTCGACGTCAACGGCGTCAACGCCGCCCACATCCCACATTCAGACGATCTGGCCTTTGACGACGACACCCGCCGCGACATCGTAATGCCAACCATCGCGTACACCTCGGCCGCGAAGTTCGAACTGGTGGAGCTTGATGACTTCTCCGCTGCGGACCGGGCCTCCGTGCAGATCCCGATGCTGCCGGCAGCCGTCACCGCCGCCAAACAGATCATCACCCGTGACGGACCCTCGATCCGAGGTGTCTATCCCATCGATTTCGACAGCGATGACGGCCACTACGAACTCGAAGTCACTGTCTCCCGGGAACCTCCCACCGACTGAGCGGCGCGGTCCCTCGATTCCGGTTCGCCGATATATGGTGCGAGTCAGGAGAATCCACCACCCGCAGGAGGGCAGCAGATGGCAGAGCTCGATGCGAAGCTGCGCGGCTTCAGCCCGCGGGCCTGGCTGTCCGGAGGCGGCTGATGGACGCGGACGTCATCATCATCGGCGGCGGGCTGGCCGGGCTGGTGGCCAGCAACGAGCTGGTCCGGGCCGGCAAACGGGTGGCGATCCTGGACCGGGAGAACGCAGCCAACCTCGGCGGCCAGGCCTTCTGGTCCCTCGGCGGGCTGTTCCTGGTGGACACTGCCATGCAGCGGCGCCTGGGCGTGAAGGATTCCTTCGAGCTGGCCTGGCAGGACTGGCAGGGCTCGGCCCAATGGGACCGGCTGGACGGCCCGCTTCCTGAGGACGAGTGGGCGCAGCAGTGGGGCCGCGCGTACGTCGAGTTCGCCGCCGGCGAGAAACGCTCCTGGCTGCAGGAACACGGCATCACGTTCACCCCGCTGGTGGGCTGGGCCGAACGCGGGGACGGCGGGGCCGGCGGCCACGGCAACTCGGTCCCCCGCTTCCACGTCCCGTGGGGAACGGGCACCGGGGTCTCCGAACCTTTTGCGGACAGGGCACGGGAGGCCGCTTCCGCGGGCAGCGTCACGTTCCACTTCCGGCACCGGGTGGACGGGTTAATGTTCGACGGCGGCACGGTCACCGGGGTGCGCGGCACCGTGCTGGCACCGGACGCCTCGCCACGCGGCGTTGCCTCGAACCGGGACGCTATTGGCGAGTTTGAGCTGCGTGCGCAGGCCGTGGTGATTGCGAGCGGCGGCATCGGCGGCGACCACCGGCAGGTGCGCCGGTGGTGGCCCCAGCGGCTGGGGACGCCACCCGCGAAGATGATTACCGGGGTGCCCCGGCACGTGGACGGGCGGGTGCTGAACATCGCCGACCAAGCAGGCGTCAGGCTGGTGAACCGTGACCGCATGTGGCACTACACCGAGGGCATCCAGAACTGGAACCCCGTCTGGCCGGACCATGCCATCCGGATCCTGCCGGGGCCGTCGTCACTGTGGTTCGACGCGCTGGGCCGGCGGCTCCCCTCCCCCGGGCTGCCCGGCTACGACACCCTGGGAACCCTGCGGCTGCTGCGGACCACCCCGGACACCCAGCAGTACAGCCACTCCTGGTTCATCCTGAACCAGCGGATCATCGAAAAAGAGTTCGCCCTCTCCGGCTCCGAGCAGAACCCGGACATCACCAACCGGGACCTGAAGCTTTTGCTTCGCTCGCGTTTGGGCCGCGGCGCCGCGGCACCCATCGAAGCGTTCAAGAAGCACGGCGCTGACTTTGTGGTGGCGGACAACCTGGCGGACCTGGTCTGCGGGATGAACGGCCTAACCTCGGAGCCGCTGCTGGACTACTCCGGGCTGCGCCGGCAGATCGAGGAACGGGACGCCGAGATCCGCAACCCCTACTCCAAGGACACGCAGATCCTGGGCATCCACAACAGCCGCCGCTTCCTGGGCGACCGCCTGTTCCGCACGGTCAAACCGCACCGGATCCTGGACCCGGCGGCCGGCCCGTTGATTGCCGTCAGGCTCCACGTTGTGACCCGCAAGACCCTGGGCGGCATCCAGACGGACCTTACCGGCCAGGCGTTTTCGCACGACGGCGAGCGCATCCCCGGCCTTTACGCTGCGGGTGAGGCAGCAGGGTTCGGCGGCGGCGGGGCCCACGGCTACAACGCACTGGAAGGCACGTTCCTGGGCGGCTGCCTCTTCACCGGCAGGACCGTGGGGCGTTCCCTGGCGCGGATGGTTTAGCGCGGATGCTTCAGCTGGAATTCGCCGCGTGGCCGTCTGGATTAATTGCGCGGCACATCAATCCAATAGCGCCGAAAATGCTGCCCGTTAGCACCTACCCTTACATCCTCCAGCAGGCCGCCGCAGCGCTCGATAGTCCTGGCTGACGCTGTATTTGCATCATCGCAGGTCAGAAGCACGCGGTCAGGCTCACCCTGCGCAGCCAGACGGGCACACACTTCCTGCAGGGCCCACGACGCCGCCCCTCGCCCGCGGTCGGAAGGCCGGACCCCGTATCCGATATGCCCTCCCGAGCTCAGGAGGGCCGGTGTGAGGTAGTGGCGGAAGGCGATCGCCCCCACATACCTCGAGCCCTCCGTGATCCAGCGGTAGGTGCAGGGGACAATGCCGCCCGTCCCGGCAGCCCGTTCAGCATCCACCAGCCTGCGGACCCAGGCGGCGAACCCCGCCGGGCTGGTGATGTCGTCATCTGCCATTAGCCCGGCACCGTCCTGGTGGGTGCCGCCCCACTCGCGGTGGGACTCGGCAAACGACGGGTAGAAGGAGGCATCCGGGACAACGAGTTCAAACATGCAGACGACCCTATCGTGTGGCTGCTCCCCAGGAAACTGCGGGGCCGGGGCTCCTTCATCGCAGCACCCCGGGCGATGGCCGCCGTCATTGGCGCCTGGGCAGGGCTGGCGGCCATCGGCTGGGCCCTGCTCTACCTGCCCCATCTGACGGACGGCTTTATCTACGGAGCCGGGGTGCCCCTGCGGGCCGACTTCGCCGAAGCCCTCTACATCTCCCTGGTCACTCTTTCCACCGTGGGTTCGGCGACATCGTGGCAGCGCATCCGGTGCTCAGGCTGGTTGTTGCCCTCCAGGCGGTCACCGGCTTCGGGTTGCTGACTGCAACGGTCACCTGGATCCTTCAGACGTTCCCGGCCCTGAACCGCCGACGCGCCCTTGCCCACCAGCTGACCCTGTTCAGGGAGGCTGCCGGCGGGTGTCCTGGCGCTGGATCCCGGGCATGCTGCCGAGCTGTTGGAGTCAATGGCGGGAAACGTGGCGTCGGTGAGCATAGACCTGCTCGCCTTCCATGAGACCTACTACTTCCGTGAAGTTGAGCAGCGCGGCTCCCTGCCCGCCACGGTGGCCTACGGCCAGGAGATGGCATCCCAGGCCCAGCAAAGCGAAAGCGCTGAACTCCAGTTCGCCGGGCGGATGCTGCACGCGGCGCTGGACGGACTCGCGGACGTCCTCCGCGGAAAATTCGGCCAAGTCGGAACCACGTCCGCCGATGTGTTCGACAGCTACGAGCTCCACCATAGACACCGGCGGCCGGGAAACCCGGACCCAAAGTAGCGTCCCAGCTACGGTCCAGCTCTCAGCACCTTGGGCCAGGACCCGGTACTCCCGGTGCCCGGCGGTCCCTTCCCTAGGCCCCAGCTCACGGAATGACCTGATCTGAAAATTCACCCCACCGAAACATCCCGCGCAGAAGCACCATAGTTGTCATCTAGTCACTTTGGTAACATGGCCATCATTAGCGCCAAGGTGTGTCATACGCCACAGCGGGAGAACTGCCTCGGGGCGGGCCCAACACGATTCCCAGTGTTGCCGCCGCACCGAGGCCGGGCCGGGAAGTCCAGGCGACACGAGATGACCGTCAATGATTAGCCGCACCCCCACGTCTGTCCGGAGCAAGTTCGCCGTGCGTGCCGTGATGGCGGTATTTTCGGCACTCGTGCTGCTGCCGGCCACGGGCGCACAGGCCGCACATCTCCAAGCCCCGAAGCTGCAGGCACCTGCCGGAACCAGCGTTCCCCCAGCGGCCACAGCGGACATCCAGTCGGCCGCCATCAGCTCCGGCCTCGGCCCGGCGACCTCCGCCGTCGTCTGCGGCCTCGCCAACGGCGGCTGTTACCAGAACTACCAGCACGGCAAGATCCACTGGTCCCCGGCTACAGGCGCCCACATCTCCACCGGGGCCATCGGTACCGCGTGGGAAGCGCAGGGCTGGGAAAACGGGCCATTGGCCTACCCTGCCTCCAACGAGGCCAAGGGACTGGCAGGCGGCGGTGCGTACCAGGCCTACCAGCGCGGCCAAATCCATTGGTCCCCGGCCACCGGCGCCCACCCCACCACCGGCGCCATCGGCACCGCGTGGGCCGCGCAAGGATGGGAAAACGGGAAGCTCGGCTACCCCGTCAGCAACGAAGCCACCGGCCTCACCGGCGGCGGCGCGTACCAGGCCTACCAGCGCGGCCAGATCCATTGGTCCCCGGCCACCGGCGCCCACCCCACCACCGGCGCCATCGGCACCGCGTGGGCCGCGCAAGGATGGGAAAACGGGAAGCTCGGCTACCCCGTCAGCAACGAGTACGCGAACGGTGCGGGCAGCATCCGGCAGGACTTCCAGGGCGGGTCCCTCACGTGGTCCGCCGGCAGTGGCATCGGCCAGCCGTCGTCGGCGTCGTTGGCCAGTAGCGGCAAATACCCGGTCCACACGAACATCGTCGCCACAACGTTCTGGGTGGGCGAGATCTTCAACGCCAGCGTCTCGGATGGGTCGCAGGTCTGCTCCACCTACGATTCCCAGTGGGCGTACCGCCACACCGGGGTCAAGCCTTACCTGACGCCATCCACTGCGTCGGCGTGCCCGGGCAGCAGCTACGGCGGCTGCGACGGTGTGGGCTCCGGGACTACGGCTGCCACCTTCATCTGCACCACGGAACGCCGGACCGCGGCGAACGGGTACTTCCCCACCAAGCAGCCCACGCCGAAGCAGAACCCGTTTTACCTGGACCTGCCGTACGACGACGTGAACGACCCCACCGCCTTCGCCCGCCGCTGCACGGACATCCCGTGGGCCGCCGCGGACAACGCTGCCACCGGCGCCAACAACTGCGCCAACAGCAATTACAGTTACATGAAGAACCGCTGGGTCCAGCTCACGGGCCCGAACGGGAACGTTTGCTACGGGCAGATCGAGGACGCCGGACCTTCCAGCGGCTCGCTCTACCACGACGCCGGCTACGTCTTCGGCAGCAACAACGCCCGCCCTGCTAACACGCAGTTCAGCGGGGACGCCTCCCAGGGGGCAGGAATGGATGTATCACCGGCCCTGAACGGTTGCCTCGGCTTTGCCGACCTCGACGGCGACAACGACCACGTGTCCTGGCGGTTTGTGGACTCGCCGCCCGCCGGCCCGTGGACGAAGGTGGTGACCACCAGCCAAGCGGCGCAGTAGCCGCCCGGCGATGACAACGGCACCCCCGCGCCTTTATCCGCCCGGCGTCGTCCCCGCATGTCACGCGTGAGAGGCCCGCGCAGCCTCGTAACTGCCGTCGAACGGCAGGGTGTCCATGGCCAGCAGCGGGTCCTCGTCCTGGGTGGCCACCAACTCGGGGGCTGCCTCATCCGGATCGACAGCACCTGCCCGCCCTCCTCAATGAGCGCAAAGCGTTATGCTGGATCCCTCGGCTGAAGACGCCCGGCCATCGGATCGCACCACCCCACGGAGCTGCCATCATGGCCGAGGCGCTTGCCCCCGCAGAACCCACCAGCACAGAGCTCCGCCGGCTTGCGGCGGACACCTTCGGGTTGCCCCGCCTCCGCGCCGGGCAGCTCGCCGGAATGCGCGCCCTCGTCGCCGGCCGGGACGTCCTCGCCGTGATGCCCACCGGCTACGGCAAGTCGGCCATCTACCAGGTGGCCGCGCTGCAACTGCACCAAAACAGCGCAAGCCGCGGACCCGCCGTCGTGGTTTCCCCGCTGATCGCCCTGCAGGAGGACCAACTGGACGGCCTCCTCGAGACCCTCGGCGGGAACGCCGCCGTCGCCATCAACTCCGGCCACAGCGACGCCGATAACAACGCCGCCTGGGAGGCTGCCGAAAACGGCGACGCCGTCTTCGTGTTCCTCGCCCCCGAACAGCTCGCCAAGACCGAAACCGTCGAGCGGCTCACGGCGCTGGATGTCCCGCTGTTCGTGGTGGACGAGGCCCACTGCGTCTCCTCCTGGGGCCACGACTTCCGCCCCGACTACCTCCGCCTCGGCGAGGTCCGCGCGCAGCTGGGCAACCCGCCCGTCGTCGGCCTCACCGCCACGGCATCTCCCCCGGTGCGCGAGGAAATCCAGCAGCGCCTGCACATGGCGGACCCGCTGGTCCTGGTACACGGCTTCGACCGGCCCAACATCCGGCTCGAAGTGATCCGCCACCACACAGACAAGGACAAACGCCGCGCCGTCACCAAGCAGGTAGCCGAGCTCAAAGGCCCCGGCCTGCTGTACGCCGCCACCCGCAAGGACACCGAGGCTTACGCCGACGCGCTCACAGCCCTGGGCCTGCGCGCCGAGGCCTACCACGCCGGCCGGAAGCAGGGCGAGAGGGACCGCGTCCACCAGCAGTTCCTCGACGACGAGCTCGACGTGGTGGTGGCCACCACCGCCTTCGGCATGGGCATCGACAAACCCAACGTCCGCTTCGTCATCCACGCCGACATCCCCGACTCGCTGGACAGCTACTACCAGGAGATCGGCCGCTCCGGGCGCGACGGCCAACCCGCCTCCGCCGTCCTGCACTACCGCTCCGAGGACCTGGGCCTCCGCAAGTTCTTCGGCACCCACACCCCGGACAAGGAATCCCTTCTGGCCGTCCTCCAGGCACTGCGCGACGCCGGCGGGCCGGTAAAGCAGAAGGCCCTCGCCGAGCAGACCGGCTTCTCCCCGCGGAAGCTCACCGGACTGCTGAACCAGCTCCAGGAAACCCGCGCCGTCCGCACCGGCAAGCGCGGCATCCGGCTGGACGCGGGCGCCAGGCTGCCCGCAGTGGTGGAACGCGCCGTCGAACACGCCGAAGCACGCCAGCGCGTAGACCGCTCCCGCATCGAAATGATGCGCGGCTACGCCGAGACCGACGCCTGCCGCCGCCAGTTCCTGCTGGGCTACTTCGGCGAGGACCTCCCCGAGCCCTGCGGCAACTGCGATACCTGCACCGACGGTTCCGCCTACGAGGAGGATTACGACGACGCCGCCGCGGCCGCCGCGGGCGGTGACCCTTTCCCGCTCCAGGCCGCAGTCCGGCACAAGGAATGGGGGCCGGGCCTGGTGATGCGGCATGAGGAGGACACGATCACGGTGCTGTTCGAGCAGGCGGGCTACAAAACGCTGTCCCGCCAGGCTGTGACCGACGGGAAACTGCTGACGCTCGCGACATGACCGGTTGTTGACCGCATTCGGTAGTGTCAGGCTATGGACAGCGGCACGTTGGTCAACTTCGCCTTGGTTCTCTTCTTTGTGCTGCTGGGCGGCGTCTTTGCCGGCACCGAAATGGCGCTCATCTCCCTCCGGGAAAGCCAGGTGCGCCGGATCGAGAAGGCCGGCAAACGCGGGGCCAAGGCTGCCGCGCTGGCCCGCAACCCCAACCGTTTCCTCTCCACCGTCCAGATCGGCGTGACCCTCTCCGGCTTCTTCTCGGCCGCCTACGGCGCGTCCACGATTTCACCCGACATCGAACCCGGCCTGGAACGCGTGGGGTTCGGCGCCGCGGCCGAGCCGGTGGCCTTTATCGGCATGACGCTGCTGGTGGCGTATCTCTCGCTGGTGCTGGGTGAGCTGGTGCCCAAGAGGCTGGCCATGCAGAGCGCCGTCGGCTTCACCAGGGTCCTGGCCCCGCCGCTGGTGGTCCTGTCCGAAATCATGCGGCCCGTCATCTGGCTGCTGTCCGTATCCACCGACGCGGTGGTCAAGCTCTTCGGCGGCGACCCGCACGCCAAACGGGAGGGCATCAGCTCCGAGGAACTCTGGGACTTGGTGGCGGAGAGCGACCTGCTGGAGGAGAGCAGCCGGCACATCCTGACCGACGTGTTCGGTGCCGGGGACCGCACGCTGCAGGAGGTCATGCGCCCCCGCACCGAAGTGACCTTCATCGACGGCACCATGACGATCGCCGACGCACGCAGCATGGTCCGGGACGGCCCGTACTCGCGGTTCCCTGTGATCGGCAGGACCCCGGACGACGTCCTGGGCTTCGTCCACATCCGCGACCTGATGCCCCGGGATGACAAGCAGGATCAGCAAATGGTGAAAGACATTGTCCGCGAGCTCCTCCCCCTGCCGGGAACCAACCGGGTACTGCCCACACTGTCCCGGATGCGCCGGCTGGGCCACCACATCGCACTGGTGGTGGACGAATACGGCGGCACTGACGGCATCGTCACGCTGGAAGACCTGGTCGAGGAGTTGGTGGGCGAAATCTACGACGAATACGACACCGGCGCCGACCACGAGGACCGCGTCACCGTGGCCAACGGATCCGTCGACGTGGACGGCGGCCTGATCCTGCAGGAATTCGCGGCCGCCACCGGCATCACCCTCCCGGAGGGCCGCTACGAGACCGTGGCCGGGTTCGTCATCTCCCGGCTGGGACGCCTGCCGGTGGTCGGGGACCGGGTAGAGGTGCCGGGCCACATGCTGACGGTGCTGGCGATGGACCGGCTCCGCATCGCCCGAATTCGGGTGACGCCCGTGACCGGGCAGCCGAAGGAACCCTGAGCTGTCGGCCTAGAGAGCAGGCGTCAGAGGACCTTGGACAGGAACGCCTTGGTCCGTTCGTGCTGCGGATCGTTGAGGACCTGCCGCGGCGGCCCCGCCTCCACCACCACTCCTTCATCCATGAACACCAGGGTGTCCGCCACCTCGCGGGCAAAGCCCATCTCGTGCGTCACCACGATCATGGTCATGCCGCTCTTGGCCAGTTCCTTCATAACGTCCAGCACCTCGCCCACCAGTTCCGGGTCCAGCGCACTGGTGGGCTCATCGAAGAGCATGAGCTTCGGGTCCATGGCCAGGGCGCGGGCGATGGCCACGCGCTGCTGCTGCCCGCCGGACAGGTGCGCCGGAAAGGCATCGCCCTTGTCCCCCAGGCCCACGCGCTCCAGCAGTTCCATGGCCCGGGCGGTGGCCTTGGCCTTGGAGATCCCTTTCACCCGCATCGGGGCCAGGGTGATGTTCTCCACCGCGGTCAGGTGCGGAAACAGGTTGAACCGCTGGAACACCATGCCGATTTCCTGGCGCTGGAACGCTGCCTCCTTGAGCTTCAGTTCGTAAAGCTTGTCCCCCTTCTGGCGGTAGCCCACCAGCTGGCCGTCCACCGACAGCCGGCCGCCGTCCACCCGCTCCAGGTGGTTGATGCAGCGCAGGAACGTCGACTTGCCCGAGCCGCTGGGCCCCACGATGCAGAGCACCTCACCCGGGTCCACCTCCAGGCTGATCCCGCGCAGCACCTTATTGGTGCCGAAATTCTTGGAGACCCGCTCCGCGAGCACCATCGGCGCGTCCGTCATCCTTTGCCTCCAAAGTCATTGCCCAGCGGTCCGCCGGGGACCCCCGGGGCGCCCGGGGCGCCCGGAACCGCGGCAGGTGCCGCTCCCGCCGTCGTACTTCCCTTGCCGGTCTTGGCGCGTCCGGTTCCGCGCGAGAACCGCTTTTCAATGAAGTGCTGGCCCACCATCAGCACCGAGGTGAAGAGCAGGTACCAGAGGGACGCCACAATCAGCAGCGGCACCGGCGTGAACGTCACCGCGGAAATACCGCGGGACACCCCGTACAGGTCAACGCTCAACGGGATCGCCGCCACCAGCGAGGTGGTCTTGAGCATCGAGATGACCTCGTTGCCGGTAGGCGGAATGATGATCTTCATCGCCTGCGGGACCACCACGTACCGCATGGTCTGGCCCCAGGACATGGCCAGCGCCGTCGACGCCTCCGCCTGCCCCTCGTCCACCGAGAGCAGGCCGGCCCGGACAATCTCTGACATATAGGCGGCCTCGTTGAGGGCCAGGCCGATCACCGCGGTGATGAAGAGGTTGGTGAACACCTCGTTCGGGATGGTGACCCACGGGTCCATGAACGGGATGCCCAGCGTGAACACCGGATAGATGAGCGCCACGATGCCCCAGAACACCAGCTGCACGTAAACCGGGGTGCCCCGGAAAATCCAGATATACAGCCAGGCGATGCTCTTCAGCACGGGGTTGGGCGAAAGCCGCATGATGGCCAGCAGCAGGCCGATCACGATCGCGCCGATCATCGCGTAGATGGTCAGCCACAGCGTGACCCACGCGGCCTGGCTGATTCGGCGGTCGAAGATGTACTTGCCCACGTCCGCCCAGCCGTAGTCCGGACGCTGGGCGGCGTCCAGCACAAAGACCGCCAGGCCGATGATAAGGAGCACTGCCACCACGTTCCGCCACGGGTGGCGCAGCGGGATGGCGACGATCGCTTCCGGCGGTGCGCCGTCGTCGTCGTTCCATGCCCTGCCGGCCCGCTGCTTCCTGGCGGGATCCTTCCTGCCCGGTTCCGGCTGCCTGCCGGTGTCCCCGTTCCTCCCGGGGTCCGCCTCAATCATCCGGCCGGGTTCCGGCTCGCTCATGCCGTATCACCCCTTGGCTGCCACGTTGAGGTCCGCCGTCTTGATGCCACCGGCTTCCACTCCCCACTTGGACAGGATCTTGGTGTAGGTGCCGTCATCGATCAGCGCCTGGAGCGCCTTCTGGAGGGCCGGCGTGAATTCGCTGCCCTTGGCCACGGGGATCCCGTACGGCGCCACTTCGAAGGCGTCGCCGGCGGTCTGCAGCTTGTCCTTGGTCTTGGAGATCGCGTAGAGAGTCACGGGCGAATCGGCGCTCATCGCGTCCACCTGTCCCACCACCAGGGCGTTGGTGGCCTGGTCCTGCGCGTCGTACTTGAAGATGGTGATGGCGGGCTTGCCGGCGTCGGTGCAGGCCTTCGACTTGGCGGGCACTTCGTGTGTGTCCTCATACGTGGTTGCCTGCACGGCCACCTTGAGTCCACAGGCGTTGTTGGGGTCCACGGTCTTGCCCTGGGGCGCGGCCCACTGGATGCCGGCGGAGTAGTAATTCACGAAGTCCACCTGCTTTTCGCGTTCCAGCGTGTCCGTGAAGGAGGACATGCCCATGTCGTCCTTGCCCGCGCGCACGGCCGGAAGGATGTTGTCGAACGTGCCGATGTCGAAGTTGACCTTCAGGCCCATCACCTTGCCCAGGGCGTTGGTGAGGTCCACGGACCAGCCTGCCGGGGCACCGTTGTCATCCTTGAACTCGTTGGGCGGGTAGTTGTTGGCCATGCCCACGTTCAGCACGCCGGCCTTCTTGATCTTCTCCGGAAGCATCGCGGCAACGGAATCGTTCTTCTTCACGTCGATGGCGTCAGCGGTGCCGGATGCGCCGCCGGTGGCCGGTGGCGCGCTGTTGTCGACGCAGCCGGAAAGCGAGAGCGCCGTGGCGATGGTGAGGACGGGGATGAGGTATCGGGTGCGCATGGCTTCCTTAGCTGTTCAGGGATTTTTCGTAGCTCCCGCAACGCCGCGGGAGAAGTGCACTGTGTACTTGGTGGGAACTCGTTAGTGCGTGGTGCCTGACGCTGTTGTTTCAAGGATTTCCCCGGAATGACGGATGTCCCGGAGAATTTCCCCGCCCCGAGCCTTCACCTCGGAAATGCTGGAAACGCCTACTAACGTCATGGTACGCCGGAGTTCATCCGAGAAGATCTCGATGATCCGCCCGACGCCCGGCGAGCCCGCAGCCACCAACCCGTACAGGTAGGCCCTCCCGATCGAGCAGGCGTCGGCGCCCAGCGCCAGCGCCTTGAGGATGTCGCTCCCCCGGCGGATGCCCGAGTCCACATAGATCTCGATCGAATTGCCCACCCGCTGGCGGGACTCCTGCAGCACATCCATGGGGCTCAGCATGTGGTCCAGCTGGCGGCCGCCGTGGTTGCTGAGCTGGACGGCATCCAGCCCGATCCGTGCGGCCTTGTCGACGTCGGCCGGGTTGACGCAGCCCTTGAGCACGATCTTGCCGTGCCACGCCTGCCGCAGGGCGTCCAGTTCCTTCCAGCCGCTGGTGGCGTCCGAGTGGCCCAGGATGTGCTGCCACATGGACGGGGTGACCACCGAGGTGGCCGCGGCACTGCGCGGATCCAGGTTGGGGAAGCTGATGCCGTCCGCCGCCAGGAAGTTGATCCACCACGACGGCCGGCGGGCGATGTCCGCGATGGTGGAGAGCGTCAGCGCCGGCGGCGCGGTGAAGCCGTTTTGGAGGTCCCGTTCCCTGGCACCCAGGGCGCGGGTGTCGACGCCGACAATCAGGGTGGTGAAGCCGGCGGCTTCGCAGCGCGCCAGTTTGTCCTTCAGGGCTTGGGCGTCGGAAGTGAGGCCGAAGTTGAACCAGCGGTCCAGGGACGGGTGGCTTCCCGCTATGGCTTCCATGGACACGGTGCTCAGTCCGGCCAGCCCGTACGGGATCCCGGCCCGGTCGGCCGCAGCCGCGACCGCCAGCTCCCCCTCGGGATGGAACAGCCGCGTTGCCCCGGTGGGCGTCAGCGTCAGCGGCAGGGCACTGCTCTTCCCCAGCAGCGTGGTGCTGGTATCGGGCCCCGAGACCGGGCCCCAGCTGGGCATGAGCGCCCAGGAATCGAAGACCGCGCGGTTTCGGCGGAGCGTCACCTCGTCTTCGGAGCCGCCGTCGAGATAATCGAAAATCCCGGCCGGCAGGACTCTGCGTGCCGCCTTCCGGTATTCCTCCACATTAAAAGCGTTGGCCAGCACTCGGCGTCGTCGGGATATCACAGGGGCTTTGACCTGGACGAGCTGCCTGGCTTCGCTGATTTTCAATGACGGCCTTCCCACTGCATGCATACGTTGTGGTTCAGCGTACGAAGCGGGACTCACGGCCACTATGGAGGAAGCGACAAATTGCCGGGCTGTTTCTTGGCAGCGGCTGCCAAATCGGGTGAGCGGCGCCGCCGGCGGACTAGAGCTTGGGGATCAGGACCGGGGTGTTCTTCTTGTAGGCCTCATAATCGGCCTGGCCGCCCCATTTCGAATCGGCCTTCTTCTCCAGGAGCGGTATGCCGCTGGCTTTGATGAGCAGCAGCGCCACGAACACCGGCGAGAGCAGGGCCACCCACTGCCAGCCTTCCAGCACCGGTATGGCGATGAGGAGCACACCGATCCAGAGCACGATCTCGCCGAAGTAGTTGGGGTGGCGGGACTTGGACCACAACCCGGTGGAGATGAACTTGCCCTCATTGGCGGGGTCCGCCTTGAACCGGCCCTTCTGGTTGTCGGCCACGATCTCGATGCCGAAGCCGGCCGCCCACACCACAAAGCCGGCGAGGGCCCACCCGTCAAGTGCCACGCGGGTGGCGCTCGTAATTGCAATCCAGGCAGCCGCTGCCGTGAGGACCACCCAGAGCCCCTGAATGGTCCAGGTGTTCAGGAACCGGAGGAACGAGGGCTTGATCTCGTCGAAGCGGTCGTCCTTGCCGTGCCTGCTGACCCGGCGGAACAGGAAGCTTCCCAGCCGCGCGGCCCACGCCACCACCATTGCCGCGAGCAGAAGCCCCCGGGCATCCACACCCGGGGTGAGCAGGACCAGGAGGAGGGTGATGGAGATGTACGTCAGGGCGCCGGTGAGGTCGTAGAACTTCTCGGTCTGCGCCTTGAAGGCGGGGATGAACGCCAGCCACTGGATGAGGAACGCAGCCCCGACTCCCACGGCAAACAGGGGGAAACCGCCCAGTGCCGCGCCGGCCTGGCTGCCGGCCACGGCAACCAACGCCCCGATGACCACAACCACCGGGAGACTGATGAGCGCCTTACGGTCCGATTCCTTCATCAAAGCTTCCTTTCAGACGCCGGCACGAAATCCGACACGAGCACCCGGGAGTCAATCCACTAGCCAGCCTACTATTCAATCCTGTTTGAACATCCAACTTTATTGGGTAGTGTGGATACATGCAAATGCAAGCAGGTGCGGGCCCCAGTGCAACGCCTTACCACCCTGCCGCCGTGGCACTCCAGGGCCTGTTCACCCTCGCCAACGAAACCGAGCGCGAGCTCGCCCGCGGGATGGGGATCAACCTGACCGACTTCCGCGCCCTGTCGGCGCTCGAACGGTCCGGACCGGTCACGGTGGGCAAGCTCGCCGAGGACCTCGGCGCAACTCCGGCCACCACCACTGCCATCGTGAACCGGCTGGAGAGCCGCGGCTACGTGGCCCGGCACCGCGGCGCGGACGACCGCCGCCAGGTCCAAGTGAGCACCACCCCGGAATCCTCCAAGGGAATCATGGCCCTGATGCGGCCCCTGATGACCGCCACGGACCAGCACCTCAAGGCCCTGCCCGCCGCACAGCAGAGCGCCGTGGCGGATTTCCTCGACGTCGCCCGGCACCTGATGCGTGACCACCTCCGCACACTTTCTGAGAGGGACAGCCAATGAGAGAATCCACCACCCCGCTGCTCGTTGAGCCGTCCATTCACCGGAACGCCACCGGGCTGCTCATGCAGAGGTTCCGGACCTCCCCGGACCACGTCGCCTTCGAGGTACGCGCCGCCAATGCGGCGATCACGGAACCATGGCGCCGGGTGACCACCCGCCAGTTCGTGGACGAGGTGCGTGCCCTGGCCAAGGGCCTCATCGCCGTCGGACTCCAGCCCGGCGAATCGCTGGCCATCATGTCCCCCACCCGGTACGAGTGGGCGCTGGTCGACATGGCAGCGTGGTTCGCCGGCGCCGTCGTCGTCCCCATCTACGAGACATCGGCAGCTCCCCAGGTGACCGCGATCCTCGGCGACGCAGACGTGCGCCTCGCGATTGCCGGCACCGCTGGGCACGCGGCCCTGCTCGAGCACGGATTCGAGCAGGCGGGGCTGCCGGGCCTGGGTGTCTGGACGATGGACGCCCGCCCGGGCGCGGACCTCGCTGAGCTCGTAGTCCGCGGCGCCGGGATCTCCGCTGCCGCGGTCGAGGAGCGGCGCCTGCTGGCGAACCTCGACTCGGTGGCCACCATCGTCTACACCTCCGGCACCACCGCCGCGCCGAAGGGTGCCCTCATCACGCACGGCAACTTCGTGGGGCAGGTGCTGAACGTGGGGGCCGCCTACACGGAAGTGGTCCGCGAGGGCGGCAACACCATCATCTTCCTGCCGATGGCCCATGTGCTGGCCCGCGGACTGCAACTGATTTGCCTGGCCAATGGAATGCGGATCGCGCACCTGTCCGATCCCCGCGACGTCGTCCCCGCCCTGGGCGTCCTCCGGCCCACGTTCCTGGTGGTGGTCCCCCGCGTGCTGCAGAAGATCCGGGCGTCCGCCGCGGACGCCGCGGCGAAGAAGCACCTGGGCCGGGTGTGGGCTTCGGCGCAGCGCACAGCGGTGGAGTGGGGCCGGTTCGCCGAGGCCCGCGACGCCGACCCCGCCGTCAAGGCCGCGCCGGGGCTGCGGCTGAGGCATGCCCTCTACGACCGCCTGTTCTACGCCCGGCTGCGGAAGCTGATGGGCGGACGGCTCGGCTACCTGCTGTCCGGTGCCGCCGCGCTCGACGCCGAGCTGTCCCTCTTCTTCCGCGGCCTCGGCCTGCCGGTGATCGAGGGCTATGGCCTCACCGAGACCACCGCTCCGCTGACCGGGAACATGCCCGGTGCGATCACGTCAGGCTCCGTGGGCGTTCCCATGCCGGGAACCACCGTGCGCATTTCGGACCAGGGCGAGGTGCTGGCCCGCGGCGTCGGCGTGTTTGCCGGCTACCGCAGACCCTCCGACAACACGGACGCCTTCGCCGATGGGTTCTTCCGCACCGGCGACCTCGGCACGATCGACGGCACGGGACGGCTCATGCTCACCGGCCGGCTCAAGGACGTCATTGTCACCGCGGGCGGCAAGACCATCTCCCCCGCCATCTGGGAAGGCTACGTGGAGGGCGACCCCCTTGTGGCCCACGCCGTGATGGTGGGAGAGGGCAAACCATACCTCGGCGGACTCGTGCTGCTGGATCCGGATTCCGTGGCGGCCTGGGCGGCGCGCGAGGGCATCACGGAGCTGGCCGGCTTGCGGATCCCGGACGACGGCGGCGCGGTGCGGATCGACGACGCGCGGCTTCTCGCTATGATCGGCAACGCGGTGAGTGCCGCCAACGCGAAGATCGCGCAGTCCGAGCAGGTGCGCCGCTTCGTGCTGCTGCTCACCGACCTCAGTGAGGCCAACGGTATAGTGACGCCCACCATGAAGCTCAAGCGCGCAGCCTTCACCGAACGCACCCGGCACATCGTCGAGACCCTCTACGCCCAGCCAAGGAGCCAAGCATGAACGTCCGAGTCAAGAAGTGGCTGCTGGCCTATGCGGCGGCCGCCGTCGTGTTCGCCGTCATCGACGTTGCCTGGATCCTCACCGTGGCGAACAGGCAGTACGAAAGCCAGATCGGGGACCTGCTGGCGCCCAGCGTCAACCTCGCCGGCGCCGTCGTCTTCTACCTGATCTTTGTCGTGGGCATCGTGCACTACGGCATCCGGCCCAACGATGCCGGCGCCACCATGCGGCAACGGGTGACGGGCGCCGCCCTGTTCGGCTTCTTCACCTACGCAACCTGGGCCCTGACCGCACTGGCCGTGCTGAAGGACTTCCCCGTCCTGGTGGCCGTGACTGACATCGCCTGGGGTGCCGGGGTGTGCAGCGCCGTCACCTGGCTGACCGTTACCGTGCTCCGGCCGGCCCGTGTCCAGCAGAGTGCGTCGTAGTCCTCGACGCCGCCCGTCCGGTCAGTAGCTCCGTCATGCCTGCTGACGGCGCGGGGGTGTTTCCCGGAGCGCAGAGCCAATCCCAGCCCACCCTCGCGGACGTGGCGCGCTCGGCCGGATCGGAAATCGTCAGCGTCGTGGAGATGCCGGCCGATGACCAACAGGCTGTCGCGGGCTCGGTGCTGTACGACTCGACCGCCGCTCCCGCCACGTTCCCAGGCGCTGTTGCCCTGGCCATCGGCCTTTCGCTGTCCGGAAAGCGCCTGCGGGCCAAGGTCCAGGAGCTCAAGGACGCCGGCTACGTGGCCATCGTCTACAAGACCAACGGGAAGCCGGACACGGCACTCCGGGCAGCCGCCAGGGAAACGGGGGTGGCGCTCTTCCGGGCTTCCGACTCCGTGCCGTGGAACCAGCTGGCAGAGATCATGGACGCCGCCGTCATCCCCCATCGGCAGTCCGGCCGCACCCTGGTGGACATCCGCCCCGGGGACCTGTTCGACCTCGCCAACACCGTTGCAGCCCAGGCCGGCGGTGCCATTGCGATCGCCGATCCGGACCAGACGATCCTGGCCTATTCCACCCTGCCGGACCAGCCCATCGACGAGACGCGGCGGAGCTCGATCCTGCGCCTGCATGTGCCGCATTCCGAGCAAACCGACAAGGACTACCGGCGCGTCCATGCTGCCAGCGACGCACTGGATGTGGCGACGGAGGACCCCGGCCTCCGGCGCACGGCCATCGCCATCCGGGCCGGCGGCGCCGTGCTGGGTTCGCTCTGGCTGCTGGAACGCGCCGACCACCACAACGAGGACGCAAACCGGATCCTGCGTGAAGCCGCCAATGTTGCCGCGCTTCATATCCTGCATAAGCGCACCACCTACGTCTCGAACCTCACGCGCCAGATGGACCTGGTCAAGCCGCTTTTGTTCGAACCCGAGCGCGCCGAGCTGGCCGCCATCCGGCTGGGGATATCGGCGGCGTCCATCCGCGTGGCCGCGCTCAGCGTCTGGCCGGCGGACGCTATCGCGGCCGAAACGCTGCAGTCCCGCCTCCGGCTGTTCGACACCATCCGGACCGCCTGCGCCATCCGGCTGCCCTCCGCGGTCTGCGGGCTCTCGGACGGCATCGTGTACATCGTCCTGCCGCAGAGCACCGAATCGTCCCTGCAGTTCCAACGCGGCGCGCTCCTGAAGATTGTCCAGAACGCTCGGCGGCTTCTCTCACGCCCCGTCCTGGCCGCACTGGGTGCCGCGGCCACGATCGACCGGCTCGCGGAGTCCCGGGTCAACGCGGAACTGGTCCTGTCCGAGCTGGTCCGCAACGTCGTCGAGGGACGGATATCCGCCGACTCCGACGACGTGGTGGCCGACGACGACTCCCTCGGCTCCCGCCTGCAGCTGCGCCAGATCGCCTCGTCCTTGACGGCGTCCGGCCAGCTGCCCGGGACCCACGCGCTCCGGATCGCCGGGTACGACGAACGCCATAAGAAATCGTTCGAAGAGACCATCTATGCCTACCTGAGCTGCGGCGGCAACGCGATCGAGGCCGCCAAGGCGCTGGACGTGCACGTCAACACCGTCCGCTACCGCCTGTCCCGGGTGAACGCCCTCTTCGGCATCGACCTGGATGATCCCGAGACGCGCCTGCTCGTGTGGCTGCAGTTGTGGGCGAGGCACAACCAGTAGCGGCTTCACCATCCCGTCAGCCGAACTGAACCTCGCTGAGGGCGGCCGCTACCGGTTCCACATGGCGCCGCCGGAAGGTGAGCCGTTCCATCTCTCCGGCGAGTTCCTGGAGATCGATCCGCCCTTTCGCCTCGTGTACACCTTCCGCTGGGAGGAACCGACGCCGGATGACCGGGACACCGTCGTCGACCTTTCACTGCAAACGGCCGACGACGGCACGCGCCTGGCGCTCTCACAGGGACCGTTCCTCACGGAGGAACGGCTGGAACTGCACCGCGGCGGCTGGACGGAATCGTTCGAGAAGCTGCAGGCGGTCCTGGAGAGTCGTGGCTGAGGCGGCGTCCGCTCAGCCCGTCAGTGTTTCAGGCCCTTCGCGTAGGCGGCCTGCCCCACATGCTGGAGGCAGTCGGCAATCGTGCTGACCAGCCGCACCCCGAGGGTGACCGGCGGATCCCAGCGGGTGTCCACGACGCGGTCGAAATCGTCGTCGCCGAGGGTATGCAGGAAGTCCGCGGTCTGCCTGTGGACGGCGTCGTAGTATTCGAGCAGCAGCGGTGCCGGGGCCTTCACGGAATCGACCTGGGCGCTCGAATGGCCGTAGCCGGTGTCACGCTCGCGCAGCGGCAGGTTGAAGCGGCCCACAAACCCCTGCGAAGTCCACACCTGGTCCAGGCCCGCTGCGGAGGCCACCTGCGCGTCCTCCACGCGGCCAAGGTGCCAGATCAGCCACGCAATCGAGTTACCGGTGCCGGCGGGGCGGCGGGTCAGGGCCTGGTCCCCCACGCCGTCCAGGGTTGCTTCCACGGTCTCCCGGATCCGGCCGAAGGCGTCCAGCAGCAGTTCGTTGGATTTCATCAGGTCCCCTCGCTGTGTGTCGGTGAGGCCCATGCTTGCACGGATGCGTCGCCACGGCATAGGGCCGGGCGGCGGGATAATGGAGTTATGACCGAACAGGACCAGAGCCGGGATCCGTGGGAAGAGTTCGACAAGCTCCAACCCGCAGGCCCCGACCGCGTAGAGGGGCTCCCCGGAGGGGAGCCGATGGGCTTTGGCTTCCGCACGGGCGTGCGCAGCGCCAAGGTGGCCTTCGGCTTCGCCGTGTATGCGCTGGTCCTCGGAACGGTGCTGGTCCTCACCGGTGCCGTCGTGTTCATCAGCCAGGGGCAGTGGCTGCTGCTCGGGCTGATGGTGCTGATCGAGGCCGTCTTCGTCTTTGCCTTCAGCCAGCTGGTGCGCTTGGCGCGCCACCGGCGCTCCGCCTCTTAGGCGGGAGGACGCCGTCGTCCGGGGAGCACACTAGCTGCGCCGTTGCCCCGCCTTGACGTCCTTGCGATACTTCACACATGCCTGCCCTCCCCGCCACCTTCGCCGAAGACGTCATCAACCAGCCGGCCCGCGTCCAGTTCGAGGCGTTCCTCCATGAGCACCGCAGCATGCTGAATGCCTGCCTGGACGGGCTGACCGAGGAGCAGGCGCGGCGGTCCCTGGTGCCGTCGCGGACCACCCTGCTGGGCCTGGTGAAGCACGCCACCTTTGTGGAGAAGGTCTGGTTCGACGAAGCCATCACCTGCCGGTCCCGCGCCGAGATCGGCATCCCGGCCACCCCGGATGAATCGTTCATCCTCACTGACCGGGACACCATTGCGTCCGTCCGGCAGGCCCACCGCGAAGCGTGGAAAGCATCCGTCCGCGCCACGTCGGTCCTGGAGCTCGACGACGTGCTCCGCGGCAACCGCCGCGGCCCGCTGCCGCTGCGCTGGGTATACCTCCACATGTTGCGCGAACTCGCCCAGCACTGCGGGCACGCGGACATCCTGCGCGAGCAGATCACCGCCGGCTAAGCCAACGAACGCAGCCATGGACTACACCAAAGACCCGCGCGTGGACCGCTACATCGAAGCGCTCCCGGCCTGGCAGCAGGCCATTTGCCGGCAGGTCCGAGACCTGGTCCACGCCGCGGATCCCGACGTCGAAGAAACCATCAAACGCACCGTCCAGCCCTACTTCGTCCTGGACGGGAACATCTGTGCTCTCCTTGCGGCGAAGGATCACGTGAACGTGTTTATGTACGACGGCGGCATCGTCCCGGATCCGCACAACATCATCACCGCCGGGCACAGCAACAAAACAGCCCGCACCGTCGCCTTCCGCGAGGACGAGGCCGTGAACGAGGAAGCCCTCGGCGAGATGTTCCGGGCGATCATCGCCAACAACCGCGCCGGGGGCTGGCGGAAGATCAAGGGCGGTGGATAGACCGGCACGTGAGCGCCGCTGCCGTGACATCAGCGAAGGTCCCCGGCTGGTGGGAGTCCGCCGTCCTCTACCAGGTGTATCCGCGCTCCTTCGCGGACGGGAACGGTGACGGCGTGGGTGACCTCGCCGGGCTTATCGCCCGCCTCCCGTACATCGCTTCCCTCTGTGTGGACGGCATCTGGATGACGCCGTTCCAGCCCTCCCCGCAGGTGGACCAGGCTGGCTGCAGCCGGACAACGCGGTGTGGGTGCTGCGGGAACCCTAGACATCTGACAGTGAGGTGGGTGGCGGCACCCGGGCAGGTGCCGCCGTCGTGCTTCCCCGCGCGCCGCCGCGTTACTGCCCGGGGGCCCGGTACGCCGGTGTCTTCTTGGCTGCGTCGTCGATGTCTTCCGGCGTCATGAGCGGCTTAAGGCGGACGTTCACGCTGCCCGTCGAATTGATCATCAGCGAAAGGGCGGCGGCGTCAGCCGAGCTGGGGACCTCGAACACGCCAAGGACGTCAGTGTCCCCGAAGGCGTAGTAAAAGCTCTCGAGCGATCCTCCTACGGAATCAAGGGCCTGGACCAGCGCCTCACGCCGCTTGGTACCGCCTTCGCGCATGAGCCCCTTGATTCCCTCGCCCACGTAATTCGCTTCAAAAAGATACTTGGTCATGGTCTTTCCTGTCTGGAAGCGGTCCCCGGGGTGGGGCCGTGGGCACAGCGTAGGCTCTCATCCGCGCGCGAACAACGGGTTCCGCAAAGTCCATAGGCGCCCGGCATGCATGAGGATATCTTGAGCAGACAGGAGCAGCCATAACACTCACGCACCACATCTCCGGAGGCAAGAAATTGACAGAACTGGACGACCACGGGCTGCCGCTGACAGCCCTTGCCGTGGCTGCCGGCCGTGCCGTCGAAACCTCCCGGGCCGACCCGCTCGTTGTGGATCCGTTTGCTGCGGATCGCGGGCCGTAATTGAAAGGGCGGTCCCGCTGCCACCGAAGGCAATGCGCCCGGACAGAGGCCAACGGCGGAGCCAGCCGGCGGTCCCGGCCCCTCCCGGGGTGGCTTCGTCACGGCCTGGCTGCCGTGACCCGGCAGCGCCGAAATATTCCCGCCAGGGTGGGTCTGACAGACCCTGCCTGACGCCAAATAAATCAGGTAATTTGAGTGCAGGACCCCGGCAATTGGCGCCGCGTTCCTCCCCACTCCCTGAAAAGGATCCACACCCGTGTCTCCCGCGACCTCCGCTTCCGCACGCGACCGCATGCCCTTCGGCGCGCTGCTGGTGCTGTCGATGATCGGCTTCACCGCCATCACCACCGAACTGCTGCCTTCCGGCCTGCTCCCCCAGGTCAGCGCCGGCCTCAACGTGTCCGAGCCCGTGGCCGGCTATCTCACCGCGGGGTACGCCGCCATCATCGTGGCCACAGTGATCCCGGCCGCCATGCTCCTCGCCCGCATCCCCCGGCACACGCTCCTGGTGGCGCTTGTGCTGACCTTCGCTATCAGCAACGCCCTGGTGGGCCTGGTGTCCGACTTCGGCGCAGCCCTTGCCGCCCGGCTGGTGGGCGGCATCGCGCACGGCCTGCTCTGGACCGCGATGGCGCCCTTCGTGGCCCGCATTGTCCCCGCCCACAAGGTAGGCAAGGCGATGGCCATCGTCTTCAGCGGCAACAGCCTGGGCCTCGCCATTGGTGCACCGCTGGGAACCGCACTGGGCGGGCTGATCGGCTGGCGCGCATCCTTCCTCCTGCTCGCGGGCACCGGCGTGGTCCTCGCGGGACTTGCCATGTGGCTGCTGCCCGCCGTCCGCCGGCTCCCGGACGCGCCTCGGCCGTCCCTGCGCAAGGCCGTCGGCCAGCCCGGCGTGAAATCGGTGGCCATCGCGTGGCCCCTGATGCTCATGGCGCACTTCGCGCTGTTCACCTTCATCGCGCCGTTCCTCCGCGAGGCCGGCCTGCCCGACTACACCATCACCCTCTCCCTCACCGTCCTGGGATTCTCCGGACTGGTGGGCATCTGGATCGCCGGCATCACCGTGGACATGCGGCCGCGCCGCTCGCTGCTGATAACGACGGCGGTCATCGCCGCCGCGTTCCTCCTCCTCCCCTTGGGCGGGAGAACAGTCCCCGGAGCCCTGGTGCTCATGGGGATATGGGGAGCGGCCTTCGGCGCGATCGGCATCTACAACCAGTCCGCCATCCTCCGCGCCGGCAAGGAGTACCGGGAAGCCGCCAACGGCCTCACCGTGCTGACCATCCAGCTGGGCATCACCATCGGCGCACTCTACGGCGCAGCCGCCCTCACCACGGCGGGACCTTTGATGGTGCCCGTTGCGGCTGCGGTGCCTGTCGTGGCCGCGCTCGTGATCACGGTGACCGGCCGCAGGCATGCCTACCCGCCCGGTCCGAAAGAGGCCGGGTACGTTGCGCCTGTTGCAGCGGCGACGGAGGCACCTGCCGCCGCCGTGGCCGCACCGTCGGAAACTTCAGCGGACGCGGCCTCGCGCGCCTAAGGGTGCGGCGCCGCCACGGGACGGTGCCGCACGTGGTGACTCCCGCCGTCGGCCATGAGGCCCTCGGCCGGAGCAGGGCCAAAGCGGAGGGCCGGTGCGGGCAGCGTCCGGTTAGGCCGGTGTTGCCCCGATCTGCTGCATGAGGCTCAGCGTGTCGGAGGATCCCCAGTGTTCGGCCACCTTCCCGTCATCGATCCGGATGATGTCCGTGTTGCTGAATTGCACGCTCTTGCCGGTTGCCGGAATACCCAGGAACTCCCCCTTGTGCGTCCCGGACATCACAACGTGGGAGGCCTCCAGATTGCCGTCGGCGAATGCCGGTTCCAGTTTGACGCTGAGGTCGGGGAACGCCGTGCGGATGACGTTGGTGTAGAACTTAACGCCGTCCTTTCCGTCCGGCTGCCCGGGCATCGGTTCCACATGGTCCTGGATGTCATCCAGCACGAATTCATCGATCAGGGCAAGATTTCCACCCACCAGCACTTCTTCGTAAAACCGCCTGAGGAGTCCAGTTCCCTCGGCCATTTTCGGCTCCTTTGTTCGGATGAGACCAGTCAAAAAGTCCCCCGGTCTATGGCCGCCCGCGCTCTGGCGGAGACGGCAGGTTACATCCCCATCCCGCCTGCCACCGAAGGAGTCAGGGCAACACCGAGCGCAATCACGGCCAGCGCCACCGCAACGGAACGGTTGGCGAGCCGCTTCCAGGGCAGCATCTTCTCCCCGGCGATGAACGCCCCGATCAGCGCCATCCAGCCGACGCTCATCACCCCGAGCGCGAACAGCGCCACCATCAGCGCCCAGCAGCACGCCACGCACCAGGCGCCGTGCTCCATTCCCATGACCAGCGCTCCCCGGTACCCGGGCCGCATGCGGTGCAGGATGAAGTCCATGGGCGTCCGGCACTTCATCAGGCTGACGTTCTTGGCGGGCGTCAGCTGATAGACAGAAGCCAGCAGGATCACGCCGGCTGTAAAGGAGCGTCCGCCCTGGTCCGAACCGACGAGCCCGGGAGCCAGCGACGCAACCGACATGTACAGCGAGTAGGCCACCAGCATGGGCGCCATGGACGGGAACATCATGGCCGCCAGCATCACCACCCACGTGGCGACGAAAAACCCCAGCGGGCCGGGATCCGTCCAGCGGCCCATGTCCATTCCGTTCAGCTGGGTTGAGGTGACAATCCAACTCGCCGCGGCGAGGAGCAGGAGGACGGCGACGAGGCCGGCTTCCCGCGGGTCGATCCGCGGAGCCGTGGCGGCCTGAGAGCGGGCGTCCCCGACTGACTGCACGCCCCGTCTCCTGGCCAGCTTCCGGTGATACATCGGCCGGCCTCAGCCGCGGCCCTTGAGGGCGCACTCCGCCATTTCACTGGCGAAGCTGACATCGGACGTCTCGCCGTACACGCCCCGGAGGATGCTCCCGAGGGCGCGCACCTGTGCGTCCGAAGCGGCGTCGTCGACGACGGCCCCCACCTTCCAGCCGCCTGCGGCCAGATGGGAGGGGAACCAGTTGGCGAAAGCGAAGTCGACACCGGACAGGTCCGTGTCGTCCAGCTTCCCGCTCGCGATGTGGAAGACGTTCATGGGACCCTCCTCGCCGGCGCCGTCGCCCAGCAGAAGCGGCCCGGATTCGGCGCCGAAAATACTTAGGAAACGGAGCGGAATACCCCGTTAAGGCAGAGGGTATTCCGGCGGAATCCGGCTGTCAATAAGCCGTGAAAACAAGGAATAGGGGCGGAGAATGGGGACCACCGGAAGCAACTAGACGGCGCTGCGGTATCGTGCCGTCGTCAGAATTTGCATCCAGCTACGTACTTCAGCGCGCTGCCCTGAGAGCCTCGGCGTACAGCGGCGCCACTATGTTGTGGCCCGCCTGGGTGAGGTGGTTTGCGTCCTGGTAGTACCCTGCGGCCCCCGCTGCGGAGGCCGCGCCCGCGAGGGAGATCCTCTTCAGGCCATGGGCCGCTGCCTCGCGCATCAGCAGCCCGTCAACCCAGCGCCGCTGCGAGTGGCTGTTGTCATCGCGGGAGAGAACCCCGTTGATGATGATGGTGCTGCGCGGATACCTGCGCTTCAACTCATCCCAGGTGCGGTTGGCGGACTCCACGATCAAGGCTTCGCTGGCCCCGATCCGTGCGTCATTGCCGCCCAACGTCACGATGACAAGCCCTGGATCGCCCTGCGGCAACAGGATGGTGTCCGTCAGGAGGCCCTGCAGGACGGAGCCACCGGCGGCCCGGTTGGTGGCCACGTACCCCATACCGCCATAGCCGCGTTTGATCTGGTGATCAAAGCCTGCCATCCGGGTCCCCTGCTCACCCCATGAATCGAGGTCCAGCTGGGAATCGCCGATGATCACTGCCGTGGCAGAATCCACCGGTTCCGCGGAATAGAGTTCCTTCGTCCGCGGATCCCAGATGGTTTCCACGGCCTGGAACTCCACGTGCATGCCTCGCTGGTCAACCCATCCGTCGTGCCGTGGCCAACCGAAGCGGCCAGAGTTCTCGGACCAGATCCGGTAGGTCTCGTTCGGCACCACTTTGGCCCCGGTGGACGAATTCCACACAAGCCAGCCGCGCTGGAATTGCTGGGTCACACCGCCGTCCCGGGGAATTTCGTCGGACAGCGGCAGGCCCAGCGTGCCAGCTTCCTCACCGAGTTCACGGAAGCGATTGC
Organism: Arthrobacter sp. PvP023; assembly: GCF_017832975.1. Taxonomy (NCBI): domain Bacteria; kingdom Bacillati; phylum Actinomycetota; class Actinomycetes; order Micrococcales; family Micrococcaceae; genus Arthrobacter; species Arthrobacter sp. PvP023. The sequence continues at coordinate 3,994,614 of NZ_JAFIBI010000001.1, forward strand.
GGATGTCGCCGCGGGTGACCGAGTGGGCCGCCGTGTCCGCCGACCAGTAGAGTGACCCATCGCGAAACTCCTGGCGCACAACCTTCCCTTCACGGATTTCGTCTCCTACCGGAAATCCCAAGGCGCCGTCCGTCGCTCCCGTTGCAGCCCAGTGCGCCCCGATAGCCCCGGAAACCACCCGAATGCCTCCGGCCGGGGAGTGCACAATGGTTCCGCCCCGGAAACCCTGGGACACCACGCCGTCGCTCAGGCCAACGTCCGTGTGGGTTGTGGGATAGCCAAAGCGGCCCTCCTGTCCGCCGGCGTCGAGCCAGGCGTCGCGTCCAGGGCCATTGGCCACAACACGCGCGCCGGTGCGCGCCGACCACGCGATGTCCCCACCTTCGAAATGCTGCACGCAACCGGACTTGTTGCATTCCTCGTTCGACGTCGGTGCCCACAGGATCTTCGCAGCCCAGGCATTAGTGGTGTACAGCTTCCCGATCGCGCCACGGACCTCGGGCGCGGTCCTCGTCTCTTCGCTGCCGCCCGGTCCGGCCGTCTGGGTGGCCGTGCCCGCGCCCCGGGAATCAGGGTCGCTGGCCAAACCGCCACATGCCGGGAGCAGTGCCAACGCCGCGGCCAGGATCAGGACGGCAGGGCCGCGCCGCCCTCCGGTCCTGCACCGGGGCGGCCTGGTTGTGCAGACAGGTGGCGGCAGCCTGAAACGGCGTCCCATATATCCCCCTGCACGAACTTCGTCATCCCCCGTGGCGTAACCGTCGTTCCAGTATTTCCTGATCCTGCCGTCCAGCCAAAACGGAAGCGCTATCCGGCCCGTTCGCGCCACAGCAGTGTCACGCCGAAGGCCACCGCGCCGAGCACCAGCATGGTGAGCACCATGAGGCCCCAGTTGGCCTGGTTCACGCCGCTGCCGTAGAAGATGCCGATCATCACCGTTGCCGTGATGGCGCCCAGGTACCGGCAGGTCTGGAAGATGCCGGCGGCCACCCCGCGCTCGTGCGGCTGCGTGGAAATGTACATTCCTTGGCTGGACGCGATGCTCACCACGCTCCACGGAATGCCCATCAGTGCCGTGAGCCCCAGGACCAGCGGGATGGCGAAGGAGGCGGTCAGCAGCCACATGGCTGCCGCAGCCACCACCAGGAAAAGCACCCCGGCAATCAGCACCCGCCGCACCCGGAAGCGATCGATCGCGCGGACCGCGAACGGCGTCGCAATCACGGACATCGCTGCCAGTGGCAGCATCAGGAGACCCACGACGCCGGGATCGTAACCGCCCGCTTCCTGCAGCAGTTGGGGCAGGCCGAAGAACGCGAAATAGTAGATGCCGTTGAACACCGCAAAGCCCAGGTAGACCAGTAGCAGCGGCCGGTTCCGTCCGAGAAGCCGCAGGTCCAGGAACGGCGGGCTGAACTTCAATTCACGCCAGACGAAGAGGACAGCCAGCACCGTGCCGCCGGTCAGCAGCCACCAGCGCGCATCCGGCAGGACGTTCAGCAGCGCCATCATGACCAGCGTCAGGGATCCCACGAAGCCCAGGATGCCGGGAATGTCCGAATCGCGCAGCAGCTCCGAGGCGCTGCCACGTTCGCGGTCCTCGTCCACCGGGGCGAATTTCCTGACGATGAGGAGCGCCGCGAGGGACAAGGGGACGTTGATTAGGAACAGCGCCTGCCAGCCGACCAGGCTCACCAGCAGCCCGCCCACCACCGGGCCTACCGCTGCCGCGGAGGTGTTGGCCATCTGGATCCGGCCCAGCGGCCGGGTGGACTTCACCTTCGTGGCGCGGTCCAGTGCCCCTACGATGACGACGGCACTCGGGTACGCGGTGGCCGTGCCCAGGGCCATGAGTGCCCGGGCCACGCAGAGCAGGGCGAAGTTGGGAGCGAACGGAGCCAGCGCGCAGGTTACCGCGACGAGGACCATCCCGAAGCTGAACAGGCGCCGCGGCCCGAAGCGGTCCGCCAGCCGGCCCATGAGCGGCTGGCCCGCCGCGGAGGTGAGGTAGAAGGCTGTGATCACCCAGGTGACCGTGGCGACGTCGAGCCCGAAATCGGCGCGCAGCACCACAAGGGCGACGGCGATCATGGACGAGTTCAGCGGGTTCAGCGATGTGCCCAGGCTGAGGCCGGCAACGGCCAGGGCTGTCCGGGGTTTGTTGCTCACGGAAACAGTCTCGCCTACATCGGCGCGGGAGGCCGAACTTGGTTACGGCCGCGCGCCGTCAGAGCCCTGCGGCGGCCTCAGCCCTGCTTCGCGCCCTTCGCCACCGTGAACAGGAACGTGGAATCCTCCTCCGCCTCCAGGCTGTGCAGGCCGTCCGGGACGATCAACAGGTCGCCCGGCCTGCCATCCCACGAGTTCTCGCCGGCGCGCAGCCGGAGGCTGCCCTGGAGCACAAAGACCGTGGCGTCGCCCGGATTCTGGTGCTCGCTCAACTGGGTGCCGGCCTTGAGCGCCATGACGGTCTGGCGGAGCACCTTCTCGTGCCCGCCGTATACGGTGTCCGCAGCACGCCCGTTGTTTGCTGCAAGCGCCGCGGCGAGCTGCTGCCGGGCAAGGGCCTCGATCGAAATCTTCTGCATGAGGCCACGGTACCTATCAGGACTCCCGGGCGATATAGGCCGGTGGTCCTGCATCCGGACGAGCTAGCTACCCCTTCCGGGGCGGCGCCGTGGATCCCCGGACAACCAGTTCCGTCCCCAGCTCGATCCGCTGCGGCAGTTCCTCGTCCCCGTCCAGGTGCCGGAGCAGTGCACGCATGGCGGTCTCGGCCATCTGCACCACAGGCTGGCGGATGGTGGTCAGGCCGGGCTCGATCCATTCCGCCGCCGGGATGTCGTCGAAGCCGATGATGGACAGATCCTCGGGAATGCGCAGCCCGGCAGAACGCGCCGCACGGTAGGCACCCAGCGCCTGGGCGTCGTTGCCGGTGAAGATCGCCGTGGGCGGGTCGTTCAGCTCCAGCAGCTTCCGGGTTCCGGCCTCGCCGGCTTCGATCGAGAAGTCACCCGGGACCATCAGTTCGTGATCCACCGTGATGCCCGCCCGGCGCAGCGCCGAGATGTAGCCGTCCTCGCGGGCGCTGCTGCACTGCAGGTCCTCCCGTCCGCCGATCATGCCGATCCGCCGGTGCCCCAGCTGCAGCAGATGCTCGGTGGCCGAGTGCGCGCCGTCCCAGTTGGCAGCCCCCACGGTCATCAGATCCGGTCCGGGCTGGCCCACGGGGTCGATGAGCACCACGGGGATCCCCAGCGACTTGATCCGCTGGATCTGCTTGGCATCCAGCTGGTACACGGCCATCAGCAGCCCGTCCGATTTCCGCTCGGCCAGGTTCGCCAGCCACGGCCGGATCCGGGAGCCGTCCATGCTGAGGCTGCTCACCACGGTGCCGTACCCGGCGTCCTGTGCCACGCGCTCCACGCCCTCGATGATCTCCAGCGCCCACTCCGAGCCCAGCCCGGGAAACACCAGGTCGATCAGGCCGGCCTTCTGCTTGCGCTTTGCCGGGCGGCGCGCATAGTCACGCCGGGCAATGATCTCCTCCACGCGGGCACGGGTTTCCGCCGCCACATGGGCATGGCCGTTCAACACCTTGGAAACAGTGGGGACGGAGACGCCGGCCTCCCTGGCAATTTCGCTGATCGTCGCGCGCCCAGTGTCCTGCTTGCCCACCATGGAACCCCACCTTCCAGCCGGGACCGGCCCGGACCGCTAGTTATCGGAAAGTTCCCACGTCTGAATGCGGCCGCACATGCCATACATCCTGCGGGTCTTCCGTTTTCCCATGGTAGTCCGCGCTTCCTGCAGATAGAAACTTTCGGCCGTGTCCAGAGAACGCAACTGCTTCCGGGTAATTTCCGCCTGCCGCGCCGCGCCGCCGGCCAGGAAGTCCGCCCACCTCCCGGTCTTCGAATTCACCAGCTGCGCCGCCGCGGCATGGAACCCGGCCAGCGCGCCGGGTCCTGTTTCCAGGACGGCCTCCTTGAGCGCAAAGTAGCCTTCCAGCGCCAGATCACGACGACGGCGGGCGGCGTCCTCGCCCGCCGCCACGCCGGCGTCGGCATCCGTGAGTTCCAGCGCCGCGGCGCGGCGGTACGCGCCGGCGTCCGCAAGGTGCCCGGGCGGGAACGTCATCACGGCGTCGCCGTTTTCCGGCAGCCCCGCGTTCTGCATGACCACGAGGACCACCAGGTCGCCCGAATCATTGATCGCCCGGTGGACGGTGCCGGGCGTGAACCACAGCACCACCCCCGGCGCCAAGGGCGTGGACGTGAACCCGCGCGAGTCCAGGGTCTCCAGCCTGCCGGTTCCCTGCTGCACCACATAGGCCTCGGTGGAGGCAGTGTGCAGGTGAGGCGTGCCGCCGGCGGCACCGTCCGCGCCGGGCCAGTCGTAGATGCTGACCTCGGACAGGCCGGTGGCGCCCGGAAAGGATGTGATCACCGCTCAATCCCAGCTCTCCAGCGCAGCCCGGGCGGCGCCGGCCAGCGCCGCGGCGGAACCATCATCCACTCCGCCGTCAGCGATCACCACGGCATAGCGGTACGTGAGCGGCTGTCCTTCGCGCAGCGGCACCACCTCGCTGAAGAACGGCGCAGAGCCGAGGCAGGCAAACATCGAGGAACGGGCAAACCACTGGTTGGGCGCCCCCGGATTGGCGGTGTCTTCCACAAACGCGATGGTGGATAAGCGGCAGCTTCCGTCATGCCGGCCCGTGAAGGCAATCCACGGTGATCGGGTGCCCATGAACTCGTCCGTGCCGGCGCCGTGCTCCGAGCGGAACTCGCCGCCGGTGAAGGACCGCGGCCCGCGCCAGAACAGTCCTCCGTAACCGGCGTTGTCCCGGCCTTCTGTGGTGGGGCTTCCGATGCCAAATTCCGCACCGGAAATGTTGCCCATCCGGGTCTCGAACAGCAGCACCCAAGCGCCGGCCGGTGCCTCGGGAACATCCAGCAGCCGGATGTTGAAGCGGCGTTCCTCGGCGATCACCGGCTGGCCGTCCTGGCCTGACCAGTGCAGGGTTTCCGCGGCGGTGATTCCGGCACCGGAGTCGTCGATTGCGGTGAACGCCTCGTGGGCCATGGCACCGTTGTTGTCCAGGTTGGCGTAGCCCGTGGCCCGGGTGTAAGTGGCTCCGCCCCAGAAATTGTGGTCCCCAACGTTGGGCAGCGCCCAGGAGAGCCCCTTGTGCCAGACGTGGTCCCATGGCCGCGAGATGGTCACCTCATCGCCTTCGAGGGTGGTGAGCGGGTGGAAGAACGGACGCGGGCTCTCGTACTGGTCGTCCGTGGGCTTGTAGGTGTACGTGGCGATCTGCCGGTCCCCGGCGGTGAAGGTCAGGGCGGCGCCGTCGTCGGAATAGCTCAGTTGTGTAGCTTCGGCTGCCGTAGGGGTTACTGCGGTGCTGGTCATGGGAATCTCCAAAAGTAGGGGTGTGTGTTCAGGCGCGGGCGCCGGCGAGCGGGCCGGTGCCGGCAAGCGCCGTGGAATCCAGGACCCGGCCGCCCAGGCCTTCGCCGTCCATTCCGGTGTAGAAGCTGTGGCCGGGCACAATCTCGCCACGCCGCACAGCCTTGCCGGTAAAGGCGGAGGCGTAGATCGCGGCAGCGAACTCCAGCGTCTGCCGCGCGGAGTCCGCGCCGGCCGGGAGCGGCATCCCGGCGTCGAGCGCGTCATACATGGCCAGGAACTGGGCTGAGTGGCCGCTACCGCGTTCCAGCGGCTGGCCCTCCCAGGCAAACCGGACCGCCTTTTCATGGCCGGGCGCGGCGGTGACGGTCCAGTTGTTGGTGCCGTACCCGTAAAGGTGGCTCAGCTCCACGGTGGCAAACTCGCAGTCGATCCGGATGTCCGAAGTCTCCCGCGGGGACAGCAGCGAGTTGATGACAGTGGCCACGGCACCGTTCTCGAAGCGGACCAGCGCGGCGGACAGGTCCTCGGTGGAGGTGGCACGGGCCTGCCGGGAGGCAAGGGCAGTGACCTCCGCCCACGGCCCCAGCAGGTGGAGCAGGAGGTCGAACTGGTGGATGCCGTGGCCCATGGTGGGGCCGCCTCCCTCGGCGTTCCAGGTGCCCCGCCACGGCACGTCCCAGTAGCTGTCCGGGCGGTACCAGAGCGTGTCGCACCGGGCCACGAGCGGGCGGCCGAAGCCGCTGGCCCCGATCAGGGTCTGCGCGGCAGCGGAGGCGTCGCCGAAACGGTGCTGGAACACGCAGGAGAACTGCGCGCCGCCCTGCACCTGCGCCGTCTCCAGCCGGTCGAAGTCGGCCAGGGACAGCGCCGGCGGCTTCTCGGAGAGGACGTGCACTCCCGCTTCCAGGCACTCGATGGCCTGGTCGATGTGCATCATGGGCGGCGTGCACAGGTGCACGATGTCCGGCTTGGCCCCGGCCAGCAGTTCGGCGAGGCTCTGGTAGCGGCCGGCAATCCCGTGCTGCTCGCCGAAAGCATCCAGGCGCGCCTGGTCCACGTCGCAGGCCGCCACGAGTTCGGCCCTGCCGCCGGTCCGTGCCAGGTTGTCCGCGTGCACCGCGGCAATCCCGCCCGTTCCTACGATGGCCACTTTGTACGTCCGCATTTGAAATTCTCCGCCTTTGCAGTAATTCATCGGCTACCTTCAGGACTTTCCGAAAGTTTCATGCCTGCATCAGAACTTTCCGATACAGCTTCAGGACCTACCCAGCCCCGCTCTTCAACCGTAGGAACTTCTGCGCTTCAAAGTCAATGAATTTTGGTCTAGAAAGTAAATATAACTTTCTGATAGTTTCTAAGAAATGACTTCCAACCGTAGGAGAAGCCCGTGACCAGCGGTGCCGCCGAAAAACACGCCCTCCCCCGCGCCGCAGGGCCGGACACCGTCGAACGCCTCATCCGCGAGATGACCCTCGAGGAAAAAGCCGCCCAGCTGGCGGGCGTGTGGGTGAACGCGTCCAGCGACGGCGACTCGGTGGCTCCGCTGCAGAGCCAGATGGCAGGCGACGCCCGCTCCTGGGATGACGTGATCTCCCACGGCCTCGGCCAGATCACCCGCATGTACGGAACCACCCCGCTGGAGCCGGCGGAGGGCGCCCGCCGCCTGGCCGCCGCGCAGGAACAGATCATGGCCGCCTCCCGCTTCGGCATTCCCGCCCAGGTGCACGAGGAATGCCTGGCCGGACTCGCCGCGTGGAAAGCCACCGCCTTCCCGGTGCCGCTCGCTTGGGGCGCCACGTTCAACCCCGGGCTGGTCCGGGACATGGCGGCCCGGATCGGCGCCGACATGCGGTCCCTGGGAGTACACCAGGGCCTGGCCCCCGTGCTGGACGTGGTGCGAGACCTCCGCTGGGGACGCGTGGAGGAAACCATCGGCGAGGACCCCTACCTGGTGGGAACCGTGGCATCCGCCTACGTCCAGGGCCTGGAGTCCGGGGGCATCGTGGCCACGCTGAAACACTTTGTGGGCTACTCCGCCTCCCGTGCCGGCCGCAACCACGCGCCCGTCTCCATGGGCCCTCGCGAACTTGCCGACGTGATGCTGCCACCGTTCGAGATGGCCATCAAGCACGGCGGCGCCCGGTCCGTCATGCATGCCTACACAGACACCGACGGAGTGCCGGCGGCCGCAAACCGGGCGCTCCTCACCACGCTGCTCCGCGAGGAATGGGGCTTCGCCGGAACAGTGGTGGCCGACTACTTCGGGGTCGCCTTCCTCAACGTCACCCACGGCGTGGCCGCCGATGCCGGCGATGCCGCCGTGCTGGCACTCCAGGCGGGGGTCGACGTCGAACTCCCCACCGTGAACTGCTACGGCGAGCCGCTGCTCCAGCGGGTCCGCGACGGCGTGCTGGATGAATCCGTGATCGACACCGCCCTGCGCCGGGTGCTCACCCAGAAGCTCGAAGTCGGACTGCTGTCCCCGGACTTCGATCCCGCCCCGCCTGCCCTGGCCGGCGGAGCCATTGACCTGGACCCGGCGGAGAACCGCTCGCTTGCGCGGCAGCTGGCGGCACAATCGCTGGTGCTGCTGAGCAACAGGACGTTCGACGGCGGCCCGGCGCTGCCGCTGCCACTGTCCGCCCTGGGTTCGATGGGAGTGGTGGGCCCGCTGGCGGAAGATCCCTTCGCGATGCTGGGCTGCTACTCCTTCGACGCCCATGTGGGCGCCTCGCATCCGGACGTGCCGATGGGCATCTCGGTGCCCACCGTGGCGGAGGCGGCGTTGGCCCGGTGGGGTGCGGTCCGCAGCTCCGCCACAGGTACCTGCGAAAGCGCCAGTGAGGAGCAGATCACGGAGGCGTGCCGCATCGCCGAGTCCGTGGACACCTGCGTGATTGTGGTGGGTGACAACGCCGGGCTGTTTGGGCGCGGTACGTCAGGCGAGGGCAACGATGCCGCCGACCTCCGCCTGCCCGGCGACCAGCACGCCATGCTGGACCGGGTCCTCGCGGCGGCCGCGGATGCCGGTACCCGGACCGTGGTTGTTGTGCTCAGCGGCAGGCCCTACGCAATGGGCGACTTCGTGGACCGTGCCGACGCCATCGTCCAGGGCTTCTTCCCCGGAGAGGAAGGTGCCGAGGCGCTGTGGGATGTGCTGACCGGCGTCGTGAATCCGTCCGGCAAACTGCCGGTATCGGTTCCGCGCACCTCCGGCGGCCAGCCGGGCACCTACCTGCATAGCGCGCTGGCCGGCCCCAGCGGCGTCAGCGCGTTGGACCCGTCACCGCTGTTCGGCTTCGGGCACGGACTGTCCTTCACGTCCTTTGAGGTCTCGGACCATGTGGCCAGCGCGCCCACGGTGTCGACGTCGGACGCCGTCACCGTAAGCTGCACGGTCACCAACACCGGCTCCGCTGACGGCGCCGAAGTGGTGCAGCTGTACCTGTCGGACCCGGTGGGCGAAGTGGTCCGGCCGGTGCGCGAACTGGTCGGCTACGCCCGGGTGGATCTGGCCGCCGGCGCCTCCGCAGCGGTGACGTTCACCGTCCATGCGGACCGCACGTCCTTCACCGGGCTGAATCTGGAGCGCATCGTGGCGCCGGGCCTCGTAAAGCTGCACGTGTCGACGTCGAGCACGCACGACGTCCACACCCACGAACTGATCCTGCACGGCGAGCGCCGCGTGGTGGGCTTCGGGCGGGAGATGCTCACGCCGGCGGAGGTCAGGCCCCTGCCCTAGCCACCCCGCCCCCGCCCTTTAAGGCTCAGCGCCCCTCAGGTTCAGCGCGAACGGACACTTGCGGCCCCGCCTGCCGCGTCCCACCACGCAAGAACGCGGGTGCCGAAGAACGTCAGCCACTTGGACGGCTCGCCGGGAGCCACGTCCACCTCGAACCACACCCGCCCCGGGTGGCGGCGCTCCTGCAGCCACGTGCCGTCAGAGCGGCGGGCCGTTCTGATCACCCCGATCGCGTCGGCCAGCCGCGGATCGGGCAGGGTAGCGTCGTGGAGTGCGGCTTCGCGGAAGTAGTCCGCCGCGTTGAGCGCGCTGTAAAACGAGCGGAAGGGGTACGCGAAATGCGTTACCCACGGCCCCACAAACTCTCCGGTGGAGAGGGTGCGGAGCAACCGGCGCTGCAACAGGTATTCCTCCCCGGCCCGGCGTGCGGCTCGCAGCCCGTTACTTCCGCCGGTGGCGGCCTCGTAGTAGAGCAGCCCCTTCAGGGAGTTGAGCGTGGAATGGAATGACGAACGTGTGGAGCCTTCCACCCACTCGCAGTTCCAGCCGCCGTCGGCCATGCGGCGGTCCAGGAACCACTGGGCAATTCCGGTGACGTCCGCGCCGAGCCACGCCCCGTTGGCAAGTGCGTAGGCGTTGATGCAGCAGTCCACCTCGCCGCCCCAGTAGGGCAGGTTGTCGTACTCCCAGCGGCTGTTTGCGGCGAGGAGCTCGGCCGTGCCTGCAAGGACGGCTGCATCAAGGCCCCAGTCGCGGAGAGCGTTGAGCGTCCACGTCGTTGCGGTCCATGGCTGCCCGGCATCAGGGGCCGCCTCGGGACCGTGGAAGTCGAAGTCGCCAGGGAAGAACGCTCCACCTGCCCACTGCCCGTCGGGATCCTGTAGCGCAAGCAGCCGCGCCGCGAACCCTTCCGTCGCAAGCCGCGCCCGGGTGGCGCCCCACATTTCACGCGGGGCGCCCGCAAGGTCGCGCTCCACCTGCCAGCGCAGCGCCGGGTCGGAGTCAAGCAGCCAGTCGAGCAGGGCAGGGTCCACAGCCATCGTCGGCAGGCTACCACGGCCGCTGCTCCGGCGGGCCGCTTTTCCGGCGGCAGCGGCATTAGCCATGCACGCCTTGCTCAAGCTATCGATTATCGATACTCTTTAGCTGTTATTCGACACCTAGGAGACTTGATGGGAAAGCTGACCGTCCTCGCGCTGCGGATTGTCCTCGCGATGGGAATTACCGGTTCCGTGTTCGTGCAGGCGGTGATGGTGCCGCTGCTGGCCCGGGACCTCAACGAGGACATGGGCCCCGATATCGCCAGCGTCAGCGTTCCGGTCATCGTGATAGTTCTCCTGGGCATCCTGACCGTCCAGGTCTCCATGCTCTGCGTCTGGCGGCTGCTCACAATGGTGCGGCGGGGCACGGTGTTCTCGCACGCCGCTTTCCGTTACGTGGATGTGGTGGCCGGCGCCATCGCCGCGGCATCACTGCTCACATTCGCTCTCGGCGTCGTCTTTGCCCCGGGCGAATCCGTCGCTCCCGGGGTCGTCCTCCTGATTGGCGGTGCCGGATTGCTGATCGCCGGGGTCGCCTTGGTGGTCGTCATACTGCGCATGCTGCTGGCGCAGGCGGTGGCCCGCGATGCCGAAGCCAGGCACCTGCAGGACGAACTCGACGAGGTGATCTGATGCCGATCATCGTGGACATCGACGTGATGCTTGCCAAGCGCAAGATGCCCGTCGGTGCGCTCGCGGACCGGGTGGGGATCACGCCCGCAAACTTGGCCGTACTCAAGAACGGCCGGGCCAAAGCGGTACGCTTCACCACCCTTGAGGCGTTATGCGAGGTGCTGGAGTGCCAGCCCGGCGACCTGCTGCGTTGGGAGCCGGAGAACACCGCGGAGCCGGACGCTGCTGATTAGCCTACGTTCTGCCTGGCCGGACCATCCGGATCACGGGGAGCTCCTCCCACTCGGGCGGAAGCAGTTTGCGTGCGCCGTCGGGCCGAAAGCCGTGTTTGAGGTAGAAGGCCCGCGCCCGGGGATTGTCCTCGAGCACCCAAAGGTACGCCGGTGAATCGCTGACGGCGGCACGAAGCAGGGCGGCACCAAGGCCGGTGCCGTACGTGCGTCGGAGGACGTAGATCGCATACACCTCCAACTGTTCAGGCCCGTCCGCATCGAGGCCGGGGCCCGCGTCGGCCAGCCCTACCACTTCGTTGCTGTCGTCAAGGGCAATGAGCCGCGGGTCAGGGGCTGCCAGGAATTGTCGACGCTGTTCAACGCGTTCGGGAATGCTGGCCCTGCGGGCCCGGAAGAATTCCGGTGACAACTGGTCCGCGTAGCACTCCTCGTGTGCCAGGGTGTGCATCCGCACCACGGCTTCAGCGTCCTCGGGAGTGGCCTGACGGATGCGGTAGTCCATCACTTCAGCCTAACCGCCGTGCCTGCCTTCGCTTCGCTGTTCGTCGAGCTTCTTCCGGTCTTTCCTGACGCCCAGCAGGTAACAGATGACCAGGAAGATGGCGATTCCCCCGAAAATAACGGTGAGGACGGTGCCGACTCCCCTAAAGAACACGCCGTCGCTTTCAAACCCCGGCACCGCGGCCTGACCGGGGTCGGATTCCCGGTAGACCACCGTAACCTCCTCGCCCACCACGGGGTGCTGTTCAAAGTCCACCGCAACCCACTCGTACCGGGCCGCACCGTCGGCTGTCTGGAACTCCACTTTCATCCTGCGGGCGGAAGCCTTCGACCTGTCGTGGAATTCCGTGATCGTTCCAGGGACCTGTTCCCCGGTCCGCACCAACTCCGCGTCGGCGTTGACCTGCAGTGTGCCCACCACCATCAGAACCGGTCCGAGACAGAGGACCAGGACGGTCACCACCAGGCTGCCCAGCCCCCACGGCTTCAGTTTCGACTTACGGTTCACGGTTACGTTCGGTGAGGTCACGCCCCCATTCTGCCCCACGGTGCGTCAACCCGCCGCCGTGAACTTCCGCTCGATGAACGTCAACAGCGGCCGCGAGTTCAGGCAGATCAGGAACACCACCGGCCCGGCGATTACCACCATCAGCCCCGCAGTGGTCACCGTCAGCATGAACGCCGTGATGAACAGGATGCCGGCGTTGCCCAGGGATACCCGCTTCTGGACACCGAGGCTGTAGAGCGACAGCCGGTAAAGATCGCGCACCCGGAACGTGAACCGGGACAGCAGCAGCATGGCGGTCACGCCAGCGGTCGCCACGAGCAACCCCAGCCCCAGCAGCCCCACACGTGCGGCTGACCGCGTGGGATCCCCGGCGTCGAGCGTTCCGGGCAGGAGCAGGAGGTTGACGACGACGACGGCCAGCACCCCCAGGTACGGCAACCAGACCGCGAGCGCCTGCCGAAAGTTGCTCCGGTAGCCGCGGACGAAGTCGCGGAACACCCCGGTCTCCTCCCCCGCCAGCAACCGGTTGAAGGCATACGCCGCGGCAACGAGGGATGGCCCCACCGGCACAAACGCCAGCAACACGAGTCCGAGCTGCGCGCCGTAACCCGGGCCGGACCGGGACACGGACGCGGCAGGCATACCCGCGGAGAGGGCGACGAGCAGTGGCGCCAGCACCAGCAGGAAATTGGCAAGCACCAGCAGCACATCGCCCACCATCACGCTGTAAACGGTGGTTGCCGCCTTGAACAGCGGACCGGAACCGTACTCCGCCTTCTTCTGTGCCACTGGTGCCCCTCCGCTAGAACCCGCGTTCAACCCGTTGTCGGCCGTTGGCTATTTCTTGTCCGCGTAGGCCTTGTACGCCTTGTTCGCCAGTTCAACGTACTTGGACCGGCCCTTTCCGTCGAGTTCCTTCACGTAGGCGTCGAACTCACTCAGGTTCCGCTGGCCAGTGATGAATTTCAGGGTGTTCTGCTTGACGTGGTCCTTGAGCGGAGTCAGCACCAGGGTGGCCTGCTCGCGGTCCGCGTCACTGAACGGCACCGGCGGGGCCACAGCCCTGGGCGTCTTGCTCTTCATGGCCTTCTGGAACGCCAACTCTTCCTCGTTGAACGTGGATTGCAGCAGGTCCGTGGTGCCGCCGTAGGCAAAGTTGCCGCCGGAGAAGCCGTAGTCCACGCGGAGGTCCTTGGTCCCGGCCGGGTTGAGGCCCTGGAAGTTCACGTTGGGCGCGGGCTTCCGCTTGCCGCCCTCCTTGGTGAACGTGGTGCCCTCCACGCCCCACTTGGAGAATTCCTGGCCGGCGTCGCTGTAGAAAAGCCAGTCGATGAACTGGATCAGCGCCACGAAGTTGTCCTTCTCCGCTACGGAGGAATTGAGCATAATGCCGTTCTCCAAGCGCGAGCCGCCGATCACCTCGCCCGCCGGACCGCCCGGAACGGTGATCTTGCGGACCGCGAACTTGTCCTTGCCCAGGGACTGCTCCATGGACGTCCGGTACGTGATGATGTTCTGCGAGTTCGCGCTGATCACAAAGGACTTGCCCGAGGTGAACTTCTGGATGGCGGAATCGTCCGTCTGGGTGAAGCTCTCCGGGTCCATCAGCCCCTCGGACACGAGCGAGTTGAAGTACGTCACCAGTTCCTTGAACTGCTGGGAACCGGCGCCGAAACTGAACTTCTTGTCCTTTTCGTCAAACACCAGTCCGTCCACCAGGCCCCAGCCGGCCACCGTGCCGAACGCCGTACCGGCGATGTTCAGCACGCTGTTGCCGTTGAAGCGGTCCGAGAAAGGCACGACGTCGGGATAGGCCTTTTTGAGCGACCGCAGGACTTCACGGAATTCATCCCAGGTTTTGGGTTCCGCAATGCCTTCCTTCTCCAGGATGTCAGTGCGGAACGCCAGCGTGTAGTCCGGCCACAGCTCCTCGTGCAGGCCCGGCAGCACGTAGTACTTCCCGTCCTCCTGGGTGAGGCCTGCAATCTCCGGCTCCAGCTTCCACTTCTTGACCTTGTCCTGGTAGTGCGGCATCAGGTCCACATAGTCACTGACCGGCAGCACCGCCCCCGAGGACACGTAAGCGGATTCCTGGCCGGGATAGGTCTTGGCGATGATTTCCGGGGCGTTGCCCGAGCTGATGAGCAGGCTGCGCTTCTGCTCGTAGTCGCTGCTGGGGACGATGGTGGCGTCCAGGGTGACGTTGGTGTCCTCGGCGAGCTTGGTGAAGAAGAGCCAGTCCTTTTTGTAGGGGTAGGTGGGCTGGTCGCTGAAGAGGAAGCTGAACGTCAGTGGCGCCGTCGCCTTGAACGTGTCCCCAACACCAAAGCTGTCCATGGCGCCGGTGCGGGACTTGGAGGTGTCCACTTCCGGGGCCTCGGAATCACAGCTGGTCAGCATCAGGCCGATGGTGACAACGGACGCAAGGCCGAGGAAGTCTCGTCTGCGAAGCTCTCGCTTGGGGATCATTGGATGTCCTTTCATAAGGGGTTATTCCTTGACGGAACCGAGCATGACGCCCGAAAAGAAGTACTTCTGGACGAACGGGTAGACACACAGGATGGGGATGACGGTGAGGACGATGGTGACCGACTGGATGTTGGCGGCGATCTGGCCGACGTTCTCCACGGTCCCGCCGGCGGAGCCTGCAGTGGTGACGCCGGCGATCATGTTGCGCAGGTAGATGGTGACCGGGAACAGCTCGGGCTTGTCCAGGTAAAGGAACGCCTGGAACCACGAGTTCCAGTTGGCCACGGCGTAGAACAAGACCATGGTGGCGACAATGGCCTTGCTGAGCGGCAGGACCACCTTGAACAGCACGCCGTACTGGGTGAGCCCGTCGATTGCGGCGGCCTCCTCCAGTTCGCGGGGCATGTTCTCGAAGAAGGACTTCATGATCAGCAGGTTGAAGACGCTGATGGCATTGGGCAGCACCACGGCCCAGATGGAATCCCGCATCCCCAGGGAGCTGATGAGCACGTAGTTGGGAATCAGGCCTCCGTTGAAGAACATGGTGAACACCGCGATGCCGATAAAGAAGCTGCGTCCCTTGAGGTCCTTCTTGGCGATGGCGTAGGCGAACGTGGTGGTCAGGACCATGGAGATGGCCGTGGCCACTACCGTGTACAGGACCGTGTTGCCGTAGTTGTTCCAGAACGTGGAGTCCGCCAGTATCAGCTTGTACGTCTCCACGTTGAAGCCTCGGGGGAACAGGTTGACCTGGCCGGAGTTGATAAACCCCTCGCTGGAGAAGGACTGGGCAATGATGTTCAGGAACGGGTACATCGTCAGGAACACCACGGCCAGCAGGAACACCAGGTTGAAGATCCGGAAGACCTTCATGCCGGTTGATTGCTTCATGTCCTTGAGCAGGACGCCGGTTTCCTTCTTGGCCGGCTTGAAACCGGCCCGGTCCAGGAGTTTTCCCTCCATGTTTGTCCCTTTCACCACAGGCTCGTTCCGGCCAGGCGCTTGGATATCGCGTTCGCGGAGAGGATCAGCGTGAGGCCGATGACGGATTCGAACATTCCGACGGCGGCCGCGTAGCTGAAGTTGCTTGATTCCAGGCCCACCCGGTACAGGTAGGTGGAGATGACATCCGATGTTTCATAGTTGAGCGGGTTGTAGATGAGCAGGATCTTCTCGAAGCCCACGGCCATGAAGGTTCCGATGTTCAGGATCAGCAGCGTAATGATGGTGGGCCGGATGGCCGGCAGCGTCACGTGCCAGGTCTGCTGCCAGCGGTTGGCCCCGTCGATCCTGGCCGCTTCGTAGAGGGATTCATCCACCCGGGTCAGCGCGGCGAGATAGAGGATGGCGCCCCAGCCCATGGTCTGCCACACCTCGGAGCTGATGTACATGGGCCGGAACCAACCGGCGTCCTGGGTGAAGTTCACCGTGGTGCCGAACAGTGTGTTGGCGATCTGGTTCACCGTTCCGGTCATGGAGAAGTTCTGCAGGATCATGCCGGCGATGATCACCACCGACATGAAGTGCGGCAGGTAGGCCACGGTCTGGACGAACTTCTTGAACTTCTGCGAGCGCAGTTCGTTCAGCATCAGCGCGAAGATGATGGGCATCGGGAAGCAGAACAGCAGCGTCAGTACGCCCAGGATGATGGTGTTCTGGAACGCCTGCCAGAAACTGGGATCGTTGATGAACAGCGTGACGTACTTCAGCCCCACCCATTTCTCACCGAAGATGCTGCCGCCGGGCTGGAACTGCCGGAATGCGATCACGTTGCCCGCCATGGGCAGGTAGCGGAAGACCGCGAAGTACAGCAATGGGAGCGCTAACAGCGTATAGAGGCGCCAGTCCCGCTTGAGCGCCAGCTTCCAGCCGCCAGGTTTGTTTTTGGGCTTGTCGGCCTTTCCGGGTCCTGCGGCCGGGATCGCCTCCGGGGGAGCATCCAATCTGATTGCCATGGCGTTACCTGCCTATCGTGAGGTTTCGTCGGCGGCGTCTGCTGTTGCGCCGGATTCTTGGAGCACCAGCACGCCGTTGGCGGCGAGCTCCACGGACCCTTCAACGCGACGGCCGCTGAGCCGGTCGGTTCCGCCGCGGCCGACGTCGACGCGTGCCGGTGCGTCGTTGTGGTTCAGCACCAGCAGGAAGCTGGCTCCCTTGCCAGTACGACGGCGGACCTGGACTCCCGCTGGGGCGGCCAGTTCCGGACGTACCCCCGACGCCTCGCGCTCGGTCGCCAGCAGGGCTTCCAGGAACGCGTCGTCCACCCGCGCGGACAGATAGACCGCCGAACCCTTCCCGAACGAGTTGCGGGTGACAGCCGGCGATCCTGCGAGCCGGCCGGATTCGTACGTGGCCAGCACCTCCGCCGACTCTGTGTGCACGTGCTCCGTCCAGTAACTGGCAGAGGCGGTACCGCCGTCGGCCGTTGCGAGTTTCACTTCCTCACCCTCACCCGCGAGCGGATGCATTTCCTCGCTCCACGCGCCGAGCACTTTGCGGAGGGCGCCCGGGTAGCCGCCCAGGCGGATGGTATTGGACTCGTCAACGATGCCGGAAAGGTAGCTGACCACCAGGCGGCCGCCGTCGGACACGTACTCCTCGAACCGCCGCGCGGAATCGTCGGTGAGCAGGTAGGTGGCCGGAAGGATCACCAGGCTGTAGGCGGAGAGGTCGCTCTTGGCGTCCACGAAGTCCACGGTGACGTTGGCGTCAAACAGCGGCCGGTAGAAGCGCAAGACCTCCCGGGCGTAGTTCAAATCCGACCGGGGCGAGTTGCCCAGCTCCAGGGCCCACCAGCAGTCCCAGTCGAAAACGATGGCTGCTTTGGCGGTGGAACGGGTGCCTGTGAGGGTGCCGAGCTCCTTGAGTTCATTGCCCAGCTCGGTGACTTCGCGGAAAATCCGGGTGTTGGGGCCGGCGTGGTTGACCACGCCGGAGTGGTAGCGTTCCGTGCCGCCCCGGGCCTGGCGCCACTGGAAGAACAAGATGGCATCCGCGCCCTGGGCGATGGCCTGGTAGGAGCCCAGGCGCATCTTGCCAGGCAGCTTGGACACGTTCACGGACCACTGGCTGACCGCACCGGTGGCCTGCTCCATGACCATCCACGGCTGGCCTCCGCGAAGCGAGCGCATGAGGTCGAAGTTCAGGGCGGCGGCCACGTGGGCGTCGGATTCGCGGGGGTCCGGGTAGATGTCCAGGGCTGCGGCGTCCTCTTCGGCGGCCCAGGCCCAGTAGTCGTTGGTTTTGTAGAAGCGCATGAAGTTGGTGACGATGGGCAGGTCCGGAGTGTGGCGGCGCAGGATGTCCCGCTCGGCCTTGTAGTGCTCCAGCATGCTGTGGGACGTGAACCGGTGGTAGTCCAGCCGCCGGGTGGGATTGGACCAGGTCCGGGGCTGGGCCGGCGCGGCCACTTGGTTCCAGTCCGAATAGACCTGGCCCCAGACGTCCGCACTCCAGGCCTGGTTGAGTTCGTCCAGCGAGGAATACTTACCCTGCAGCCATTCCCGGAAGGCCTTGTCGGCCCAGGGGCCGTAGGAGACGGGGCCGTATTCGTTGCCCACGTGCCACATCATCAGGGCGGGGTGCTTGGCGTAGTGCTCCCCCATCCGCTCCGCGATGGCCAGGGCTTTTTCGCGGTAGACGGGGTGGGAGACATCGAAGTGTTGCCGTGAACCGAACCCGAAGGTAGTGCCGTCTGCGAGCACCGGAAGGATGTCCGGATGCCGGGCGATCAGCCACGCCGGCGGGACCGCGTCCGGGGTGGCCAGATCCACACCGATGCCGTGCTGGTGCATGAGGTCCATCACGTCATCCAGCCAGCCGAAATCGTAGACTCCGTCCGCAGTTTCCAGCCGGCTCCAGGAGAAGACGGCCAAGGTGACGAGATTGACGCCGGCTTCTTTCATCAGGCGGACGTCTTCAAACCAAACCTCGCGGGGCCACTGCTCCGGGTTGTAGTCCCCGCCGTAGGCAATGCCGCCCAGGCGTTCATGCATGCGCCGGAGCCGCTCCTCGGCCGTGCGCGGGTCTGTGCTGTTGGTCATCTTTGTCCTTTGCTTGCGCTTCGCCGCACGATTCCCCACCATGCGACCTGCATCACATGTAGAAACTATCGTAAAGTTTACGCAACCACAATGACTTCTTGGAAGAAGACCTATGTTTTACAGTGCCTAGATTGCAAGCCTTGCGGGGATTTCCGGGCAAGCAGGGGCGGATCTCGGGCCAGCGGCTCGATTGCTGGTCTCCAAGGTGGGTTGTTGTTTCTGACTGAATATGGAAACTATCGGAGCCGCGAGCTGCGTATGGCTAGCAGCCTGAATGCGCCCGCTCACTGACTCCGCAACTTGGGGTCGCGGCCTGCCTGGCCGCCCTGACGCCTGCCGGCTAAGCCCGCGACGGCTCAGCGCCGGCTCAGTGGCGGTTACGCCCCGGCGCGCGCCGCGAGCGCCACGCTGAGGAACTCCAGGTGGTCCGGCGTCGTCGCTACGGTGGTGGCGGCATACTCCGGGTGCTTGGTGAGGAACTTCTTGATGAAAGGGCACACCGGCACAATGGCCAGCCCGGCAGCCATGGTTTCGTCCAGGGCGACGGTGGCGAGCTTGCCTGCGAGCCCCTGGCCGCCGTATTCCTCGTTGATCACCGTGTGGTAGAAAATCCGCTGCGGCGAGTCGCCGGCGTCGTACGTCTTGTACGCGGCCTTGCCGATCACGTTGCCGGCAACAAGCACTTCAAAGCGCTCACGGTCCGGGTTATGGCGGATGGTCACATCAGTCATCGGGAACTCCTTGATAGCGTCTCTCGCTACAGCCTAACCTCGAGGCATCTGCCGTTATTTCCGACCGAGGAGCGAACATGCCCGCCAACGACGACGAAGCACATATCCTGGACCAGTGGAGCCACCGGCTTGCCAACGCCCTGCAGCTCCTCGACCTCGACTTCGACCGCGAACTGATCCTTGACCTGGCCGGTGAATCCGCGCGGTCCGTCACCCACGCAGCGGCGCCAATCACGGCGCTGATGGTGGGCTACGCGGCGGGTCTCGCCGCGGGCGCGAGAAACACGGGCACCACAGGCACAGCAACCGGAAGCGGGGGTCCCAAGGAGGCTTCCGCTGCGGCTGTCGCCCAGGCTGCCGCCGTGGCTTTCCGGCTGTGCGAGGACGGAGCGGACGGCGGCCCGTCCAGCAAAGGCTGGGCCGACACCGCCCAGTAAGCCGACACTTCCCAGTAAGCCGACACCGCCGGTAACAACCGCCCGGTAGGGTTGATATCAACCCACCGACTGGAAGGCACGCAGCATGCAGGTCCCCCTATACGTATGGATTCTGACCATTATCGGCATTGTGGGCCTGCTGGCCTTCGACTTCTTCTTTCACGTCCGCAAGGCGCACTCCCCCAAGCTCAGGGAGTCGGCCACGTGGTCGGCGATCTACGTGGGCCTCGCCCTGGTTTTCGGAATAGGCGTGCTGGTCTTCGGCGGCCCCACCATGGGCACGGAATACTTCGCCGGCTATGTCACGGAGAAGGCCCTGTCCGTGGACAACCTCTTCGTGTTCCTGATCATCATGGCCAGCTTCAAGGTCCCCCGGGCAGACCAGCAAAAGGTACTCCTGTTCGGCATTGTCTTTTCCCTGATCGCCCGCACCGGCTTCATCTTCCTGGGCGCCGCCCTGATCAACAGCTTCGCCTGGGTGTTCTACATCTTCGGCCTCATCCTGCTGATCACCGCCGGCAACCTCCTCAAGCCGGATTCGCATGACGACGACTCCGAGGGCCTGGTGGTCCGGCTCGCCAGGAAATTCCTTCCGGCGTCGCAGCACTACGACGGCGACAAGCTCTTCACCGTGGAAAACGGCAAACGGGTCCTGACCCCCATGCTCCTGGTGATGGTGGCCATCGGCGGGACGGACATCCTGTTCGCCCTGGACTCCATTCCCGCAATCTTCGGCCTGACCCAGAACGTCTTCGTCGTTTTCACCGCCACGGCATTCTCCCTCATGGGCCTGCGCCAGCTGTTCTTCCTCATCGATGAACTGCTGGACCGCCTGATCTACCTCTCCTACGGCCTGGCCGCGATCCTCGGCTTCATCGGCGTCAAGCTCATCCTCCATGCGCTGCACGAAAACAACCTGCCGTTCATCAACGGCGGCGAACACGTGACCGTCGTCGAGATCAGCACCGGCCTCTCCCTGACAGTGATTATCGGCGTCCTGGTGGTCACCGTCCTCGCCTCGATCTACAGCCCCAAGGGCAAGGCGAAGAACATGGTCTCCGGCGCCAAGCGGCACGCCACCGAGTACGTGGACCTGAACTACGAGACGGGCATCGCCGAACGCGAGGAAATCTTCAACAAGATGGTGCGCGAAGAAGCAGAGCTCAAGAAGCTTCCCGAGAAGTACAAGCGGCTCATCCGCGACGAGACCGAGTTCATGGACCTGCTCAAGCAGGCACACGCCGAGCACGACGAAGCCCTGCAGCGGGAAGGCCTCACGTAAGGCCGGCCGCCGGCCTAGACCGCCGGCGTCCGGCTCAGTACACCACGTCGAAGCTGCTGAACTCCCCCGTTGCCGGCGACACCGACTCCTCCACGTGGTCCACGCGCCCCGGCGCGTCATCGGACCTCAGCCAGCGGCGGAACTCCAGCACCACCGCTTGGGGACCTTCGACGACGACGGCGACCGTACCGTCGTCGTCGTTCCTCACCGTTCCGGTCAGCGAGAGTTCCTCAGCCTTCCGCACCGTCCAGTACCGGAACCCGACCGCCTGGACCATACCTTCGACGCGCGCCCGCAGGCGGACGTCCTGCCCCGAATCCTGATCTGCAGCATCAGCCATGGTTCCAATGTAGTGCGGTGACAAGGGGTTTCGCTCCCTACCGGACAGGCTCAACCCGCCGGGGTCGTGTTGGCGGCATGCTTGGCTTTGCGGCGCCTGGAGCGCGACCACACGAGGATGGCGCCAATGGCTCCGATGAGCACCGGGATGGTTACGCCCAGCGGCTGCGCCCAGTCCTTCACCAGCGCGTTCAGCACATAGCCCAGTTCAATGTCCACCTGGATGTCCTCCCGGAACGTCTCCAGGCTCAGGTCCGGCCCGTCCTCCGCGGTGGCAAACAGCTGCAGGGTCATGGTCTTCCGTCCCGCGTCCCGGGGCGTGATCCACCAGCGCCACTCCGCTACGCCCTGTTCCGGGACAAGCATCTCGCCGCTCGGGTTTCCGGCCCGCTCAATGGTCATGCCCGGACCCGACAGGTCCGCCCGCATCTCTTCGCACACGATCGGCGCACGGGTTTGCACCGGGTTGGTTCCGGGGATGTTCTTTTGGTGGTCCGCTCCGGGATCACCCATCGTGAGGTGCAGGACGAATTCCCTGGTTTCGCCCTGGCGCATGGGCGACGGCGGCCGGAACGTCAGCTCGCCCTTGACACAGGTTTCCAGGATCTCCTTGGCCCGCCTGGCCCGTTCGAAGGCGGTTGAGGTGGGGAACGGCGGAGTTGACGCCTCGCCCTCAGAGGGCTGCGTTGTGGTCGGAGACTTGGTCGGGAAAGGACCGGGACCCGCTCCAGGTTTCCACTCCGTGGGCCCGTCGCCACTTGGGGTGGGTTCGCTCCCAGCCGTGGGCCGCGGGGTGGCGCCTGCGGATGTCGGCTCCGCAGTCGGGACCGGGGTACAGGCGCCCAGCCCCAGCACTGCCGCGAGCACCAGACAGGCGGCCACGCGCAGCGCACTCAGGGCGGATGCCATAGCCTTCGCACCGCTCGCAAGCCACTGCTTCCCCAGTGCGTACATCAGAACCCCGACTACTGATGGAACCGAGTCCTGATTCGAGTCTGCTCGGGCGCACGGGGCCCGTCAAGGAGCCCCCGCAAGCCTGCGCCGCCTTAGCGCGCGGGCCGCAGCGAGGTGATCATCCGCCGGATGTTCCGGTACTCGCCCGTCTCCACGTACAGCTTCGCCTTCTCCCAGTACGGAAGCGACGGGTCCCCGGGGGTGGTGTTGTTCGCGGGGTCGTAGCCTGCCCCGAACATCGCGCCGCTGGGCGGCCACCTGAACAGGAGGAAGATGGGGCACGCCAGCGTCCCGACCTCTTCCGGAATCATGGTGATGCCGTAGGCCGCGATGGTTTCAGCCGTCCGGGCGGGCGCTGAAGCGTCTCCCCTGGTCTCGAACATGAAACGTGGTGCGCTTTCGTCCCGCACGCCTTTCTCAGCCAGGGCTGTCATGGGTGCGGAGTCCAGCACCGCAAACGGGTACTGCTGGACGCACTCCGAGCCGGTCACGATCCTGGTTTCCAGGACAGCCATCGGCTTCCCCGCCACGTTCAACACCTCCACGTGCACCCCGCCGAGCGGCGATTTTCCGGCCGGATCCTTGATGGTCCAGTCGCCCGGATAGTCGAACGTCAGGTCCCGGTCCGACGTCGTAAACGTCTTCCAGCCTGAAGCGGTGGGAGACGGCAACCGGCTGGGGGACGTGCCCGACGGCGCCGGTTCAGCCGGCGGTGCGCCCGCCGTCGCACTTGGCGCGGCGGCCGTGCCGGTGGCCGAACCAGTGGCAGTGCCAGCGGCGGTTCCGCTCGCTGTTCCGCTCGACGCCGCGCTGGCGGAACCGTTGGGTTGAGTTGCGCTCCCGGACTCCGGGCCCGATGGAGCAGGAATCGGCCCGCATGCTGCCAGGAGCACTGCGAGGCAGGCCCCCGTAGCGGCTGTTGCACGTGAACGTGGCGGTCCAGATGATCCATAGCCGGGCATCATTGATCGGCGCATGCAATCCTCCTCATACAGCTGGGGGATTAATTGTGGCCCGGCAGCAAGCGGCCTGCGCGGGGCGGGGGCAATCTGCCGCCAAAACGTTGCGCACCGCGGACAGGCCGCGGTGCGCAACGTTCGTCCTGTGGCCCTGGATTCCTAGGCGGGCCGCAGCGAGGTGATCATCTTCTTGAGGTTCTTGTACTCCTGGGTGCCCATATACACCTCGGGCGTATCCACATGCATCTCGTTGCCGGGAGTGGTGTCGAAGGGGTCATACACGCCGCCGAACATCGCCCCGCTGGGCGGCCAGTTGAAGAAATGGAAGATGGGGCACGCTTCCGTTCCGGTGGGTTCAGGCGCGGTTGTGATGCCGTACGCGAACACGGTCATCAGCTTGGGATCCGTGGCGGCAGTGTCCGTCCGGGTCTCGAACGTGTACCGGGGCACGGTGCCGTTCTGTTCCAGCGCCGGAAGCGGCTGCGACTCATAGACGCCGAACGGCTGTTTCACCGTGCACTCGGAGCCGGTGACCATGTTCGTCCGGAGCGATGCCAGGTTTTTGCCGTTGGCGTTGGTGATTTTCACGAACACGCCCCCGGCAGCTGCTTCTCCGGCCGCGTCGGTGATCTTCCACTCCTCCGGATAATCGAACGTCAGTCCGTCGGCGGTGGTGTAGGTCTTCCAACCCGCTTCGGGATTCGAGGTGGCTGAGGTTGAGGCGGTGGCGCTCGGCGATGCCGTGGAGGTGGGGGAAGCCGAAGCGGTGGAGGTGGCGGTGGCCTCCGGGGAACCCGTCGACGGTGACGAGGCCGGAGGGCCGCAGGCTACCAGCAGGAAGGCGAGGCATAGAGCCCCGGAGACTGCGATGGCCGAGGGCGCTGAGCGGTGCATCTGTTCTCCTGAATTTCATGAGACCGCGAATAATCCCTCAATTGTGGACCGCTGCCCGGCTCCGACCCAGCAATAAATCCAATCGATGTCCAAATGTTATCGGCACGCCTGCGGCCGGCTGGATTTCGGTGGTTCCCGGAAGCTTGATAGAGCTTAACCAATGCAAGAATTCCTCAACCCGGCAATGCCCTTCCTGGCCATGGCGCTCGCGGTAGCAGCAGGCTTGGTCCTGTCCTGGCTGATCCGCAAGACTGTCCTCCGGCTCAACCGCCGCCGCCCCGAACTCCACGCCACCTCGCGCGTGGCACGGCTTCCGTTGCGCCTGGCCCTCTGCCTGATCGGCGTCCGCGTCGCGCTGGTGCTGACCACCGACGACGGCGGGTGGCGGTCCGCCGTCGACCATCTCCTGCTGATCGCCCTCATAGGCACCCTGGCCTGGCTCGCCGTCGCGGTGCTGCTGATCGTGGAGGCACTGGTGCTCAGCCGCTACAGCGTGGACGTGGCGGACAACCGCCGGGCCCGGCGCCTGCGGACCCAGATGATCCTGGCACGCCGGATCGGCGTGGCCCTCATCGTGGTGCTGGCGGCAGGCAGCGTGATGCTGACCTTCCCCGCCATTCAGGCCCTCGGCGCCGGGCTGCTTGCCTCCGCCGGCGTGATCTCCATCGTGGCGGGCCTGGCCGCCCAGACATCGCTGGTGAACGTGTTCGCAGGCATGCAACTGGCCTTCACCGACGCAATCCGGGTGGACGACGTCGTGGTGGTCCAGAAGGAGTGGGGCCGGATCGAGGAGATCACCCTGACCTACGTGGTGGTCCACATCTGGGACGACCGCAGGCTGATCCTGCCTTCCACATACTTCACCACCACGCCGTTCGAGAACTGGACCCGCCGCCAGTCCGAGGTGATGGGCACCGTGGAGTTCGACCTGGACTGGCGGGCGCCCATAGAGGACATGCGCACCGAGCTCCGAACGGTGCTGGACGGAACGGACCTGTGGGACGGCCGCGTGGGCATCCTGCAGATCACGGATGCCACCAACGGCTACGTCCGGGTGCGGATCCTGGTGAGCGCCGCGGACAGCGCCGCCCTCTTCGACCTGCGCTGCCTCATCCGCGAAGCCATGGTGACCTTCCTGCAGCAGGGCCATCCGGAGTCTCTGCCGCACGTGCGGTGGGAGCCGGTGCATCCCGCGCCCTCCCGCGAGGCTCCCCGGCAAGCCGCCGTGGAGTCCGTTGACCAGGGGCACCCGGGGCACGCCCGCCCGCAGTCCGGCCCGCAGGACTCCCAACTCTTCACCGGCTCCGTAGAAGCGATCGAGCGGTCCCGCGCATTCACCGGCCCCGGCGAGGAAGTCTTCGAAGACCGCGACAAGACGCTCTCCGCACGGAACTAGCAGCCCTTTCCTGCCCGGCCGATCTGATCAATAATCAAACCGAGCCCCATCATCAGACCCGCCGCAAGCAACTGAGGAGACCAGGCCATGACCACCCACGCGGAGCCCGCAACGGAACCCCCTGTCAGTCCTGCTGAGGACAACGATGACGAGACAACCACGGACCCCGGCTGGTTTCATAAAGCGGTGGTCTACCAGATCTATCCGCGCAGCTTTGCGGACTCCGACGGCGACGGCATAGGCGACCTGCCGGGCATCATCAGCAAGCTGGACTACCTGCAGAAGCTGGGGGTGGACGTCGTCTGGCTCTCCCCCATCTACACCTCCCCGCAGGATGACAACGGCTACGACATCAGCAACTACCGCAACGTGGACCCCATCTTCGGCAGCCTGGCCGATCTGCAGCAACTGACCGACGGGCTGCACTCGCGGGGCATGAAACTGGTGATGGACCTGGTGGTCAACCACACCTCGGATGAGCACCCGTGGTTCGTGGAATCACGTTCCTCCAAGGACAACCCCAAGCGCGACTGGTACTGGTGGCGGCCGCCCCGGCTCAGTCCGGAAGACGGCACGGGCGCAGAACCCAACAACTGGGGCTCCGCGTTCTCCGGCCCGGCCTGGGAGTTCGACCAGGCCACCGGCGAGTACTACCTGCACCTGTTCTCCCGGAAGCAGCCGGACCTGAACTGGGAAAACCCGGAGGTCCGCGCCGCCATCTACGACATGATGAACTGGTGGCTGGACCGCGGTGTGGACGGCTTCCGGATGGACGTCATCAACTTCATCTCCAAGGACACCGCCCTGCCGGACGGGCCAAAGGCTGACGGCATGCTGTTCGGCGACGGCAGCCCGCACTTCATGTCCGGACCCCGGATCCACGAGTTCCTGCACGAAATGCACCTGGAGGTCTTCGCCGGCCGGGATAAGCCGTTGCTGACCGTGGGCGAGATGCCCGGCGTCACGGTGGAGGACGCCGTCCTGTTCACAGATCCTGCCCGGCGCGAGGTGGACATGGTGTTCCAGTTCGAGCACGTGGCGCTGGACCAGGAAGACGGCAACAAGTGGCGCCCCAGGAAGCTGCGGCTCACCGACCTGAAGCAGTCCCTTGGCCGCTGGCAGGAAGCCCTGGCCGAGCGCGGCTGGAACAGCCTCTACTGGGGCAACCACGACCAGGCCCGTGCCGTGTCCCGTTTCGGCGACGACGGGCAGTACCGCGAGCTTTCGGCCAAGATGCTGGCCGGCATCCTGCACCTGCACCGGGGCACCCCGTACGTGTACCAGGGCGAGGAACTGGGCATGACCAACATGAGCTTCGGGGCCATCAGCGACTACCGCGACATCGAGGTGCTCAACCACCACCGCGAAGCCACCACCCACCTGGGCCACACCGACGCCGACGTCCTGGCCGCCCTGGCGCCGCTCAACCGGGACAATGCCCGCACCCCGGTGCAGTGGGACGCCACCCGGCATGGCGGGTTCACCACGGGAGCGCCGTGGATCGCGGTCAACCCGAACACCAGCCACATCAACGCCGCGGAGCAGGAGGAGAACCCGGATTCGGTGTTCAGTTTCTACCGCCAGGTCATCGCCCTGCGCCACGCCGAGCCCGTGGTGGCGGAAGGTGACTTCACCATGCTGCTGCCCGACGACGAACACGTCTACGCCTTCAGGCGGTCACTGCCAGGGTCAGCGGCCGGTGCGGCTGCCGGTACGGCTGCGCCGCCGGGGGTGCAGCTGCTGGTGCTGGGCAACTTCTCCGGGGAAGACCGGACCGTGGAGCTCGACGGCGGCGGCTGGGGCGATGCCGAAACCGGCGCCGACGAACCTGAACTTGGCCACTACCCGGCCGAGCTGATCCTGGGAGACTACCCGTCAGAAGGAGCCGGGACACATGCTGAAATCACGCTCCGCCCCTGGGAGCTGAAGGTCTTCCGCCGGCAACACAACAACTGAAGCAACACCCAGCGAGGCAAGGAGAGCATCATGACTATTCCACCGCTGCCGGAGCCGGACCCGTTCCCGCCGGAACCGGGGCCCACCGGACCGCCTGACCCGGACAACCCGTTCCCGCCCAGCAGGCCTGACCCCACGGAGCCGCGCCCGCATCCGGGACCGGAACCGTCGCCGGCGCCCGGTCCGCTGCCGATCCCTGACCCGGGGCCCATGCCGCCCGTCCCGCCTGCGCCAAATCCGGACCCCACACGGTTTTGAGGTTCGGTTGACGGGCGCTAATCGCCGATGCTGTGCAGGAACCGGCGCACTTCGGTGTTGAACGCCTCCGGCGTTTCAGCCGCGACCAAATGCCCGACGTCGGGAATCACCACAAGTTTTGACCCGGGAATCTGGCGGTGCATCTCTTGCGCCACTGCCAGCGGCGACCGCACGTCTTCTGCCCCGTAGAGCAGCAGGGTGGGGACGCTGATGGTGGGAAGTACGTCACGGTAGTCTGCATGGCCGCTTGCGCTCAGCATTGCCCGCATGCCGGCGGGGTGGAAGTCGGCCATGATGGCACTCGCCTCTTGGACGACGGCGGGATCCGCGCGCTCCGTGAACAACGTGGGCATCCAGACGGGGATGAACTGTTCGGGCGGCTGGTCCAGCTCGGCGAGTATCTGCGCATACCGGCGCTCGACTTCCTCCGGCGGCAGCGAACCGGCCCAGCCGGCGTATGCCGACACCAGCAGCAGGGAAGCCGCCATGTTGGGGTGGCCCCGGTACAGCTCCAAGGCGACGCCCGATCCCCAGGACAGGCCGAGGACGTGCGGTTTCCGCGGTGATACCTCGCGGAGGAAGCCCGCGAGCACGTCACCCAGTTCCCGGCCGGAGAAGTCCGGCGGGGGATCGTCGGACCGGCCGCAGCCCGGAGCGTCCCAGGCTATGACGGTGAACTCGCCGGACAGACCCTCCAGCTGCCGGCTCCAGACGCGGCTGTCCTCGTAGGCACCATGAAGAAGCACCAGCGGAGGACCCTGGCCCGCACGCTGGTAGCCGATTCGCAGTCCTGAAATCTCAACGGTGTCCATGCCGCACCGCTCCTTAGTGGAGCTGACCCTGATGGCTCTGATTCTAGGCCGATCAGGATCAGCTGCCTACAGGAACAAACCGCACGCCCTGCCCTGTGCGGAGTCCTGCACAAAGGGGTTAGACCAGCGTGATGTCCCGGGTCCGGTGATCGTAGTTGAACGTGATCCGGCCGCCCGGGTGGTGGAGCTCGTGGTTGGCGCCATCAAATGCACCGAACGCACCGTAGTTCTCGTCCCAGGAGCGGTTGAGCGCGATCTTGAAGCTGTAGTGCCCGGCCGGGAGGTCCGTGCTGAGCTTCCACAACTGGTCCACTGCATCCAGCTTCATCTGGGCCTCGTCGTACTGCGGAGCCCAGTTTGCCGGTGCTCCCAGCAGCACGTTGAAGTCGCCGGCGATGGCGACAGCTTCCGGCTGGTCGATCGATTCCACGCTGGGTGCCTCTGCCTGGGTCTCTTCGCCCGCTGGGGCCGGCTTGGCGGCAGCCTTGCGCGTTCGCACAGCCTTCGCCACGGGTGCCACCGCGTCCTCGATCAGCTCGGCAGCCTTTTCGACCACCTTGGCAGCCTTGGAGGGCGCCTTTTTCTTGGGTGCAGCCTTCGGAGCCTTTGCGGCAGCGGCTTTCGGGGCCGCAGCCCTAGCGGGAAGCGATGTGGGTACCGGAACGTCGGCGGGAACCGGAGTTCCTTCCGCGAGTGCGGTGGCGAATGAGTCCGCATCCGGGAATGCCACCGTGGCGCGGAGGCCCTCCTCGGTGATGGTCCAGCCGCTGCGGCCCTTGACGAGCCAGCCGGCCTTGACGAGCTTGCTCGTGGCGGTGGTGAGTGCTTTGTGTCCCCGGGGAATGCCTCCGCTGAGCAGCTCACTTTCCTTCTCGTTCAGCGGTACCCGGACCGTGGCCTGGGCCAGGACCGCGCCCGCGCCGAGGGTCTCGCCCGACAGAACGCTTTCCGCGAGGATGTCGAGCACTGATTTGAGTCGAACAGTGGTGGTGTCTGCAATAGCCGTGGGCATATTTGTCCTTTCGAGCAGGTGATCACTCAGCATTTTGCCAGTGAACTGTAACCGGAGGCGACTATGGGCGTAAACAACGTGTGTCGTGACCGACTGTGACGCCGAATGCAGCACAAGTGATCCTAGGGTCTCAGCTGCGGGACGAAAACATCGGGACTTTGGGCCCGTTGACAAACAAGCGATGCCAAGTGCATCGGACCGCCCGTTGTGGGCCCGGAACGTACCTGCCTATAGTGGCGTCCTGCCGTTAATAAGCAATCTTCCGATGAAGCCGCACCGCCAGTCCCGCCTTCCTTCGATGAGGAGACCAGCATGGAGACCCGCACGCTTGGCACTTTGACCGTATCTGCCCTTGGACTCGGCTGCATGGGCATGAGTGAGTTCTATGGCACGGGCGACGACGCCGAGTCCGCCGCCACCATCCAGGCCTTCCTGGACGCGGGCGGAACGCTGCTGGACACGGCAGACATGTACGGGCCTTTCACCAATGAGCAGCTGGTGGGCCGGGCCATCGCCGGGCGCCGGGCCGAGGTTGTCCTTGCCACCAAGTTCGGTAATGAGCGCCGGGAGGATGGCTCGTGGGTCGGCATCAACGGCCGTCCCGAATATGTCCGTGCCGCCTGCGACGCGAGCCTGCAGCGCCCACGCTGTGCACCCGATCACCGCCGTCCAAACGGAATATTCCCTGTGGGAGCGGGAACCGGAGGCCAAGGTCTTCCCGCTGCTGGCGGAACTGGGCATCGGATTTGTGCCGTACAGCCCGCTGGGACGCGGCTTCCTGACCGGCCAGCTGCCCGGGACCTTAGCCGGCTCGATGAGCTGGCCCCTGCCGGGGTGGCGGCGGGAGCACGCTACCCGCACATGGATTCAATCGACATGTAGGGCCGGCCCGGCCGCCGCCTACCAACCGAGCCCACCACCAAGGGACACCACCACCGCAATGAAGGAGACACAGTGACCGAACTCAATGAAGAAGACCTGGCCCTGGCCCAATGGAGCCGTCGGCTCACCCACGCGCTGCAGATCCTGGACCTGGAGCTTGACCACGCGCTGATTCGCCGGCTGGCCAAGGAATCCTCCGAAGCAGTCAACGACGGCGCCGGTCCGATCAGCGCGGTGGTGGTGGGCTACGCGGCAGGGCTTTCCGCTGCCAAGGGGAAGGCAAGCCCCAGCGAGGCCATCGAGTCGGCCACGGAGGTCGCCCTGAAGTTGTGCGAGCACGGAGCCGACGGCGGCCCGGACAGCGAAGGCTGGAGCGGCACCGCCCAATAGCTCCGGCGCCGCCCAGTAGCTACGCGGTGCTGGGCTCCAACCGCACAATGACGGCCTTGGACACCGGGGTGTTGCTGCCCTCGGCCACGCTTTCCAGCGGAACCAGCACGTTGGCTTCCGGATAGTAGGCCGCCGCGCACCCCCGGGCCGTAGGGTACGAGACCACACGGAACTTCCGGAGCACTCGCTTCACGTTGTCCTCGTACACCCCGTGGATGTCCACGTGCTGGCCATCGGACAGGCCCAGCTCGGCGATGTCCTCGGGGCTGACAAAGACCACGTCGCGGCCCTTCCGGATGCCGCGGTAGCGGTCGTCGTGGCCGTAGATGGTGGTGTTGAACTGGTCGTGCGACCTCATGGATTGCAGGATCAGTGTGCCGGCCGGGCGCTGCACGTGCTCCAGGTGGTTGACGGTGAGCATGGCCTTGCCCGTGGGCGTGGGGAACGTGCGCGAGTCCCGGGGTCCGTTGGGGAGCACAAAACCGCCCTTCTGGCGGATCTTCCGGTTGTAGTCCTCGCAGCCCGCCACCACATGGGAGATATGGTCGCGGATGAGGTCGTAGTCGCGCTCGAACCCGGCCCAGTCGGCGTCGGTCTTCCCGTCCAGGGTGGCGCGGGCCAGCCTGCTGATGATGGCCACTTCCGAGAGCAGGTCCGGTGCCACGGGCCGTACCGTGCCGTGGGAGGCGTGGACGGCGCAGACGGTGTCCTCCACCGACACGAACTGCGGGCCGGAGGCCTGCATGTCGATCTCGGTACGTCCCATGGTGGGCAGGATCAGGGCTTCCTTGCCTGTCACCGTGTGGGAGCGGTTGAGCTTTGTGGAGATCTGCACGGTCATCTCAGTGTTCTCCATGGCGCCTTCGGCTGCCTGGGAGTCGGAGATCGCCCCCACCAGGTTGCCGCCAAGGCCCACGAAGACCTTGATGTCGCCGTCGCGCATCCTTCGAATGGTTTCCACGGCGTCTGCGCCGTGCTCCCGGGGCGGATCGAAGTTGAACTCCTTGCCCAAGGCATCCAGGAAAGCCGGCGGCATCTGTTCCCAGATGCCCATGGTGCGGTCGCCCTGGACATTGCTGTGGCCGCGGATCGGGGACGCTCCTGCACCGGGTTTGCCCATGTTTCCCCGCAGCAGCAGGAGGTTGATGATCTCCTTGATGGTGGCCACGCCCTTTTTATGCTGCGTGATGCCCATGGCCCAGGTGATGATGACCTTCTCGGCCCTCAGGTAGCGCTCGGCCAGTTCGTCGATTTCTTCGCGGCGCAGGCCGGTGGCCTCAAGCACTTCGCGCTCATCCAGTTCGGCGAGGTGCTCCTTGAGTTCCTCCAGCCCTTGGCAATGCTCCTGGAGGAACTGGTGGTCCAGCACGCTGCCCGGGTTCCTGGCTTCGGCGTCGAGAACGCGCTTGGACACCGCCTGCAGGAGCGCCATGTCCCCGCCCAGCCGGATCTGCAGGAACTGGTCGGCTATCTGCGTGCCGTGTCCCACGATGCCCTTGACCTTCTGCGGGTTCTTATACCGGCGCAGTCCGGCCTCGGGCAGCGGGTTGACGGCAACGATCTCGCCGCCGGCTTCCTTGGCTTCCTCGAGGGCGGTGAGCATGCGCGGGTGGTTGGTGCCCGGGTTCTGCCCCATGATGATGATCAGGTCCGCCTGGGCGAAATCGTCGTAGGAGATGGTGGCCTTGCCGATGCCGATGGTCTGGCCCATGCCCCAGCCGGAGGACTCATGGCACATGTTGGAACAGTCCGGCAGGTTGTTGGTTCCGTATGCCCGCACGAACAACTGGTACAGGAAGGCGGCCTCGTTAGAGGTCCGGCCGCTGGTATAGAACGCAGCCTCGTCGGGGCTCGCCAGGCTCTTAAGCTTGCCGCCCAGGATGGAAAAGGCTTCGTTCCAGCTGACGGGCCGGTAATGGTCCTCCCCCGCGGGCTTGTATACCGGTTCGGTCAACCGCCCCTGCATCCCGAGCCAGTACTCGGACATCCCCCGCAGTTCGCTGACCGGGTGCTCCGCCCAGAATTCCGCAGGGACAAGCACCGGGGTGGCCTCCCACGTGACAGCCTTGGCACCGTTCTCGCAGAACTCGAACGTCTTGCGGTGACCGGGGTCCGGCCACGCGCAACTCATGCAGTCGAAGCCGTCCTTCTGGTTCAAGGCCAGCAACGTCTTGCGGGACCGCTCGACGCCCATCTTCTCGATGGCAGGCTTCATGGAGTGGTAGACGCCGGGGAAACCAGCGGCCCACTCCTTTGGTTTGCCCACCTCAAGGTTGTTTTCGTCGGCTTCTTCCACACGAGGGGTCTTCCGGGGCATGCTGCGCCCTCCTTGACTCGGACTTGCTGCTCAGTGCTGCTTCGAACTGGTGTCCCCGCGGACAGGACCTGCCCTCAGGATTAGCAGTTATGGATGGACGCCGCAACCACCCGCCGGGCCCGCGCCAACTCAGGAGTAGCCGAGCTCCGCGAGCAGCTCGGTCTTGCGTTCCTCGTCCGCGAAGGAGGACCGGATGGAGTTGGAGGCAAGCCGGACCCGGTCGAACTCGGACAACCCCAAAACGGTTTGCAGCTGCACGAAGTTGTCGTCCACGTACCCGCCGAAGTACGCGGGATCGTCCGAGTTCACGCTGACGTTCAGTCCCGCAGCGAGCATTGCCGGAAGCGGGTGCTCGGCCAGGGTGTCCACGGCACGGAGCCGCACATTGGACAACGGGCACACGGTCAGCGGCACGCGCTCCGCCACGAGGTGTTCCACCAGATCGGGGTCCTCCATGCAGCGGATGCCGTGATCGATCCGCTCCACGTCCAGCAGTTCCAGCGCATCGATGATGTACGACGGCGGGCCCTCCTCTCCGGCGTGCGCTATCCGGTGCAGGCCGGCCTCCTTCGCCCGGGCGAAGAGCCGTTCAAATTTGGCCGGAGGATTGCCCACCTCGGCTGAATCCAGGCCGATGCCGGCGATGGGCGCGTTCATTGCCAGCAGCTGCTCCAGGACGTCGAGGGCCGATTCCTCGGGCAGGTCGCGCAGGAACGCGGCGATAAGCAGGGTGGACACCCCGAACTCCTCCAGGGAAGTCGCCAGCACGGACGCAACACCGTTCACGCAGGTCTGGAGCGGGATCCCGCGGGACACGTGGGCCTGCGGGTCCATCATGATCTCGGCGTGCCGCACTCCCGCGGCCGCCGCCCGCTCCAGGTACGCGCGGGTCATGTCCGCGAAGTCCTGCTCCGTCTGCAGAACGGCCATGTTGGCGTAGTACAGGTCCAGGAAGGACTGCAGGTCCGTGAACTCGTAGCGGGCGCGCAGCTCGTCCAGGTCCGCGTACGGCAGCGTGATGCCGTTCCGTTCGGCCAGCGCGAAAATCAGCTCCGGCTCCAGGGTCCCCTCGATGTGGAGGTGCAGCTCGGCCACCGGCAGAAGTTTGACGGGCTGGTCCGCCACGGCCTCTTCGGCGTCGGTCTGGGCCGCTACAGCTTCTTCGGTGCCGGCCTGGGCCGCCGGGGCCTGCTCGGGGGCGTGGACAGGAGCATCGCTGAGTGCTGACGCGCCGCCGGGTTCGGGCGCGCCGTCGTAAGTTTCCATCCGGTAAGGATATGCCCGCAGCGCCCGCGCACCGATAGAGTCGAACCGATGCAACATAACAAGCAGGCTTCCAATGTGCCCTTCCTGACTCCGGACCACCCCACCGATGGATTCGTCCGGGTGCGCGGAGCCCGGGAAAACAACCTGCGCAACGTGGACGTGGACGTGCCCCGGGATGCCATCGTCGCGTTCACCGGCGTCTCCGGTTCCGGCAAGTCATCCCTCGCCTTCGGCACCATCTACGCAGAAGCCCAGCGCCGCTATTTCGAATCCGTGGCCCCGTACGCGCGGCGCCTCATCCAGCAGGGGCACAATCCCAAAGTGGAGCTGATCACGGGGCTGCCTCCCGCCGTCGCCCTTCAACAACGGCGCGGCACGCCGAGCAGCCGGTCCACCGTGGGTACGGTGACCACGCTGTCCAACTCGCTGCGCATGCTGTTCTCCCGTGCCGGCACGTATCCGGAAGGCACGGCACAGCTGGATTCGGACGCGTTTTCGCCCAACACGGCCGCCGGCGCCTGCCCCGTCTGCCATGGCCTGGGCATTGCCCACACGGTCAGCGAATCTTCCCTGGTCCCGGACACCTCGCTGAGCATCGCCGACGGCGCCATTGCGGCCTGGCCGGGTGCGTGGCAGGGCAAGAACCTCCGCGACATCCTCAGCCACCTCGGCTACGACGTCACCATCCCCTGGCGGAAGCTGCCCAAGAAGCACCGCGACTGGATCCTGTTTACCGAGGAACAGCCCGTGGTGGAGGTGACGCCGAAGCGGGACCGGGTGGCCAAACCCTACAAAGGCCGCTTCTGGAGCGCCAAGAGCTACGTGCTCCACACGCTGGCCGACTCCAAGAGCGACACCATGCGCCAGCGCGTTCTCCGGTTCATGGAAACGGGACCGTGCGAGCGCTGCGGCGGAAGCGGACTGACGCCCGACGCCCTGGCCGTGACCTTCGCGGGACGCACCATCGCCGAGCTCAACGCCGTACCCATGGCCGAACTGGCCGAGGTCATCCGGCCCACCAGCGAGCTGAAGGACGCCGGGACGGCCAGCCGTGGTGCGGCCTCGGGCGAGACCAACGAAGTGGCCGTCGCCATCACCCGCGACCTCCTGCTGCGGATCACCGTCCTGCTGGAGCTGGGCCTGGGCTACCTCGCCCTGGGCAGGGCCACACCCACGCTCTCCCCCGGCGAGATGCAGCGGCTGCGGATCGCCACCCAGCTGCGCTCCGGGCTGTTCGGAGTGGTGTACGTACTGGACGAACCGTCCGCCGGGCTCCACCCCGCCGACGCCGAACCGTTGCAGGCTGTGCTCGAAGCGCTCAAATCCTCCGGGAATTCGGTGTTCGTGGTGGAACACAACATGGACGTGGTCCGCCGGGCCGATTGGCTGGTTGACGTTGGGCCCCGCGCCGGAGAAGGCGGCGGCGAGATCCTCTACAGCGGCCCTGTTGCGGGGCTGGCGGACGTGGAGTCGTCCGTTACGCGGCCCTTCCTGTTCCCCGGCGGCGGCGGGAGCAACGGCGGCGGACAGCGCGACGGCGGGACGAACGACGGCGGTGCGCGCCGGCAAGCGGACGGCTGGCTCGGATTGAAGGGCATCAGCCGGCACAACCTCCGCAATCTCGATGCGGAATTCCCGCTGGGTATCCTGACGGCGGTCACGGGCGTTTCCGGCTCGGGCAAGTCAACGCTGGTGAGCCAGGTCCTTGCCGAGGTGGTGGGGGCGCGGCTCCGCCCGCAGGCGGGTGACGCTGCGGCGGTTGCGGAGGTAACCGCCGAGGATCTGGAATCCGGGGACGCCGGGTCCGGAGAACCGCTCATCGTTGCCGAAGCCGTGGCAGAAACCAGCGGAATAGAGCGGATTGACCGTCTGGTGCGGGTGGACCAGAAGCCGATCGGCCGCACGCCGCGGTCCAACCTGGCCACGTACACCGGGCTGTTCGACGCGGTGCGCAAGGAATTCGCCGCCACCGGGCAGGCACGTGCCCGCCGGTTCGGCGCCGGCCGGTTCTCCTTCAACGTGGCAGGCGGACGCTGCGAGACCTGCCTGGGCGAAGGGTTCGTGGCCGTTGAGCTCCTCTTCCTGCCGGGAAGCTACGGCCCCTGCCCCGAGTGCGGGGGTTCGCGCTACAACCCGGAGACGCTGGAGGTGACCTACAACGGCAAGAACGTGGCCGAAGTGCTGGCCATGACGGTGGACGCCGCCGCGGACTTCCTTGCCGGCGTCCCGGCCGCTGCCCGCAGCCTGCAGACCCTGCGCGACGTTGGCCTGGGCTACCTCCGGCTGGGCCAGCCCGCCACCGAGCTCTCGGGCGGCGAAGCGCAGCGGATCAAGCTGGCCACGGAACTCCAGCGTGCCCGCCGCGGCCACACCCTCTACCTGCTGGACGAGCCCACCACAGGACTCCACCCTGCGGACGTCCAACTGCTCATGGCCCAGCTGCACGGCCTGGTGGACGCCGGAAACACCGTCATTGTGGTGGAGCACGAGATGGACGTGGTGGCCGCCGCGGACTGGGTGATCGATCTCGGGCCTGCCGGTGGCGACGCCGGCGGTGAGATCGTGGCGTCCGGTACGCCGTCCGACGTCGCCCGTTCCGCCCGGAGCCGGACGGCGCCGTACCTGGCGACGGCGCTGGACCAATGAGGCGCTGGATCGTTGAGAGCACCGGCAATCACGCCCCGCACGCATCCACACCATGGCGGATATCTATTTCGATTTGATAACGCACCGGCACTGTCCTAGCGTGGAACGTGATCCCGCCGAGCGGGACAACGAATGCCCGGTGCTGCCACCACCAGTTACTGCCCGGCCGGCAGACACCGTACATGACCTCTAGTTCGTCAGGGGCGGGCAGTGGCGCGACAACGTCCGGGGACGGACCGAGCGCAGGTGGCCCTCAGGAGCATCCACTTCCATGAACACTTCCACTCGCATGAACACCCCCATGGGCAAATCCAAACTGGGGACCGCCGCGCGCCGCGGAGTGACGCTGGCCGCCGTTTCCGCGGCAGGACTCGCACTGTCCGCCACAGCCGCCAACGCGGCCGTGCCCACCGTAACCAGCACCAGCACCTGGGACGCCCTCGCCCAGTGCGAGAGCGGCGGCAACTGGAGCACCAACACCGGCAACGGTTTCAGCGGCGGACTCCAGTTCACCGATAGCACCTGGGCGGCCTACGGCGGCACCGGATCGGCGGCAAACGCCACCCGCGAGCAGCAGATCGCCGTCGCCGAGAACGTCCAGGCCAGCCAGGGCTGGGGTGCCTGGCCTGCTTGTGCAGCCAGCCTGGGCCTTAGCGGCGGCGGTGGAGCACCCGCACCGAGCGTCCCGGTCACCCCGGCCCCCGCCGAGGTACCGGTACAGGCCGCACAGGCTCCGGTCCAGGCCGCGTCTGCCGCAGTGGCACCCGCCCAGGCCGAACCCCGCCACGCCGCACAGGTTCCGTTGAGCGGCGAAACCTACACGGTGGAGGCCGGTGAGACCCTGAGCACCATCGCGGAGAAGCTGGACATCACGGGCGGCTGGCAGACCCTTGCCGATGCCAACACGGACACCATCGTGGATCCCGACCTGGTGCTTGCTGGACAGGTTCTGCAGCTGCCTGCCTAGGGTTTAGGTAGCAGAGCGTTAAACAACGACGCCGGAGCGTTCCCTTGGCGGGGAGCTCCGGCGTCGTTGTTTCTTAAGTTAGTTCACGCCGCCTGCGGCAGTTCGCGGACGATCCGGACTTTCCAGGCGGAGTCGTCGCTGGTGTCCAGAAGGGCCACAGTGCCGATGTGCAGGTGCAGGGCCACCCGCTTGGCTGCCAGGAGCTCGAGGTAGAGGTGCTCGTTCATGCGCGCCGGCGAATCGATCACGAACTTCACGGCATCGCGCACCTTGCGGTAGTTGTCGCTGCGTTCGCGGTGCAGGTGCAGCTCCAGCGAGTGGCGCTGGCGGACCTTCGGCTCATGCGCGTTGAGCCACGAGACCGCTGCGTGCACCCCGACTACAACGGCGAGGGACACGGCGTAGATCCACCAACCGGTGGACAGCAGGAACAGGGGGAGGTTGGCGATGGCCACTACCGCGATGAACAGGCGGAGGGCAACGATGCGCCGGAGTTTCAGGGCAACAGAACCGATGGCGGCGCGGAAGCCGTGCTGCTCCTTGCGGGCCGCTTCCGGGTCGATGGTGAATTCATCAAGCACCAGGATGCCTTTGGCTTCCGGGCTCAGCATTTGTCCGAACTTCGGCGTGAACGGAACTGCTTGGGTAAGTGTCATTTCGTGTCTTCCGGAGGGTGGCTGAGGCGGGATTTGATTGGGGTCATCTTAGTGAAATTGTGACCGTGTTGTCGCCCCCGTCTCAGCATACGGTCCAGTAAACTACGCCGCACTGCTCTCAGGCCGCTCACAGCCTACCAGCGTTTTGCCGCTGCAACGCCGCCGCCTCAGCGGGTGCGCGGCGGCCGCCGCCATTTGGTCTTGGACCCCGGCACCTCCACACTTGAAGGATGCAGACTTTCCTTCCCTATCCAGATTTCCAGCAGAGTGCCGCGGTCCTTGACCGCGTGCGGCTCGGCAAGCAGCGTGTCGAGGCGCTGCAGACACTGCGTGCGCTGGTGATCCCGGAGTACGGCTGGCAGTCGCACCCGGCCATCCGCATGTGGATGGGCTACGTTCCCGCGCTGACCATGTATGGCCTGGCCATCGCTGATGAATGGATCGCCCGCGGCGGCGAGGACACCACCCGGGCCAAGATCGCCGAATTTGCCCCGCAGGCTGACCACGCGGCCTACGCGGCCAAGATCCCCATGCCGCCGTGGCTTGGCGAGCCCGACCTCCACCTGAGCCACCGCTCCCGGCTGCTGCAGAAGGAACCGCGCTTCTACAGCGAACTGTTCCCCGGAACACCCGCGGACCTCGAGTATGTCTGGCCCGAACCCCGGCATGAGTTCCTCCCGGAGGATCCGGTCGGTGACCGGCTCTGGATCCTGCGTGCCCAGGTGGGCGACACCGCCCCGGACAAGCTCGACACCATCAGCCTGCCGGAGGTCGGCCGCGCCGCGAAGGCCGCCGCCCAGTCCGAAGAGTACGAGTTCGTCTACGCCGACACCGACTCGCGCCGCCCCGCCAAGAACCCCAAGAAGCGGCCGCCCAAGCAATTGGTGAAGAAGCCCACCCGGAAGCGCCAGCAGCAGGAGGAGGCCTTCCGCACCCTCCCCGGCAATTCGGCCATCGCTGTCCCGTTCGACGGCGGCGCCACGTTCGCGGTCGGCAAGGTCCAGGGGCGCCCCATCACGGTGGACGGACGTTTCGCCCGGAACTTCCAGGTGACGGACGTTGTGGAACGCTCCTCGTTCGACTACCCCGCCCTGCTGCAGGACCCCCGGCTGTTCTTCCCGATTCCGGCGCCCTAGCCGTAATCCCCGAGCCTGGCCAAGGCTTCGCCGCCGCTCTGGCAGACTGGCCCGTATGACTGTTCTTATGGCCGGCTGCGGCGATCTGGGTACCGAGGCCGGGCTGCGTTTCGCGGCCGCCGGCCACCGCGTGGTGGGCTGGCGGCGGTCGCCCGACAAGCTACCGGCCGCCATCGAGGGTGTCGCGGCTGACTTGACCGTTCCGCCGCTGCCGCAGATCCCGGCGGACACCACCGCCGTCGTCATCGCGGTTGCGGCCGACTCCCCCACCGAAGAGGCCTACCGGGCCGCCTACGTGGACGGACTGTCTAACGTTCTGGATGCGCTGGAACGCGCACGCGAGCACGACGGCGCCGCGGCGCCTTCACCGCTGCGCCGCGTGTTGTTCGTCTCCTCCACCGCCGTGTACGGCGACGCGGACGGCGGCTGGGTGGATGAAAGCACGACGCCGGCACCGGGCGGATTCTCCGGCCGCATCATCCGCGAGGCCGAGGACCTGCTGCACCGGCGCCTGCCCGGCACCGGGATCACCCCCGTGGTGCTTCGCCTGGGCGGCATTTACGGGCCGGGGCGGACCCGGCTGATCGACCAGGTCCGCTCAGGAACTGCGGTGGCTCCGGCGGAACCGCGGTACACCAACCGCATCCACCGCGACGACGCCGCCGCGGCGATCGTGCACCTCTGCACTATGGCCGCCGAACCCGGACCCGTGTACCTCGGCGTGGACAACGATCCCGCGGAGCTCGGCGAAGTCCAGCGTTTCCTGGCCGACGAGCTGGGACTCCCGCGGCCGTCGTCGGACGTTCCGGCTGGTGACAGTGGCGGCGCGGCCGGCGGCGAACCGTCCCGCGGCGGCAACAAACGGTGCAGCAATGCCCTGCTCCGCAGCACCGGGTTCGAGTTTTCCTACCCCACCTTCCGCGAGGGGTACCGCGCGATCCTGGCCGGCGAAGGCGTCAGGCACCCGTGATGCCGCTGCGCTTTTCCGTATCCGAAGCCTTGTAGGGGGAACAGTGGATTTCCAGCACATCATCGAATCGGTGGGCCGGTTCATGGACTTTGCCGGCGTCGCCGTTATGGTGATCGGCGCCGTCGTGTCCATCCCCATGGCCCTGCGCGGATTCCAGCCGAGACGTCTGCCGCCTGGCTCCGAACCGCTTTCCGTGTACCGCTCCTACCGGCAGCTGCTGGGCCGTTCAATCCTGTTGGGCCTTGAACTCCTGGTGGCGGCGGACATCATCCGTACGGTCGCCGTGACGCCGACCTTCGAGAGCGTGGGTGTGCTGGCGATCATCGTGCTTATCCGGACCTTCCTGAGCTTCTCGCTGGAGCTCGAGATCACCGGCCGCTGGCCCTGGCAGAAACAGCCCGCCGGCGCGGCAGCCTCAGCCGGAGCGTCGGGCTCATCACCTGAGGGCTGAAAGCCTTCTCGGCTGTCAGCGCCCTCGGTTAGGCTCGCTGCATGACTCACAACAACGCAGCTAAAGCCTCTGAACTGCTCCGCCTCCACCAGGCGCCGGAAATCCTTCAGGTCATCAACGTCTGGGACGCCATCACTGCCAAGGTTGCCGCGGATGTCCCGGGCACCGCCGCCCTGGCCACAGCCAGCCACTCCATTGCGGCTTCGCTTGGCTATGAGGACGGCGAGAACATCCCCGTGGACCTCATGATCGAAGCGGCGGGGCGCATTGCCGCGTCCACCAGCCTCCCGGTCAGCGCGGACCTCGAATCCGGCTACGGCAGCCCGGGCGAGACAATCCGGAAGGCGATCGGGGTGGGAATCGTCGGCGCCAACATCGAAGACCAGATGCGCCCGCTGGCCGACGCCGTTGCCCAGATGGCCTCCGCCGTCCAGGCAGGCCAGGCCGAAGGCATCGATTTCGTCCTCAACGC
This sequence comes from Arthrobacter sp. PvP023, assembly GCF_017832975.1. Classification (NCBI taxonomy): domain Bacteria; kingdom Bacillati; phylum Actinomycetota; class Actinomycetes; order Micrococcales; family Micrococcaceae; genus Arthrobacter; species Arthrobacter sp. PvP023. The sequence goes on from NZ_JAFIBI010000001.1 coordinate 4,036,384, forward strand.
ACGCACCGATGCTTTCCTCAAGGGCAAGGACCGCGACCCCGCTGACGTACTTGCCGACGCCATCGAACGGGGCCGCGCGTTCCTCGACGTGGGAGCAACCACCGTTTTCGTTCCCGGCCTGCTGGACGAGCCCACCGTGGCCGCCCTCGTTGAGGGCATCGGCCGGAACAAGGTGTCCGTCATCAACGTTCCGGGATCGCTTGCCCCGGCGAAGCTTCAGGAGCTGGGCGTGGCACGCATTTCCTACGGCCCCTGGACCCAGCGGGTTGCCCTGACGGCCTTTGCCGACGCCACCGCCGGGCTCCTGGCCGGGGGCGCGCTGCCCCAGGGAACACGGGCACTCAACTAGTGGCCGGGCCGGAGCTGCACGGCGTGGGATTGCCGGACCCGTGGCCGGAGCCGCCGGAGCTGCCCGCCCCGGTGATCATGGACCAGCGGTGGACCGATGCAGTGTTCCTGCACTGGCGCATCCCCGAAGCGGCGGCGGCAGCGTTCATGCCGCCCGGGGTGGTGCCGGACGTTTTCGACGGCTCGGCATGGGTGGGACTGATCGGCTTCCGCATGCAGAAAGCAGGCATCGGACGAGGCCCCGCAGTGCCGTTCTTCGGGGACTTCAACGAGATCAACGTCCGGCTGTACTCGCGGGAACCGGACGGCACCCGGGGCGTGGTCTTCCTGAGCCTGGACGCGGACCGGCTGGCCGTGGTGCTGGCCGCACGCGCGGCCGGCATTCCGTATGTGTGGTCACACACCCGCTTCCGTGCCGCCTACCCCGGCAGCCCGTCCACCGGCTATTCGGTGCGGCGGTTCCGGCGCGGGGCCCGAAGTGACTTCGCGGTGGTGCCGGCGCTCGACGACGCCGCGGCGGACCCGCTGTCCGTCCACCTCACTGCCAGGTTCGGCCTGCACTCCCGCTTCCGCGACCGGACGCTGTATATCCCGAACACCCATTCGCCCTGGCCGCTGTACCGGGCTGAGCTGACGGTCCTGGAGGACGGGTTGATCAGCGCCGCCGGACTCGAGGTGGCAGGTCCGCCCGAGTCCGTGCTGTTCTCCCCCGGCGTCCGGACCCAGTTTGGCCGGGCGCGGGTGCTTGGGTAGGGGGCGGCGCTCCTCGGGGGCCGCCTCGAGAAGCACCGCCAGGCAGGGGCGCAAGTATTCGTTCGCTCTTGGCTGCGCGGCTCAACGATCTTCCGGGCCACCAAGGGGTGACGCAGCTATTTTGTCGTAGGTCTTTGGCATAGTTACCCCATGGAAGTCACGGGGGAACTTGCAGCAGGAGGGGCATTGCGGTGGGCCAAGCTGCCCGCTGCTGCTGCTTCACCCGCGGCCGCTGTTTCGCCGGGTTCAGTCCGTAGCCTGCGGAGCGTCCCCGCGGGGCCGCGGCGTCCTGAGGCTTTAGCGTTCGACGGCGTTGGTTCCGGTGAGCTGTCCCGGTGCCTTGAGCTGCTGGAGGCCATTAGTTCGACGGCGGTCGCGGACGCTGCGGTGTTGGGTTTCCGGGAGGCGGCTGACTTCGCCGCCCTGGTGGAGGACATCTCCCGGGCCGCTGAATATTTGCAGGTGGTTGCTGCCGGGGCGGTGGACCGGTCGCGGCGCGAGGCCAGTGCTGCTGCAGCTGCTGCGCGGGCTGGCTCGGGTTCGGGTGCGGCCGTTGGCTGGACCACCGGGTGGGGCAACGAGACGGCTGTGCATGGGCCGATCGGCTGGGCGACCGGGACGCAGGCCCAACCGGATGACGGCCCGGGAACGCCGAGGTCCAACGATCCGGATCCGGCCGATGACGGGTGCCGGAACACCACCGAGTTCCTGCGTATGAGACTGCGGATCGGTGCCGGGGAAGCCCGCCGCCGGCTCGCCCTGGCCGAAGCCGTGCTGCCCCGGGCCGGGATCACCGGCCACCCCCAACCTCCGGAACGGCCCGTGCTCGCCGCGGCCGTCGCGTCCGGGTCGGTAAGCTCCCGTTCCGCGACGATCATCACCGTCGCCCTGGACCGGGTCCGGCACCACGCCCCCGCGGACACCATGGCCCGGATGGAACACACCCTGACCCGCACCGCGGCCGAGAACGACACCGACTTCGTCGCCCGCGTCACCCGGCAACTGGTTGACGCGGCCGACCAGGACGGCAGCGAACCCTCCGAGGAGGAGCTCCGGCACCGGCAGGGCGTCTTCATCCGGAAACCCCGCCGCGGACTGCACCACGTGGAATTCTTCGCCACCCCGGACCAGTACGAACCCCTCCTGACCGTGATGAACACCGCCACCAACCCCCGCACCCAACCAGGCGAACAGGATCTGGACCGGCGGACCCGGCCCCAGCAGCTCCTGGACGGCCTCGTCGGCGCCGCCAAGACCACACTCGCCACCGGAAACCTCCCCGCTGCCGGCGGTCTGCGTCCCCAGGTCATGGTCACCATCGACTACCGCGACCTCCTGGACCGCCTCGACCGGCTCGACCACAACAGCGACAGGCCAACCGGCACCCTAGGCATCCCCGGCACGGGCTCGTTCACGTTCACCGGGCCCGTCACCGCCGCCACGGTACGGAAGATTGCCTGCGACGCCGACATCATCCCCGTCCTCCTCGGCAGCCAGGGCCGCGTCCTGGACATCGGCAGGACCACCCGGATCTTCCCGCCCCACATCCGCAAAGCCCTCACCGCCCGCGACCAAGGCTGCGCGTTCCCGGGCTGCACCATCCCCGCCCCCTGGTGCGAAGCCCACCACATCACCTACTGGTCACACGGCGGAACCACCAGCACCGAGAACGGCACGCTGCTTTGCTCCCAGCACCACCACCTGATCCACAAGGAACAGTGGCACATCCAGGTCAAAACCGGGATCCCGTGGTTCATCCCGCCACCCCACATCGACCCACGCCAAAAACCACAACGAAACAACTACTTCAGGCCCGAGTGATGCTGCACCATGCCGGCCCGACGTTCTTACGAGATGTCCTACTGGTACTTCGTTGGGTTTTCGGGCCAGGGACTGTTCGGAGTCCTATTAACTTCCTAGTGTGGGGAGACGGGGACCGGCTGGAAGGGCGGCGCATGCCGGTGCGGACGATGACGGTCCGGCGTGGACCACCAGCAACAGTCGCGAACGTACAAGGACGTACAGAGAAGAGAGCACCATGAGCAACCAACAGGCGGCACCTGAGACAAAAGGTGTCACGGTGGAGCTACTTTCAACGGTTGACCTAGCCTCCGAGATCGAGGGCATGGAAGGGCGCCAGCTTCGAACGCGAATGGTGACCATCGAGCCCGGCGGTGTGTTCGGCCCGGTCCACGACCACGTGGGCCGCCCTGGCACCGTCTACATCCTGCAGGGAACGATCACCGACCATCGAAACGGAGTCGCCACGGACTACGGGCCCGGAGTGGGATGGCCCGAGGACCGGAATACCAACCACTGGCTCGAGAACAGGGGGACGGTTCCGGCAGTGGAAATCTCGGTCGATATCGTCATGAAAGAGTGAAAGAGTGAACCCAAGCATGGGTGGTCCTACGTTAGGGCGGAAACCCTACCGCCCCGCTGCGTACCCCTGCGCACCGCGGGGGTTCGCTGCACCGAGCAGGACCCCCGTCCGGGGATCACGGACGACGGCGGACAATCGTCCCAGCGTCCAGTCGCCGGCCCACGTGATCCGGTGGCCACGGCGTTCCAGGCCGGCCATGACGTCCTCACCCAGCCTGCCCTCCACCACTGCGCCGCCGGGCTCCCAGGTGCGGGGCCAGAACGATCCCGGCATCGATGTCGTATGGAATGTTGGCGCATCGATGGCCTGTTGCGGAGTGTAGCCGCCCACGATGGTCCGCAGCAGGTACGGGAGCTGCCACTGGTCCTGCTGGTCGCCGCCGGGCGAGCCCAGCGCCGTAACAGCCGCGCCGTTGCGCAGCACAAGAGTGGGCGTCAGAGTGGTGCGGGGACGCTTCCCGGGGGTCAGCGTGGACGGTGTTCCCGGTTCGAGCCAGGTCATCTGCAGCCGGGTTCCCAGGCAGAAACCCAGCTCGGGGATCGCCGGGGAGGACTGCAGCCAGCCGCCCGACGGAGTCGCCGAGATCATGTTGCCCCAGCGGTCCACTACATCGATGTGGCACGTGTCGCCACGCGTTTCGCCGCTAGCCAGCACCGTCGGCTCACCCACGCCGGCGCCGGCAGTCCCGCGAAGACCCGGCCCGTCGTCGTCGTTCGCGAGCGCCGGCGGCACGTACTCCGTCCGCAGCGGCGGGATAAACGGTTCGTGTCCCGGAACCCGGCCGGGCCGGAAGTCCTGCGATGCCCGCTCCGTGATCAACTGCCTGCGCTCCGCGGCGTACCCGGCGGACAGCAGGTGGTCGAGCGGAACGTCAGTGTCGCCGTAGTAGGCCTCCCGGTCGGCGAGCGCCAGCTTCTGGGCTTCCAGGATGGTGTGCACGCCCAGTTCGGTGGACGGATCAAGGTACTCGTCCGCAAAGCCGTCAAGGATCGCCAGGGTCTGCAGGAGCGCCGGCCCCTGTCCCCACGGACCCGTTTTGGCGATGGTGTGTCCCCTGAACTCAACAGTGGCCGCGGCTTCATAACCGGCTTCGAATCCCCCGAAATCATCCATGGCCAGCACTCCACGGTGGTCAGTCCCGGACGAATGCCGGTGCGGCGTCTGCACGGACCGCACCATGGCCTTCGCAACGAAACCCTCGCGCCATTCCCGGCGTGCTGCGTCGATGCGCGCTTCCCGCGCGGACCCCGGGGCCCCCGCCTCCACCAGCCGTTCAAGGGTCTGCGCATAGGCCGGATTCCGTACCAGCTCCCCCTCAGAGGGGATTCTTCCCCCGGGCATCCACAGTTCGGCCGACGAAGGCCAGTGCTCCGTAAACAGCTCGGACACTGCCGCTATGGTCGCGCCAACCCTTCCCAGCATCGGGTGGCCGTCCCGCGCGTACCCGATCGCGTACTCGAGCACCGCCTGCAGCTCCCACGTTCCGTGGTCGCGCAGCAGGACGAGCCAGGCGTCGACGGCGGCAGGCACCGCCGCCGCCAGGGCGCCTGAACCCGGCACAAGCTCCAGACCTTCCGAACGATAGTGCTCCGGCGTCGCTGCGGCGGGGGCCGGACCCTGCCCCATCAGGACCACCGGTTTGCCAGGTTCCTCCGCCGTGACAAACACTCCGGTCATGTCCCCGCCCGGTCCGTTCAGGTGCGGCTCCACCACGTGGAGCACAAACGCCCCGGCGGTGGCGGCGTCGAACGCGTTCCCGCCACGTTCCAGCACCGCCTGGGCGGCCGCGGTGGCCAGCCAGTGCGTGGAGGCGCTCATCCCGAAGGTTCCCTGCAGGGTGGGGCGCGTGGTGAACGGATCGGGCCGGGTGAAAGTCATGGGGACCACTGTAGCCACAGCCGGCAGCGGGATGACGGATTAACAGCGGCCCGGATGTGCAGCTACTTGCCCAGGCCGGCCTTCCGAAGTGCCTCGGCCATGGCAGTGTTGGCCGGTGCGGGCTTGGGCGGCGGCGTCCGCTTGGCATCGGAACGGCCGTTCCGCGGCTGGTTGCCGTCACCCCGCGCCAGGCGGCCCTCACTTGCCTGCCGGGGTGCGCCGGACGGTGCCGGTTCGTCGTCGAGCCTCAGCGTCAGCGAGATACGCTTCCGCTCCGGGTCGGCCTCAAGAACCTTCACCCGCACCACTTGGCCGGACTTCACCACTTCGCGCGGATCGGACACGAAGCGGTTGGCCAGCGCGGAAACATGGACCAGTCCGTCCTGGTGCACGCCCACGTCCACGAACGCCCCGAACGCGGCCACGTTGGTGACCGTTCCCTCCAGGATCATCCCTGGACGGAGGTCGGAGATCTTCTCGATCCCTTCCGAGAACTTGGCGGCTGCAAACGCCGGCCGCGGGTCACGGCCGGGCTTTTCCAGCTCGGCAATGATGTCCTGCACTGTGGGCAGTCCGAAGGCGCCTTCCACGAAATCCTGCGGGTTGAGCGAAGCGAGGCTGCCGGCACCGGACCCGCTAAGGGCTGCCTTCCCGGCAGCTGAGCTGCCGCCTGCTGACTTAGCGCCTGCTGCGGCGAGGATCTTCCGTGCCACCGGGTAGGCCTCCGGGTGCACGCTGGACGCGTCCAGCGGCTCCGCTCCGCCGGTGATCCGCAGGAAGCCCGCGCACTGTTCGAACGCCTTGGCCCCCAGCCGCGGCACCTTCTTGAGCTCGCTGCGCTTGGCGAATGGCCCGTGCTCGTTCCGGTACGCCACGATGTTCTCGCTCAGCAGCGGTCCGACGCCGGCCACCCGGCTCAGCAGCGCGGGTGACGCCGTGTTCACGTCCACGCCCACGGCGTTCACGCAGTCCTCCACCACGGCGTCCAGGCTGCGGTCCAGCTTTGCGGCCGTGACGTCGTGCTGGTACTGCCCTACGCCGATCGATTTCGGTTCGATCTTGACCAGCTCCGCGAGCGGATCCTGCAGGCGCCGGGCGATGGACACCGCGCCGCGCAGGGAGACGTCCATGCCGGGCAGCTCGGCCGCGGCAAGCGCCGACGCCGAATATACCGAGGCGCCGGCTTCGGATACCACGAGCTTTTCTGGCGCCCGGGTTCCGGCGCCGCCCTGCCCTGCCGCCGACTCCGCAGACAGCTTCTTGATCAGCTCGAGGGCCAGCTTGTCGGTCTCGCGTGAGGCCGTCCCGTTGCCGATCGCCACCAGCTCGACGGCGTGCTGGCGCGCCAGCCGCACCAGTGTTGCGAGGGCCTCGTCCCACTTCCGCGCCGGGGCGTGCGGGTACACAGTGTCGGTGGCCACTACCTTGCCGGTCCCGTCCACCACTGCCACCTTCACACCGGTGCGCAGGCCCGGGTCGAGCCCGAGGGTGGCACGGTTGCCCGCCGGCGCGGCAAGCAGCACGTCGCGGAGGTTGGCGGCGAAAACCCGCACCGCCTCGTCCTCGGCTGCGGCGAACATCCGCCCGCGCAGATCGGCGGTCAGCCGGGCCAGCACACGCGAGCGCCACGCCACCTGCGCGGTCTGCAGCAGCCACTCATCGGCTGGCCGGCCGCGGTCCGCAACCCCGAGGAACCTGGCCACGGCGGATTCGTACCGGCCGCGGGCAGCTGCCAGGGCGTCGTCGTCGGACGGCTCAGCCTCGGCGAGGTCCAGCTCCAGCACCCCGTCCTTTTCCCCGCGGAGCAGCGCAAGTACGCGGTGCGACGGCATCCCGGACGGCGCCTGCGAAAACTCGAAGTAGTCCTTGAACTTCTGGCCTTCGGCCTCCTGGCCCTTCTTCACGCGGGACACCATGCGGCCCTGCGTCCAGAGCCGTTCGCGCAGCGTCGCGGCCAGGTCCGGGTCCTGCGCCACGCGCTCCACCAGGATGGACCGGGCGCCCGCCAGCGCCGCCGCAGCGTCCTCGATGGAATGTTCAGCGTTCAGGTATTTGGCGGCCTCGCGCTCCGGGTCCAGTTCCGGCCGTTTGAGCAGCGTGTCAGCGAGCGGCTCGAGCCCCGCCTCACGCGCGATCTGCGCTTTGGTGCGGCGCTTGGTTTTGAAAGGAAGGTAGATGTCTTCCAGCCGGGATTTGGTATCAGCGCCGACGACGGCGGCCTGCAGTTCCGGCGTCAGCTTGCCTTGCGATGCTATCGCCTCAAGGACCGTCCGACGGCGGTCCTCCAGTTCGCGGAGGTAGCGGAGCCGCTCCTCGAGTTCGCGGAGCTGGGTGTCGTCCAGCGTCCCGGTGGCTTCCTTGCGGTACCGGGCGATGAAGGGGACCGTCGAGCCGCCGTCGAGCAGTTCCACCGCAGCTTTCACCTGCCACGCCTTGACGCCCAGTTCGTCGGCGATCTGGGCCGCGATGTGGTCTGCCGTGGAGTCAGCAGTCTTGGCGGGGGACGGGGAAGGGCGCTGCGGGATGTGGTTCACCCAGAACATTTTGCCCTACCGGACGGACACTGTGTCGCTGGGTCCTCCCTCAACCACCCCGAACCGGCCAAAACTGGGGCTATCCACAAGGGGAAAGAAGTGATGTAGTGGCAGTTGGGGGAGCCCGGCGATCTACGGAGGCGGTCCACGATGCAGGAGTTGCTCATCATCCTTCAGGGCGGCTTTAAGGAGGACAATGTCACGGTTTTCGTCAACGGCAAACAGGCGAGGCGCGACACCGAGCTCTCCACCAATCCGCTGCTTGGCATAGCCGAGGAGGTCGCGATCGAGCTACCGGCGCGCGGGGCCATCATCGGCGTTGACGTCACCAGCCGGGGCCTGTCCGGGGGCCTGAAACTCAGTGGCAAACCCAAGAGCCTCCTCGTGTCCATCGAAGACGGCAAACTGCTGGTGCGGGAGGGGACGGGCCGCGAGGCGTTCCTCTAGCTTGCAGGCTTGATCAGCGGGCGGGCCGCCCGGTCAGCAAGACCGCCTGTCCGCGCGCCCGCGCGGCGACGATGTTCCGGCGGTGTAGCGCGACCGCCAGGAGGATCAGCGGCACATGTATAGCCGGGAGGTTCCGTGCGAACCACTTTGGCAGATAGATATCCGTTACCGAACCGGTCTCGTCACCAAGCTTCTTGGCCACGGCGGTCAGCGGGCAATGGAACCCGTAGGCGGCAAAAATCAGCGTCTCGCCGGCCACCACGGCCGCAGCCACCCCTGCTCGTCTGTCCGAGCGACCGCGGAGGCCCGCGTACAAGAGGTAGATCATGCAGGCTTCGATCAGGAACCATGCAAGCGTGTGAAACGACTTCACTGCCCTCAAGGCCATGCGGTCCCGGTCCATGTCTCCGCCTCGTGTCCGTAGTCTGTCTCGCCCTATTTCCCCGGGACGCGGCGGTCAGCGTCCGTGGGTTCGTCCTCGGCGATGTCCTCAGCCCACAACTCCGGGTAGTCGCGCTGGAAACCGAGCATCATGTCCACGCAGCGCCGGTCGTCCAGCACCAGCACTTCGACACCCCGCGAGCGCAGGAGCTCGAATTCGCCAGGAAACGTCCTGGCCTCCCCCACCACCACCCGCGGAATCTTGAACTGGATGATCGTCCCGGTGCACATCGCGCACGGCGCCAGGGTGGTGTAGAGCGTCGTGTCGCGGTAACTCTTCTGGCGTCCGGCAGCGCGGAGCGCCGCCATCTCGCCGTGGGCGATGGGATCTCCATGCTGTACCCGCTCGTTATGGCCGCTGGCGATCACCTCGCTCCCCCTCGCGAGGGCGGCCCCGATGGGAATGCCGCCTTCACTGAGGCTCTGCTCCGCGGCCCGGACAGCTGCTTCGAAGGCTGCCTCATCGTAGGTGGCAGCGGCTGAGGCGGCTGCCTCGGTGGCGGTACGGTCGCCTGGTTTATTGCTCATGCGGCCCTCCTCTGTGGCCGGCAAGTCCCGCCGACTCCTCGATATCCTGGACCACCTCGTTCTTCCTGAGGAACCAGGGTTTGAAAGGCGGGTCAAAGCGTGCGAACCGCGGCGCTCCGACCGGCCTGAGGCCGGCTTGAGCCAGGGCTTCCTGCAGGACACTGTTCCGCTTCCCGAACGCAGCTTCGGTCCCCCTGCCGGAGAATCCCAGGACGGCGGCCACAGAACCGGGCACGGACCGGATTTCCACTTGCGGATTATTCGGCACGGGTGCTGTTGCCGCCGTCATGCTGGCGGGAAGAACGAACGCAACAACGAATTCGCTGTCGCCGGGGGCCCCGCTCTGGACCACCGGCGCCGTCATTGCCAGCTTCCGGGATGACGCGGGACTTTGCAGCACCGGGGCGGTCATGGACACGGACTCGCGTGCGGTGTTGTTACCGCTGATGTAACCGAAAAGAAGCCGAAAAGCGGCGTTGCCCGCACTGTCGAAGGTCGCGTTCACCTTCACTTCGGCGACGGCGTGCGCCGGGTAACGGCGCACTTCAAAATCCGGAAACCGTTGGACGACTTCAAAAGGCTGCTGTTCAGTCATGTTCCTCAGACCTTACGCCGACCGTGCCTGCCCGGGCCAGAGGCCGGCGGGCAGCGGCGGAGCGGGAGATCCCAAGGCAGATTGTCGGGGCCCTTTGATAGCTTGGCAATAAGACATCAACGGCAGCTCACAACAACCGGCACCGCAACATCTACGGCAACGAGGCGCAGTGTTTCTTCTTGAACCGGAAGTACCGGACCAGGTGCAGGACCTGGTCTTCTCCGCGAGCGATCTGGTCATCGCTGCAACGTGCGAGTATCAGTTGCTGCGCAAGTTGGACGAAAAACTGGGCCGCTCCCCTAAAGCCGAGTTCGAGCCTGACGAAATGCTGGCGCGCACAGCGAAGCTTGGGGACATCCACGAACACAAAGTCCTGGACAAGTTCCTTGACGAGTTCGGTCCCTCGGATCCCGTCACCGGCCGCGGCGTGTACGACGTCGCGGCAGCCACCACCATGGACCGCGCCACCCTGCAGGCCAAGCATGCCGAATCCATCAACGCGCTGCGGGCGGGAGCGGACGTCGTCTTCCAGGCGGCCTTCTTTGACGGCCGCTTCCACGGCCGTTCCGACTTCCTGGTCAAAAAGGACGACGGCAGCTACGCCGTGTACGACACCAAACTGGCCCACCATGCCAAAGTGACGGCGCTGCTCCAGCTTGCCGCTTACGGAGACCAGCTGCTTCAGGCCGGAATAGAACCCGACCCCGCTGTCACCCTGGTCCTCGGGGCCACAGTGGAGACAGCCGGAGGCGGGTTCGACTATGTCCGCAGCAGCCACAAACTGGCGGACATCCTCCCGGTCTTCCGCGAACGGCGGGAAAGGTTCCTGGCCCTGACGGCCGGCCACCGGAACCAGCCGGACACCGTAGGCTGGGGCGCACCCGGTGTTGTTGCCTGCGGCCGGTGCGACTACTGCCAGGAACAGGTCAAAGCGACTGACGATCTCCTCCTGGTGGCGCGGATGAACTCGGCGCAGCGGAAGAAACTCCACGAGCAGGGCATCTTCACCGTCAAGCAGCTGGCCGACGCGACGTTGCCCGGCGCCAGCCCGTCCTTGCTGCGGATGCAGGACCAGGCCCGGATGCAGAGCAATGCTGGCACGGCGGAGGGTTCGGTCAGCTACGTCAAGGACGGCGAACAGCACAGCATCAGCTACCGGGTCATCCCGGAGAACACTCTGGCAGAACTGCCCCCGCCGAGCCCCGGAGATATCTTCTTCGACTTCGAAGGCGATCCGCTGTGGCAGGACGCCGCCACCGGAATCTGGGGCCTTGAGTATCTGTTCGGGGTTATCGAAGCGCCTTCGGCACCGGATGGCCGGACCGTGTTCAAGCCGTTCTGGGCCCACAACCGCGCGGCGGAAAAGCAGGCCTTCCTCGATTTCCTGGACTACGTGGAGGACAGGCGGCGCCAATACCCGGACATGCACGTGTACCACTACGCCGCCTACGAGAAGACTGCCCTCCGCAAACT